>NZ_JAGPYY010000018.1:0-41966 GCF_024454075.1 Corynebacterium sp. CCUG 71335
CAGAGCTCTGCGTCGCTGCTCCTTGGTGTATGAGCGGTTCATGATGGAATCCTCCAAGATTCCGTCCGCATCCCCTTTTGTCGTTTAACCCCTTTTCGAAGCGGCCGCAATCACCGATAGCGAGTTTGATGGGGATCTCTAGACCCTGCCCCTCATCCGCAGGTCAAACAAACGATTGAGTTAGGGCGAGCTTCCTTGAAGGCCTGTCAGAGCGTACGTAAGCTCGCGGGTATCCCCACCGGATAAACCTGACTTCGAGGAGGGCCATTTCATGGCTGACAACACCCCTGACAACATCCTGAACAAGGGCGAGCGTGACGCCGGCAACGGCAAGACCACTCGTCTTGGCGGCCAGCCGGTCGCATCCGAGAACATTTCTGTCACCGCCGGTCCGCAGGGCCCGAACCCGCTGACGGACATCCACTTGGTGGAGAAGCTCGCGCACTTCAACCGCGAAAACGTTCCGGAGCGCATCCCGCACGCAAAGGGCCACGGTGCATTCGGTGAGCTGCACGTCACCGAGGATGTCTCCCAGTACACCAAGGCGAAGCTGTTCCAGCCGGGCACTGTTACCCCGATGGCAATCCGCTTCTCCACGGTTGCCGGTGAGGCTGGATCCCCCGACACCTGGCGTGACGTGCACGGTTTCGCGTTGCGTTTCTACACCGAGGACGGCAACTACGACATCGTCGGTAACAACACCCCGACGTTCTTCCTGCGTGACGCTGTGAAGTTCCCAGACTTCATCCACTCCCAGAAGCGCGACCCGCGCACCGGCCTGCGCTCCGACGAGATGCAGTGGGACTTCTGGACCCGTACCCCGGAGTCCGCTCACCAGGTGACCTACCTGCTCGGTGACCGCGGCACCCCGAAGACCTCCCGCCACCAGGACGGCTTTGGCTCCCACACGTTCCAGTGGGTCAACGAGGCTGGTGACGCCGTGTGGATCAAGTACCACTTCAAGACCCGTCAGGGCTGGGAGACCTTCACCGACGAAGAGGCAGGCAAGATGGCTGGCGACAACGCTGACCACCACCGCGAAGACCTCTTCAAGGCGATCGAGCGCGGTGACTACCCGATCTGGGACGTCAAGGTGCAGATCATGCCGTTCGAGGACGCAGAGAACTACCGCTGGAACCCGTTCGACTTGACCAAGACCTGGTCCCAGAAGGACTACCCGCTGGTGGACGTGGGCTACTTCATCCTCAACCGCAACCCGAAGAACTTCCACGCACAGATCGAGCAGATCGCACTCGACCCGTCCAACATCGTCCCCGGTGTCGGCCTGTCCCCGGACCGCATGCTCCAGGGCCGCGTGTTCGCTTACGCTGACCAGCACCGCTACCGTATTGGACCGAACTACAAGGACCTGCCGGTGAACCAGCCGATCGTGCCGGTGAACACCTACGCCGAGCGTGGCCCGATGCAGTACTTCTTCAACAACGAGGGCGAGCCGAACTACTCCCCGAACAACACGGAGAAGGGTGCAGGCTACCTGGACAACGGTGAGGACTCCGCCTCCAACCACACCTCCTTCGGTCAAGCTCAGGACCTCTACGTCAACCCGGACCCGCACGGCACCGACCTGGTCCGCGCTGCTTACGTCAAGCACGCCGATGACGATGACTTCATGCAGGCCGGCATTCTCTACCGCGAGGTCTTTGATGATGCTGCCAAGGAGCGCTTCATCCACAACGTGACCAACAAGATGCTGCCGATCGAGAACAAGGACGTCGAAGAGCGCACCTTCGCCTACTGGGGCAAGGTCGACGCTGATCTCGAGCCGAAGCTGCGTGAGGTGCTCGCTCAGAAGCGCGCCGATGCGGCTAAGGACTTCTAGGAGGGCGTTTCCTTCAACGGCTAGCAGCTGCCGGCGCTTAAGCGTGAACCCCGCCGCGAGCTCACGGAATGTGGTGAGTGCGGCGGGGTTTCGCTATGGCGTGGATAGGCGACGCGAACGCGCGCGGTGTTACCAGCGTTCAGGGGGAGCTTGCGGCTCCGGCTCTGGTTCCGGGGCCTGCTCTGTGGGTGTCTCGCGCAGCTCGCTGTCTGCGTGGTCACGGCTGGGTTCACGCCGCCCGCCGGGGCCGATCGCGTCGGTGACGGTCACACCGTAGATGGAGCGGCCGATGATGAAGGAACCAACAGAGGCGACAATCCACACGCCGAGAATGGCGATGATGGCGCGAAGAAAGTTGTTCAGGTCGAAGCCTTCTGTCGACCATTCGTGGATGAGCATCGCGATGATCAGTGCCGGGAAGGCGACACCGACCAGCGGGCCCATGAGGTTGGCGCGGGTTAGCGCATTCGGGGCGCGCAGCTGCAGGACGACAGTGGCGACGGTCATGAACACCGCCACGAAGACGAACAGCAAGACAATGATCTGCCAGATGGTCAGTGCGGTCATTAGCGGCGCCCCCTCGAGATCACGCGGGCCATGGACAGGGTCGGGATCGCACCGCACACCAGGGCGGCCAGGATGGCGACTTCGTAGGCGATGAACGTGTCGTTGAACAGCGACCACGCGAAGAAGATGCAGACCATAGCGTAGAGGATGTAGTCGGCCATGACGGCGCGGGAAAGCTCGTCACGCTCGCGGAGGATGGCCACGAGGCCGACCAGCAAGCTGACGGCCATGATGGCTATGCAGACGGTCAGGATTGTCTCGAACATTAGGTGAGATCTCCTTTGGGTACGTAGGGCTCCCAGGCCACATCCGCGACGTCGAGAGGTGTGGACTTCACGGCGGGGGAGACATGCTCTTCCATGTCGATCAGGCCCTCGATCACGTCGTTGGCATCGTCGCCGAAGGCGGACTGGACCAGCAGGGTCCGGGGCTTGCCCGGTGCGACTGGTTCACGGAATCCCATGGCCAAAGTCGACGGTGTGGCGGTAATCGAGGTGGAGAACCAGAACAGTTCCCAGTCGGTGGTGAGCCGCAGTGGGTAGTGAATGACTATCGGCTTGAGACCGGCGTCCGGTTTGAACGCCGTGAAGGCGGTGTTGAAACCGGAGACGATGATCTCTTTGACAATCCAGAAGAAGTAGCCGATGCCGTGGATGATCTTGTTCATTAGCGCTGGCCTCCTTGCAGGGAATCAGTATCGGGTACGCCGAGCGGGTCCTCGCCGAGGACGGCGGAGGTGTAGGACGGGACGTCGAGAAGCGCGTCGGCGGAACCCGTCGCTGCGTCCCACAGCGGGCCGGCACCGAAGAACATCGCCAGCGAGATCCCCATCAGCACGGCGGACGGCGCAAGCAGCGCCCAACGCACCCGGAGTGTGTCGGGGTAGTGCTGCATGGGCTGGCCCCAGAAGACCTCGCGCCAGACGCGGAACATTGCGAGCATCGCTGCAAACGAGGCGATGATGATTGCGCCGATGGCCACCCAGGACCGAGCATCTCCGGCAGCCGCGGCGGCGAAGATGAGTGTGAGCTTGCCCCATAGCCCGGAAAACGGTGGGAAGCCGATCACCGAGAATGCGCCCGCTGCGAAGATCGCGGCGGTCCATGAGTCGCGGCGCATGAGACCCGACAGCTTTGACAGAGTGCCGGTGCCGTAGGTCTCCTCGATCGCACCGGAGTTCAGTGTCAGCGCACCAATGGTGATCATGTGGTGCAGCGTGTACATCAGGCCGGCGGCCAGCGCGTACCGGGCGGCGTCCGGGCCGATGCCCGGGCCGCCGGTAAATGCAAGCATGATGAGGATGAACGGCATGCCGTTGACCATCTGGTAGCCCAGCACCTGGCGGATGGTGGCTTCGCCCAGACCGGCGAAGGCGCCGACGAGCATGGATACGACCATGACGGCGATGATCAGCCAGTTCCAGCGCGGGTCCATGTCGAAGATGACCACCCAGATGCGGAACAGCATGTACACCGCGACCTTGGTGTGCAGTCCGGAGAACAAGCCCATCACCGCAGCGCTTGTCGACGTATATGTCCGCGGCAGCCACGTGTGTAGCGGGAACACAGCTGCCTTGGCGCTGATCGCGATGACAATCAGCCCCATCGCGACAGTGACCGGGCCGTTGCCGGCCGCCGCGCCCTGCAAAGCACCGATGTTCACCGCGCCGGTGACGGCGTAGACATAACCGACGCCCATCACCAGCAGGGTGGACGCAGCCAGGTTCACCAGCACGAACAGGCGAGCCGAGGACAGACGGAAACGCGTTCCCGTCATCGCGATCAGGCCGTAGGACGGCAGCAGCATGACCTCGATCATGACGAAGAAGTTGAACAGATCCGCTGTGAGCAGGGCGCCAGAGACACCGGTGATCAGCACCAGCGCCAACGGGACGTAGTACCGCGGCTTGGTGTCGCCGGAAACGATGGCGAACCAGTTGGAGATCACGGCCACCGTCATGGTTGTGATCAGCATGATCGCCGAGAACTGGTCGGCGGCGAACGAGATGCCCGCCCCGCCTTGGTAGAGGCCGATGACGTGGCCGATAGCGCCGTGCTCGGCCGTGTAACCGAACAGCCAGATGCCGCCGATCAGGTTGATGGCGGGGATGATGATGCCCAGGGCGTCGTTCAGCGGCTTGAACGGCGACAGCGCCGCGATGGCCGCGACGATCAGCGGCAGCGCGACAAAGACCGGCAGGATTGCGTTGATCTCCATTACTTGCGCACCCCCCTGTAAGCGGTGCGGCCGGTGGTGGTGAGCGCACCGGGGCCGATCTTTTCTGCCTGTTCAGCGTCGAGAATGTTGTCCAGGGTGTCGTCGTCGCGGCCGAGTGCTGCGAGCATGAGCAGAATCGTCGTGGTGGCCATCGCGATGACGATGGCGGTCAGCACGAACGCCTGCGGCAACGGGTCCGACATGTCTTCGAGACCGGTGGAGGAAGGAAACGCCTCCCCTCGCCATGCGCCGTTGCCGGCGGCGAGAATGGTCAGGTTCGACGCGTGGCCGAACAGCGACATGCCGAAGACGATGCGCACCATGCCGCGTTGCAGCACCAGGTAGACCGCCCCGGCCATGAGGATTGCGATTGTCAGTGCGTAAATCATGCTCGTGCCCTTTCCTCGCGTGCCTCACGCTCGCTTGTCGACGGATCCAGCGGCACCGGATGCGATTCTGTCGGGTGCTCCGGTTCCTCCGGCTCGGGGATGTCCGGCAGCGGGTTGTGCTCGTCGCGGCGGTAGTCCAGATTCTCCCTGTCGGTGCCTGGGCGCAGGTACCCGCCAAGGTCATTGATCGCCATGGTGAGCATGCCGAGGACGGCCAGGTAGATACCGGCGTCGAAGATGAGGGAGGTGGTCATGTGTTCCCCGGCGATCTCACCGTGGATGGCGTACATGAAGCCGCCCTCGATGAAGCCGAGGAAGCCGGAGCTAATAGCGACGATGATGCCGATGCCGGTGAGATAGACCGGGGTCATTGGCTTGACCACGTTCTCATCACGGCCCTTGGACATGTAGCTGAGCACGAACGCGGTGGCCAGCACCAGCGCGGCGATGAAGCCGCCGCCTGGGGCGGTGTGGCCGCGGAAGAAGATGAACACGCTGAGGATCACCAAGATCGGCATGGTGAGCGTGACCACCTTGCGCAGCGACATCGTGTTGAGCTGCGACTGGCCAAACGGTGCGGGGCGGGTTCCGGCCTCGAACCGGTAGCGCGGTACCGAGTTGGTCACCGCCGCGATGACCACGGCGGCCATGCCCAGCACGGAGAGCTCGCCCAAGGTATCGAAGCCACGGAACTCAACGATGATCACGGCGACGATGTTGTCGGCGCTGGTTACCTCGACGCCTTCGGTGAGGTACCAGTTGGCCAACTCGGAACGGTCGCGGCGACCCGTCAGGGCGTAGACAGCGGTGAAAGTGACCACGCCGGTGAGAACTGCCAGTGCCCCGGCCCATGCCTTGCGGCGCGCCGGGACCGGCGGGAACAACCGCGGCTGGTAGCGCAGCACCATCATGATGACCACGACGGTGAGTGATTCCACCGTGAACTGGGTCAGAGCCACATCGGGTGCGCCGAGCAGCATCATCTGCAAGCTCATGCCCACGCCGGCGGTGCCCAGGAAGACCGCGGCCGTCATGCGCTTCTTCGTCAGGACCAGGCCGAGGACGGAGATACCGATGATGGCCAACGGGAGGATGTCCCAGTAGTTGTCCAGGCCTTCGGTGCGCGGTGCGAGCGGCATGCCGTCGATACCGTCGGTAAGCAGCAGCGTGACCACACCCAACCCCAGCGTGGTGACAATGAGCCACACGAGGTGCTTCGACGGGTTGAACGTGCCGGCCATCTTGCCGAAGAACATGCCCAGGTCGCGGGAGCGGTCCACGATGCCAGCCAAGACGTCGTTACCGGTGAACGGCAGCAGCTGCTTGTTCTCCAGGGCCTTCCACACTGGCTTGCGGAAGAAGATGAAGGCCACACCTGCGATGAGAACCAGCATGGACACGATGAACGGCGCGGTGATGCCGTGCCACAGTGCCAGGTGGGAGTGGTAGTCCGCATCCGGGATGATGGCGTTGACGCCGGCGGTGATGGGGCCGTCGATAAGCGAAAGCACGAACACCGCGGGCACAGACATCAGTCCCGGGAAGGCGGCTGGCAGCCAGAAGCTGACCGGTGCTTCGTGCACCTCGCTCATGTCGCGCTCGCCGTCAACAAAGGCGCCGAAGACGATCTTCGCGGAGTAGACGAAGGTGAGGAAGGCGGCGAGACCAGCGAGGATGAGCAGCACGGTGCCGTACGGGCTCTCGTGGAAGGCCTCCAGGATGGACTCTTTGGACACAAAGCCGAACAGTGGCGGGACGGCGGCCATGGACGCGGCGGCAACGATGACGGAACCGAAGGTCCACGGCATCTTGTCGTACAGCTTGCCCAGGCGGCGCATGTCGCGCGTGCCCGTTTCATGGTCGATGACGCCGATGAGCATGAACAGGGAGGACTTGAACAGCGCGTGCGCGAGGGTGTGCGTCAGCGCGGCAGCAAGCGCCAGCGGGGTGCCGATACCGATCGCCGCGACAATCCAGCCCAGGTGGGACACCGTCGAGTACGCCGTGAGGTGCTTCAGGTCCGTCTTCGTGATGGCGAAGATCGCCGACATGAGTGCCGTGCCCAGGCCAGTGACGGTGAGCAGGATGTTCCACGTCGGGTTGTCGTGGAAGATCGTGGAGAACCGCACCAGCAGGTAGATACCGGCCTTGACCACGGCAGCGGCGTGCAGGAACGCCGACACGGGTGTCGCGGCCGCCATGGCCTCCGGGAGCCAGAAGTGGAACGGGAACTGCGCGGCCTTGGTGAATCCGGAGCACGCGATGAGCACTGCGACAATGGTGGTCAGGCGCGGGTTGTCGGCCCACACGTCGGAGGCGAGGATCTCGTGCAGGCGCGTTGTGCCCGTCGAGGTCGCAGCCAGGGCCAGGCCCGCCAGCAGCGTCAACCCGCCGAAGAACGTCAGGGCGAGGGTGCGGAACGAGCCGGCCTCACCCGACGATCCAGAGCGGGCGATAAGCAGGAACGACGCAATGGAGACGAGCTCCCACCCGATGAAGAGGAGCACGACATCGTCTGCAAGCACGAGCAGCAACACGGACAGCGTGAATGCCGTCATGATGGTGTAGAAGCTGGTGTTGCCGTCCTTCTCTGGCAGGTACGCGGCCGAGTAGATCAGCACGATACCGCCGATGATAAGGGCAAGCAGGGCGAAGAAGGCGCTCAGGCCGTCGGCGCGCAAGGCGAAGGACACCGCAGTGCCCTCCCCGAGAAGGTCATTAGCCCAGACAAGGTCGTAGGTCACAGGGGTGCCGGCGCGCAACGCGTTGGCTATCACGGCCGCCGCAGCGAACATGGCGGGTCCGGCGACCCACCCGACGCGGCGATCCATCACGCGCACGAGCACGGGGGAGGCCACCACTGTCGCGGCGACAATCCCGAGGGCGATTAGCAAAGCCATAGGCTGTATTTCCGTTTTGTTGGAGCGGCAGGGGGTCATGCAGTGTCGTGGCGCTGGCGGGAATTCACGCTAAGAAACCCTCAGCCAGGACAAAACAGTTCATAGGGTAACAGGGATGGGCGGGATCAACATGTCGAGTGAATTCGAGGGGGTGGGGTACGTAATGGCGGGAAGCCCCATTTCCCGCGTGTCACGCGCACCCCAGTAGCCACAACCGTTACATTTCTCTCTATGAAATGGAACGTTGTCCTGGCTTTTGCTGTGCTGTTGGTCGCCGCATTCACCCCAATGAATCCGGCATCCACGTGGGCCACGGGGGACGACACGTCTGGTGCCCCGGCTGCCTACGCCGGGCCCGATCAGCTTGTCGATGCCCGCCGCGCCGCCGGTGACGCCTCCGCCGAAGCCGGTTTCCTCACTCAGGGCACCAAGCAGCTCAAGGAGGGCACCGACCAGCTCAAGGACGGCTCCGGGGAGCTCGCTGAAGCTGTGCGCAGCGCGAGCGACGGCGCGGACAAGCTATCCAAAGGCATGGTGGAAATCCAGGCGGGCACCGGCCAGCTTGCCGACGGCGCTACCCGCGTCGCTGACTCCGTCGGCGGTGCGGTGGACCAAGTGGTCGGATTCGAAGCCGTGCGCGGCCAGATCCTCGGAGCACTGGATGACACCATCAAGGCCACCGAGAACAACCGCGACCCCCAAGTCACCGACCTGCGTAACCAGCTGACAGACCTGCGCGGCCAAGTCGAGACAGCCGAGCTGCCTGACGACATGAACACGCAGCTCACCGAGCTTCGCGACGGCTCCCGCGAGCTGGCCAACCAGCTCTCCACCCCCGGCTACGCCTACCACGACGGAATTTACTCCGCGACGAACGGCGCTTCCGAGCTGTCCAAAGGCCTGTCTGAAATGAATGGCAAGGTCAAGGAGGCAACCGACGGCGTGAACCAGCTTGCCGACGGCGGCAAGAAGGTCGACGAGATGGCCAACACCAACAAAGACAACATCGGGGCCATCCAACGCGCCCTGCCCGCGCCTGTGCCCGTCGCCGGAGCGTCGGGAACGACGACCGGCACCGCAGCTGGTGCAGACGGGCAAGCGGCACCTGCACCGGCGTCCGCCCTGGCGCCGTTGGCCGCAATGCTTGTGTCCGCTCTGGCGATTCTCGGCGGCGTGGTCACCGCGCTGGCCGCGTACGCCGGATCGCGCGCCCGCGCACGCTGGCTCATCCTCGGCCTGGGCACTGCCTTCAGCGCCGCAGCCGGACTCATCCTCGTGGCCATCCTGGGAACGAACCTGTCTGCGAGCGACCTGGCTATCGCCGGCCTCGCGCTTGTCCTGGGCACCTTGGCGTCGGCGGGTCTAACCTGGATCTTCCGCTCTGCATTCGGCACGATCGGTGGCGGTGCGGTCGCCGGCATCTTCGCCCTGCTGCAGATGGGTGTGGTCGGCTGGGTCTGGTCGTCCGCCGCGACCGGAGAGGTCTCCTTGCTGTGGAGGGCCGCCTCCCAGGCGCTGCCCATGCACTGGTCGACGGCAGCCATCTCCGCTGCCGGTAACGGCGGATCCACTACCGCCATGTGGACGGGCATCGGCCTCGCAGCGTTCATGGGTCTGATCGGTCTCATTGCCATGGCGCACGACATCCGCAATGACATCGGCCAGGGCGATGCGTACGACGATTACAACGACGAGGCCGATGTCTACGACGAGGCTGTCGAGACCGATGAAGCCGACCGATATGACGACGATGACTACCAGGTCTCCGAAGACGTTGAGACCGTCGATGACTATGACGACTACGACGCTCAGACTGAGGGATTTGCCGATGGGCTGAGCGGCAGCACGGTGTACGAGAGAAGCAGCCGCGTGCGGTGAGTAAGTAATGATAAATGGAGAAAACCCCCTGTTTACAGGGGGTTTTGTTGTGGTCGGGATAACAGGATTTGAACCTGCGACCTCTTCGTCCCGAACGAAGCGCGCTACCAAGCTGCGCCATATCCCGGTTGTACGTCCTAGGAGCCTCTGGTCGGGTGCACATCGGTTACCGTCAGTGCTCCTTGGTACTCGGAACACTCTAGTCCAACACCATGGGTGCGCCAAAACCGCTGTTCATGGCAGACAGGCCATAGTTTTCCAGGCTCGCGGTGAGGGGGCGCAGTGGTATGAGGGCTGTGCGGGCGGAGGCTTGCGGAAAAGTTGACAAACTCGATATCGATTTACTCCCTCGCGATGCTCTGACCAGCCGGGATAGAAAATGCCCGGTTTGGGGATGTCAACTTTTCCGCAATACGCCGCTGCCCGCCGCGGCCGCCGGCCCCCGAAACCTACGCCTCCCGCGCTGTGAGCTTGAGCAGCGCCGCAGATGGCCGGCAGAAGATCCGCACTGGCGCGTACTTGGAGGTGCCCAGTCCGTTGGAGACTTCGAGCCACATGTCGCGGCTGCCGTAGCGGTGCAGGCCTGAGGCGCGTTCGCGGTCGATGTCGGCGTTGGTGACAAGGGCGCGTTCACCGGGCAGACAGATCTGCCCGCCGTGGGTGTGGCCGGCGAGGACGAGCTGGTAGCCGTCGGCATCGAACTGGTCCAGTACCCGCCGGTAGGGCGCGTGAGTGATGCCAAGGGAGAGGTCGGCATCGGGGTTGGGGGTGCCTGCGATGAGGGAGTAGTCGTCGAGGTCGTGGTGGGGGTCGTCGGTACCTGCAATGGCCAGACGCACATCCCCAACCTTGAATTCGAGGCGTTTGTGGGTGGCGTCCTGCCAGCCGCGCTCGATGAATGCGGCGCGCATGCCCTTCCAGGGCAGGTCCACGTAGCTGGGCTCGCGCTTGGCGTCCAGAAGGTATGTGACTGGGTTGACGGGTCGCGGTGCCCAGTAGTCGTTCGTGCCGAAGACGAACACGCCGGGGCGGTTGAGCAGCGGCTCGAGAGCGGCCAGCACGTCAGGCACGGCATGCTCGTCCGAGAGGTTGTCGCCGGTGTTGACCACCAGGTCGGGGTCGAGTGTGTCGAGGGCAGAGACCCACGCGATCTTTGACTTCTGTCCGGGAATCATGTGCAGGTCAGAGACGTGCAGGATGCGCAAGTCGTCCACGCCTTCGGGAAGGATGGGCAGCTCGTAGGTTTTCAGGCGGAACTTGGTCAACTCGCTGTGGCCGAAGGCGAGCGTCGATAAGCCAAGGGCTGTCACCGCGCCGAGCGCTTGTGCGATCTTCTTCATTGGAACAAGGCTACCCTGGCAGCCATGAGTGAATTGAAAGATCAGATCCGCGCCGACCTCAAAGAAGCCATGAAGGCGAAGGAGAAGGAGCGCACGGGTGCGATCCGCATGCTGCTCGCCGCGATCCAGACCGAGGAGACGGAGGGCGCCAAGCACGAGCTTGACGACGCTGCTGTGCTCAAGGTCGTCGCCCGCGAAATCAAGAAGCGCCGCGAGTCGGCGGAGATCTACCAGCAGAATGATCGTCAGGACCTCGCCGACGCTGAGCTCGCCGAGGTCGCCGTGCTCGAGGCATACCAGCCCAAGCAGCTCGATGACGACGAGCTCGCAGCGCTTATCGACGAAGCAGTCGCCGACACCGGCGCCACCTCCATGAAAGAGATGGGGCAGGTTATGAAGGCCGCCACCGAGAAGGCTGCTGGCCGCGCCGACGGCAAGCGGCTGTCTGCGGCAGTCAAGGCGCGACTGTCGTAGCCGAAGCGGGCGCTATAGGTCGCCGAACAGGTCCGCAAGATCGTCGGCGAAACGGCCGATTTCGTCTTCGAGGTCGTCGCGGTAGCGGGAGGCTTCGTCGTCATCGTCGCGGCCGCGGTCATCGCGGGTGTCCCTGCGGTTGGGCGGGTTGTTCCGCGCCGGGGAGCCGTCCGAGACGACGAGAGTGACCACAGCGCCTTCGCCTGCGTTTTCAGGAGTGCGGGCCTCGACGACTTCGCCTTCGGGTTTGCCGGTGGCGGTGCCCTTCGTCTCCCGGACCTTGAACCCAGCTGCCTCTAGTTGGGAGCGCGCCTCGGCGGCTTGGAGGCCGACGACGCTGTCGAACAGGTCGTTGCGCGAAGCAGGGTCATACAGCGGGCTCGGGGTGGGGAGCCCAGCTCCTTGCACGCCCGGAATCTGCGTGGCCATCTGGAACCACGAACGGGCCGCTTCCTTACCGCCGAAGAGATCGCCGTAGTTGCACTGGCGGACCGGTCCGGAGCACAGCGGGGTGGTCTGGGTGCCGTCGTTGTAGATGTAGGTGGCGGCAGCAAAAGCGTTGTTGAAGCCGAGGAATGCCGAGGACTGGTGCGATTCCGTCGTTCCCGTCTTGGCAGCGACGGGGCCGCTCCAACCGTATGCCGCAGCCGCGTCTTTCGCGGTGCCGCTAACAGTGTCCTGGGCCATGCCGTTGGCCAGGCCGGAGGCGAGCTCGGGGGAGACAGCCTCCTCGCAGTCGGGGCGCTCGATGAACACTTCCTGGCCGAGCCGGTCCTCCACCTTGGCCACCGGGTTAGGCTCACACCACTTACCGCCGGACGCCAGCGTTGCCCCAACGTTGGACAGCTCCAACGGGTTCACGGCGGTGGGGCCAAGGGTGAAGGCGCCGAGGTTGTTCTGGCGGAAGTAATCCCCGATGGAATGGTCCTCGTCGAAGCTGCCCGGATCCTCGTAGGAACGCAGCCCCAAGCGCACGGCCATGTCGACGGTCGCTTCCACGCCGACTTCCTCGAGAAGCTCGATGAACGTGGTGTTGGGGGATTTTGCAAGGGCGTCGCGAAGCGTCAGCTCGCTGGGATAGGATCCTGCGTTTTCCACGCAGTACGCGCCAGCCGGACACCCGGTAGCACCGCCGGTTCCCATGCCGTATTTCACGGAACGCTTTGGCACCGGCAGCTTGGCGTCGAGGTTGTATCCCTGCTCCAAGGCTGCTGCGGCGGTGAAGATCTTGAACACAGACCCAGCACCATTCCCCACCATGCTGGACGTCTGCGGTAGGACGGTCTGACTTTCGTCGCCATCCAGGCCATACGTGCGCGACGAGGTCATGGCCAGGATGTTGCGGGAGTTTTCGCCGGGCTCGATGACATTGATCACCTCGGCGACGCCATGCTGGCCCGGGCTAACTGCACTTGCGGCGGCGTTGTGCGCAATCTCTTGAACTCCCGGGTCCAGCGTGGTCCTAATGGTGTAGCCGCCGCGCTCGAGCTCCTCCATGGGCAGACCCTTGCCGGCGAGGTACTCCAGTGCGTAATCACACAGGAAACCCGCAGAACCAGCAGAGATGCAGCCCTCAGGCAGCAAGGCGGGTTCTTCGAGGACTCCGAGGGGTTCGCCCTTGAAGCGGTCTGCCTCATCTTGCGCGAGGTAACCGGAGGTGACCATTGCCTGCAGCACCGTGTTGCGGCGCTCCGTGGCCCCTTCGGGGTTGGTGTACGGGTTGAGCATTTCGGCGGACTGCAGCATGCCGACGAGCAGCGCTGACTGCGGGACATTGAGCTCGGCGGCGGGGATGCCGAAGTAGGTGCGCGCGGCGGCCTCAATGCCGTACGCGTGGTTGCCGAAGGGGACGATGTTCATATATCGCGCCAAGATCTCTTCCTTGGGCAGCTGCTTGTCCAGGTCGGACGCCATGCGCATCTCGCGCAACTTGCGTGGAATCGACTGTTCGACGGCGGCTGTTTGCTCTTCGGGATTCTCAGCGTCGACAAGCAAAAGATAGTTCTTCACGTACTGCTGGTTGATTGTGGAGGCACCTTCCTCCACGCCGCCTGCCAGCACGTTCGTGACCATCGCGCGGGCAAAACCCTGCATGTCCACGCCTTCGTGCTCGTAGAAGCGGCGGTCCTCGATGGCGACCAACGCGTCTTTGGCGGCCTGGCTGATCTGCTCCGCCTTCAACTCATAACGGCGCTGGTTGTAGATCCAGGCTATGGGCTCACCGTTCTTATCGGTGATCGTGGTCACGCCGGGGGCGGACCCGTCGGTTAAGTCGGCGAGATTGGACTGCATCGTCTCATCGACGCGAGCGACAGCAGCCCCGCTGATCCCCACGACGGGGGCAAGACACAGCACCACTGCGAGACCCGCGGCAACGACGCCGAGGAGCAGTTTTCCCAGGGAACCTAGTGAAGACACCTTTCATACACTACGGCCTAGACCCCCACAGCGGAATCGGTGCCTACCCCCGCTCGTGTGATCTATTCGACAATAATCCCAGGGGGTGAATACACTTACATTCAGAAGGCGCAATGAATTCGATTGGCTTTCCTAAAGCAGGCAAATACGAATTTGCCAGGGTTATTTCTATGTCCCAAGAAATTGGGGCTATGGGAAGGAGATTTTCGTGACCGCAACGATTCGCAATCGCTCGCTTGATAAGCCGGTACTACCCGCTTCCGCACGAACTTCTCCGCCCAAGGTCGATTCTTTTGAGCGCGGCGAGTGGGTCACCCTCGCTGTCTGCCGCGCCGGCGACCCGGATGCCCTCTTCGTTCGCGGTGCTGAACAGCGTAAAGCCGCCGCGATCTGTCGCCGTTGCCCGGTCCAGATGGAATGCCGCGCAGATGCCCTGGACAACAAGGTCGAGTTCGGCGTGTGGGGTGGCCTGACCGAGCGTCAACGCCGGGCCGTGCTGCGTAAGAACCCGCACGTGACTGACTGGGCCGCGCACCTCGCAGCGGGCGAGGAGATCGTCGGGCTGTAACTCCTGACGTCGCTACAGCGATGCCGCATCGTCGCTGCAACGGAGGCGAACAGCTAGAGTGGCGGCATGACTAAATGGGAATACGCCACCGTTCCGCTGCTCACGCACGCCACCAAGCAGATCCTGGACACCTGGGGTGAGGATGGCTGGGAGCTTGTCGCTGTCACGCCCGGCCCGAACCCGGAGAATGTCGTCGCCTACATGAAGCGGGAGCTCTAAGGTGAGTGCCCTTTCGCGTATCAGCGCTTTGGGTCTCCGCCTCCCCGACGTCGCCGCCCCCGTTGCGGCGTACGTGCCCGCAACGCGGGTGGGCAACCAGGTCTGGACCTCGGGCCAGCTGCCGTTCGTTGACGGCGCGCTTCCTGCGACCGGCAAGGTCGGCGCGGAGGTCTCTGCCGAGGATGCCTACGAATACGCCCGGACATGCCTGCTCAATGCTCTCACCGCGGTCGATGCGGAAGTGGGGCTGGATGCCGTCACGCGCGTGGTGAAGGTGGTTGGCTACGTAGCCTCCGCACCCGACTTCACCGGCCAGCCCGGTGTGATCAACGGGGCATCGGAGTTGATCGGGGAGATCTTCGGCGATGCCGGCGCGCACGTTCGCTCGGCTGTCGGTGTCGCGGTTCTGCCGCTTGACGCCCCAGTGGAGCTCGAGCTCATAGTCGAGGTGGCGTAGGGTGGGAAACATGCAGCATCCCGCTTATAGCCAACTGCGTCCTGTCACCCCGTCTGCCGCCGTCGTGCTGGCGATGAACCCCAGCTACGCAGCACTGGAGGGCACGAACTCGTGGGTTATCCGCGACCCGGAGGATGAGTACAGCATTGTCATCGATCCGGGCCCGGAAGACGAAGGCCACCTCAACGTGCTCCAGTCGTCGGCCGACAAGGTCTCTCTGGTGCTGTTGACGCACCGCCACCACGACCACGCTGACGGCGCTCACCGGTTCCGTCAGCTCACGGGCGCTCCGGTCCGCGCTTTCGACGAGCGTTACTGCAACGGTGGCGAGCCCCTCCAAGACGGCGAAATCATCGCCGTCGACGGCATCACTCCGCGCATCAAGGTCGTGCACACCCCCGGCCACACGGGCGACTCGGTGTGCTTCTACATCTACTCCGGCGACCCGGAGTCCCCGGAGTCGACGCTGGAGGGCATCTGCACCGGTGACACGATCGCCGGCCGCCACACCACGATGATCTCGGAGACGGACGGTGACTTGGGTGGATACCTGGATTCCTTGAGCACGCTCGAGGAAGACGGAGCAGGCATTAAGCTTCTGCCGGGCCATGGCCCGGAAGGCGAGGACCTGTCCGGATTCGCCCGCAAATACATTGACCGCCGCGAGTACCGGTTGGACCAGATCCGCAAGGTGCGCGCCGAGCGCGGCGCAGATGTGAGCATCAACGAGCTGGTTGATGCGATGTATGACGATGTTGATCCGGTCCTGCGCGGGGCCGCGGAACAGTCCACCCGTGTGGCCCTGCGCTACCTCGAGGGCAAGGAAGCCTAAAAAGGCTCACACGGCGCAAGCCGCCCCGGGAGGCTAGCGCGCGCGGCGCGCGAGGTGCTCCGTGTCCACGATGACGACGGACTTGCCTTCCAGGCGGATCCAGCCGCGCTGCGCGAAGGTGGCCAGCGCCTTGTTCACCGTCTCACGGGAGGCACCGACAAGCTGGGCGATCTCTTCCTGAGTCAGGTCGTGGTTGACGCGCAGGGTGCTTCCCTCTTGGGTGCCAAAGCGGTTGGCCAACTGAAGCAGCGTCTTGGCCACGCGGCCCGGGACATCAGTGAAGATGAGGTCCGCCAAGGACGCGTTGGTCCGGCGCAGACGGCGCGCAAGAACGCGCAGCAGCTGCTGAGAAATCTCCGGGTGCTCGTTGATCCATGTCTTGAGCATCTCGGAATCCATCGTGGCTGCTTGGACCTCGGTCACGCACACTGCGGAGGAGGTGCGCGGGCCGGGGTCGAAGATGGACAGCTCGCCGAACATGTCGGACGGCCCCATGACGGACAGCAAGTTCTCGCGGCCGTCGGGGGCGTGGCGGGCAAGCTTCACCTTGCCGTCGATGATGATGTACAGGGTGTCGCCCGGCTCACCTTCGTCGAAGATGGTGGTTCCGCGGGGAAACGTCTCCGTCTGCATGTCACCGATGAGGTTGGTCACTGCAGCGGGGTCCACGCCTTGGAAAATGCCGGCGCGTGCCAGTGTCTCCTGTACGTCGTCCATGTGCGCTCCTTCTACTTGGCGCTTACCCGCGAGCCGTGCGTTCCAGGATGTGGAATCAGTCACCGCGACCCCGGCAGACGCGCCACGTCACACTGTGCGACTCTATCACGCGCACTGGGGCACAGGCGGAGAATCATGCGGGTTTACTTTTACCCCAAAATAAAAAATGCGCGTTTAGACCGCGTTGAGGCCGTGTTTAGTCCGCTTCTAGGCAGGGTGCACGACGGCGACTTCGAGACGTTCCATGGCCACAACGAACACGGCGAGGAACAGCGGGGCCAAAAGCGCGAAGAGAACACTCATCATGGTTCCCTATCGTAGTTCCTCGGAGGGGAGCCGGTGGTACCCATCGCTATAGTTGTGTGCATGTCCGCCCCAGATGCAGCAGGAAGTCCAGCAGGCTCCGTCACGCCAGTGCGCTTCCGCCGCCCCGGCGCGCACCCCGCGTCAAAAGGTACAGAGACTGAGCTGGGGCGCACCCGTCGCGCAAGGCGGATCAACCGCACATTGGCCGCGACCTATCCGGATGCGCACGCGGAGCTGGACTTCACCAATCCGCTCGAGCTACTTATTGCAACAGTACTCAGTGCGCAAACGACGGACGTGCGCGTCAACTCTGTCACACCGGAGCTGTTTCGGCGCTACCCCGACGCAGCGAGCTACGCGGCGGCCAACGTCGACGAGATCGCAGAGATCATCCGGCCGACAGGGTTCTTCCGCGCGAAGGCGGGGCATTTGAAGGGGATTGGGGAAGCGCTCGTCGATAAGCATGGCGGCGACGTGCCCACCGCGATCGAGGATCTGGTGAAGCTGCCCGGCGTTGGCCGCAAGACAGCGCATGTGGTCCGCGGCAATGCGTTCGGGATGCCGGGGCTCACCGTGGACACGCATTTTCAGCGCCTGGTGCACCGCATGATGCTTATCGACGCATCTATCACCGACCCCGTCGCCATCGAGCACGCGATTGCCAGCGTGATTGAGAAGCGTGAATGGACGATGTTCTCGCACAGGATCATTTTCCACGGCCGACGCGTATGCCATGCTCGCAAACCGGCATGCGGGGCGTGCCCGGTGGCGTTTGACTGCCCGAGTTTCGGAACGGGCCCTGTTGAGTGGGACGAGGCTGAGAAGTTGGTGACCGGGCCGGAGCGCGAGCACATCCTGGACATGATGGGGCGGGGTGAGAGCGAGTGAAGCGCAGTGTGCTGATCAGCGTGCTCGCCATCCTCGCCGCAACGGTGCTGGTGGTGGTCGGCGCGGTGTCCATGCTGAGGGGGCAGCCGGGCTCGAACATCGCAGCGCCCGAAGGTGAGGAGGGCGCGGGGGAGCGCAGCACCGTGACCAACACTGTGAGCGAAATAGAAGCCGGCAGCCGACCTGAATGCCCGCACGGGGCCGTCGGTGGGGTGGAGCTGCCCTGCTTGGGAGCGACCTCAACGGACGGGGCTGTGGCCGATGACCAGGTTACGGTGGTCAGTCTGTGGGCGTGGTGGTGCGAACCGTGCCGTGAGGAGCTGCCTGCGCTGCAGGAATTCGCGGACGCGCACCCCGAATACAGCGTTGTCGGCGTGCACGCGGACGGGGACGCGCAGGCCGGCGCCGCGCTTCTCGACGAGCTTGGCGTGACCCTTCCGAGCTACCAGGACACCGAGAACCTTTTCGCTGCCCAGCTGAAGCTGCCCCCGGTCGTGCCGGTGCTGGTGGTGTTGCGCGGGCAGGAGACTGCTGGCGTGGTGCCCACGCCGTTTACCGACGCCGATGACATTGCCGCGGCCGTCGAGGAGGTGCTCTAAATGTCTGAGACTCCCGAGATGTCCGCGATGCTGCAGCCGGAGCGTGCGCCCCAGTGGCTGGACCCGCTGACCCACAAGCTGTCCGCGCCGGGCAGTGCCAGCTTGGTCACGAAGATGCAGGGCCACATGCGGTTTGCGTCCCAGAAATCGAAGCGGGCAGCCGTGCTCATGTGCTTCACGGGTGATCCCGAGGCGGCGACGTTGCCGGATGACGCAGAGATCCTCATCACGCACCGCACGCCGTCGTTGCGGAACCACTCCGGCCAAATGGCCTTCCCTGGCGGGAAGGTGGACCGGCAGGACTCCGGCCCGATCGACGCGGCACTGCGTGAGGCCCGGGAGGAAACGGGCCTGCAGCCCGAGCGCGTCGTGCCGCTGGCGGTCCTTGAGACCATCGCAGTGGGCCCATCGGGCAACCCAGTGAACCCCGTGTTGGCGTATGCGCAGGAGCCGGGGGAGGTGTGGTCTGCAAGCCCCAATGAGAATGACGATGTCTTCTTCGTCCCGCTCAGCAACCTCATCGACCCCGACAACCGCTTCCGTGTCGCCCGGTTGGGCTGGTCCGGGCCCGCCTTCGAGCTCCACGGCTACGTGGTGTGGGGGTTCACCGCCTCGCTGCTGTCGGTCATGATCCGCGAGGCCGGGTGGGAGGAACCCTGGGAGCACAAGGATGCTGTCGACCTGCGGCATGCCCTGCGCACGTCGCGCAACGGTGAAGGGCACGGTTTCTAGTGACCGCAGCGATCCTTGTGGACGTGTTCCTTGGCGTCATTCTCCTAGCCTCGCTCCGCAGCGGCTGGCGGCATGGTGCCTTCTCGGCCGGATTCGCCGCGCTGGGAATTGCCGCGGGTCTGATCGTGGGCATCGTGGTGTCGGCCTTCGTCGTGGACCTTGCGGATGTCACCAGCATTCGCGTGCTCCTTTTGCTGGCCACGGTGGTGCTCTTCGTCGCGCTGGGAAACATCGTGGGCACAACAGTCGGTTCTGGGCTGCGGGAACGGATGCGCTCCAAAACGACCCAGCGGTGGGACTCCGCAGTGGGTGCATTGTTGCAGCTGGTCATCGCGGTGGTGATGGTGTGGCTCGTGGCCATCCCGGTGGCCGCCAACGCCGGTGGCTCGCTGGGTAAAGGCGTGCGGGAATCCCGCGTGCTCACCGCCATCGACAGCGTCGCACCGAGCTGGGCCAACAAGGTGCCTGAGCATATCGCCGCGCTTATCGACGTCACCGGCCTGCCTCCCTTAGTCTCCCCCTTCCAAGGAGCGGGCGCAGACGTTGAGGCCGTGAATCCGGAGGCGGTCGACCCGGCCGTCATTGACGCGGCGCGCGCCGGAGTGGTGCATGTCCTCGGGGACTCGACGAGCTGCAGCAGGCACATGTCGGGGTCCGGGTTCGTGGCCGCACCGGACTACGTGATCACCAACGCCCACGTCGTCGCCGGCACCGACGAGGTCGAATTGGACACCGTGGTAGGGGTCAAACAGGCCACCGTGGTGTTCTTCGACCCGGAGGTGGATCTCGCGGTCCTCCACATCCCGAACTTAGGCATTGAACCGATGCGGATCGCGCAGGACCCAGCCCATACCGGCGATGATGTCGTCGTCCTGGGCTATCCCGGCACCAACCCGTTCACAGCGTCCCCGGCTCGCGTGCGGGACCGCATCATGGTGTCCGGCCCGGACATTTACGCCACCGGGCGCACGGAGCGGGAAGCCTACACGCTGCGCGGGGATGTGCGGCCCGGCAACTCCGGCGGCCCGGTGATCACGCCCGACGGCGCCGTGGTCGGGGTCATCTTCGGCACGGCTGTCGACGGCTCCGAGACTGGTTTCGCAGTCACCATGGACCAGGTGCAGCGTGTGGTGGGGGAGTACGTTGGGTTGACTGCGGCCGTCGATACGCAAGCCTGCGTGGCATGACGCTTAAGTGAGAAAAGTCGTGAGGGCCTCGACGAAGCCCTGCGGATTCTCCACGTGGGGCACGTTCTTCGCCCCGGGGATGCTCGTGCGGGTCAGGGGGCCGCGGGTGCGGGCGCTGGAGAGTTCGTCGATACGCGTCCACACGTCTTGGGGCGGGTGGATGAGCAGCACGGGAGCGTGGGTTGGCGCGTTGGCGTTGGCTCTGTTCGGCAGCGAGATGAGTTTCGGTGTGAGCATGCGGGAGTTGTGAATGATCCCGCGCAGTGCGTTGTGGATGCTGGCGGCCTGCACGCGCAGAGCGAGGGTCTCAGTGAACGCGTCGGACCGGTGGAAACCCGGCTGGGTGTTGATGGTCAGCTCGCTGCGCCACACCTGCGGAATTGCCCTGGCGAACCAGCGCAGGAACCAGCTGGGGAGGCGTCCGATAGCCACGCGCGTGGTCATGTAGATCAACTGCCATGGCCGCCGGCGCATGTAGCTGCGCAGATCGTAGGGGTGGGCTGCCGACACGGCGACGAGACTGTCGACTCGGTGCGGGTAAGCGGCCGAATACACCCAGCTCAACGCCCCTCCAGTGTCATGGCCGACAAGGTGCGCGCGCTCGTGCCCGAGGGCGGTGATCATGCCGTCGATGTCCCCGACGGCCAACAACGTATCGTCGCCGGGGCGCGACGGGGGCTTGTCCGACATCCCGTAACCGCGCATGTCCACGGCCGCGACGTGGAACCCCTCCTGAGCTAACGGTTCAATCACGTGGCGGAAGTCCAGCCACGCTCCGAATGTGCCGTGAATGAGCAGCACGAGCGGGTCGCGCGGATCCCCGGCGACAACTGCGTGCAGACGAATGCCGCGGGTATGCAGCATGACGTGCTCAAACGGGCCGGGAAGGGCGACAGTGTTCGGGGAGATGGGTTGTTTCATGGGGGTGCGTCGATAAGCGAAAAGCCCGCGACAATGCGCGGGCTAAACAGCTAAAAATTAAGCGGTACTTAGTCGGTCACCTTGGTGGAGCCGGTGCCCTGCGCGGTGGGGTAGCCAGCCGGAACAGTGGTGCCGGTGCCGTAGGAGGTGTACAGCTCGGAGGTGTCCTTCTCCAGGTTCTTCTGTGCCTGGCCCGGGACGAGGCCCTTGAGCTCGTTGACGGACTGGATGGTCTTCTCCGGCTTCTTCATCGCCTGGAAGCGCTTCACGCCCACCAGGGCGAGGATGCCTGCGGTGATGAGCATGAGCAGGAAGACGATGCCGAAGCCCCATGCGTCATTCGTCCAGATGGCAATCAGCTTGGCCAGGAAGAAGAAAAAGAAGAAGGTGGAGAACAATGCAATCACACCAGCGGCGACGAGCATGCCGCTGCCGATCGCTGCCTTCTTAGCTTCACCGACAACCTCGGTCTTAGCCAGTTCAATCTCGTTGCGGACAAGGCTGGAAACCTGCTCGGTGGCGTTGGACACCAGGGTGCCCAAAGAGTCCGCGCCCGGCTGCGTCACGTCCGTGTCGCGCAGGGGGATGGAATCGATCTTCGCCTTGTAGCTGGTCGATCCGCTGGTGTACATCCCGTCGTTGCTCACTGTTCTAAAACCTTCCTCGGGTGGGCCCCGCCCATTGCAGGCAGATTCTCAACCTTGCTTTGAGCTTTTTCAACCTATCTCAACGGAAGTCTACTGTATATGACATTCCTGCTGAGTGCGTGACGTAGGTAACGGTGGGCCTTAAGCGCTCTTGCGGCGCTGGGCTAGCCACACGCCGAAAGCAGTCAGGGCGGCGACGCTGGCGACCATTCCGGCGCCGATACCGATCTCTTTCGCGCCGGGGGAGGGGAAGAGGGGCTCCGGGTTCTTGAAGCTGCGGATGTCCCAGCCGTTTGCTGCCGCATGCTTGCGCAGCCCCCGGTCGGGGTTCACGGCGACGGGGTGGCCGACCATCGCGAGCATGGGGACGTCGGTAAGCGAATCGGAGTACGCGTAGCTGCGCGCAAGGTCATACCCGCGCTCGTCGGCGAGGCGCCGCACCGCATCCGCTTTCGCGTCGCCCTTGAGATAGTGGGTGATCTCACCGGTGAGCTTCCCGTCTTTGACCTCCGCCTCTGTTGCCACAATTGTCTCGATGCCCAACTCTGCCGCGATCGGCTCCACCAGGATGGACGCGGATGCGGACAGGATGACCAGGTCGTGGCCCTGCGCGCGGTGGTAGTCGATGAGTTCCCGGGCCTCGGAGTAAATCGCTGGGGTGACCACGCTCACCATGGTGTCGGCAACGACGTCGCGCACTTGCTCGACTGGCCAGCCCTTCACCATCGCCGCCATGCGGTCGCGGGTCGCATCCATCTTCGCACTGGAGCGGCCGGAGAACATATACGACGTCTTGGACAGGTAGAGCTCTAACGCCTCCTGGCGTGTGATCAACCCGTTGTCCATGAACCCGCGACCGAAGGCGTAGGCCGACGAGGTGGCGATGATTGTTTTGTCCAAGTCGAAGAACGCGGCCACGCGCTCACCCGTGCCTTCGCCGACGCGTTGCGGTGACGCTGGTGACGCTGCGGCGCTGTGATCCGGGCCAGTATCTGTCATGCGAATGATTCTACATCCACAAACTGCCCAACTTGCCGCGGAAAACAGCCAGCTCACATGCGTTTGTACGGGGGCTTCGAAATATTTTTCGAACTATCTGAGTTTGGGTCTTGTGCAGAATCGAATTTATATGCCATAATCAGATCTGCACGGCCCCGATATACAGTGTGGCCGGCCCCGGCCCGATCCCCCCCTGTGGCCGGGTAAGACGGCCCGCGCACCCCCCCGATAGCGCGGGCCGTCTCTTATTCTCTCCGCATGCTGTCGCCGCAGCGGCCGGTTCCCTGGCCCCTTAGTTGTGGTCACTGCAGTGCGCACAATGCGCGGTAAGCGCCAGAGCTATCCACAGAAAAATGGTGACACGTCCGCGAAAACGGGGGTTGTCCACAGGGCCGAAAGCAACCGCTTGAGCTGGGGGTTGGCAGCGCTCACAGTGAAGCCATGCGCAGCGACACAGCACCCATCCTCATCGCCGTCGGCGACCCGATCGTGCACCCCGAGGCAACGCACCTCGCGGCCGCAACGGGCCGCCCATTGATCGACGCCCACAGTCCCGCCGACATCACCCGCCACCACTCCCGCGCGTTCGCCGTGCTTATCGACGACGAGAACCTCCCCGCCCTCACCGGCCTTCCCGAGCGCCACGGAGTGTTCCACCTGCGCAGCGACACCACCGGTGGAACAACCGACACGGCTCCACCGGGAGCGGCCGATTCATTCGCGCTGCCGGCGGAGGCTGCTGATCTCCTCGGAGCGATTGGGAAGTTAGCACTGCGCGCGGCAACCGGGGTTGCCAGTGCCCGCACTGCGACGACGGGCACAGTACTGACGTTCATCGGCGCGGCTGGTGGTGCGGGAACGTCCACCTTCGCGGCGGCCGTTGCCCGCACAGCGTCGACGGAGGTGCAACCCGTCATCGTCGACGCCCACCGTTACTCTGGCGGGATCGACCTGTTGCTCGGCGTCGAGGACGTTGTCGGTGCGCGCTGGGGTGACCTCGACATCGGCCAAGGCAGTGTGGACCGGTCACAACTGCGCCAGGCACTGCCGGTGACGAAGGACGGGATCGGGGTGCTCACCGGGGCCCGGACGGTGGTGCCCGAAGCGGCGGGGATTAGCCGCGTGGCCGCGGGAGATCTCGACCGGGTCGTCACAGCGCTGGGCACGGGCGGACTGACCGTCGTTGACGCGCCTGCAGACGGGCTGCCCAACCGGTGCGACCACGCATTCATCCTTGCGCCGGCAGAGGTCCGAGCGGCCGCTGCCACCGCGCTCATCGCCGCGGAATGCCGGGGCGCGAACATTCCGGTGTCCATTGTGCTGCGGCACCGCGGTTGGTCCGGGATGACCGCCGAGGAGATGGAGAACGTGACCAGCACGGAGGTGGTGGCGGAAGTCAAGCACGTTCCGAAGCTCGTCCGCGCAGTCGAAGTCGGCGGGTTGCCGGCGCGCCTGCCGCGATCACTCACCGCGGCAGCTCGAACGATTTTGAAGGCGGCGAGCTAATGGAGCGCGCAGACATCATCGCCGCCGTGCAACGCCGCCTCGCCGACGACCCGTCAATCACGTCACCGGCCGAACTCGCGGGTCTCATCCGTGAAGAGGCGGTGGTCATCAGCGACCTCGACGTGCTGGACATCATGCGTGCTCTGCGCGACGAAACGACGGGAGCAGGGCCGCTCGAAACATTGCTCGCCATCGACGGGGTCACCGACATCTGCGTCAACGGCCCCGATGACATCTTCTTCGACCGCGGCAGTGGGCTGGAGCGCGCAGACATGAGCTTGGGTACCGACGATGCGGTGCGCCGCCTAGCCACGCGCCTAGCCGCCAGTTGCGGGTGCCGCCTCGACAGCGCGAAGCCATACGCCGACGGGCACCTTTCGCGTGTCGACGGCACCGTCTTACGCTTCCACGCCATCCTCGCCCCCACCTCCGCGGGCGGCACCTGCATTTCCCTGCGCGTGTTGCGCAGCAAGACGGCCACGTTGGACCAGCTGCGTTCCTCTGGGGCTGTGGATGGGGAAAGGGAGGCGGTGCTGAGGGGAGTCGTCGATAAGCGAAAAGCTTTTCTCGTTGTCGGTGGCACCGGGACAGGCAAGACGACGCTGCTGGCGGCCATGCTCGCGCAGGTCGCGCAGCACGAGCGCATAATCGCGATCGAGGACACTGTGGAGCTGACTCCGGCGCACCCGCACGTGGTCAACCTGACCTCGCGCGGGAAGAACACGGAAGGCGCAGGTGAGATCACCATTGCTGACCTGCTGCGACAGGCTCTGCGCATGCGGCCCGACCGGATCGTGGTGGGGGAGATCCGTGGAGCGGAGGTTGTCGATCTTCTCGCCGCGCTGAACACAGGCCATGACGGGGGTGCGGGGACTGTCCACGCCAACTCCATCGATGAGGTGCCCGCCCGGTTGGAAGCGTTGGCGGTGCTCGGCGGGCTCGACTGGGAAGCGCTGCACTCGCAGCTGGCAGCGGCGGTGGATGTGGTGATCGTGATGCGCCGGGAGAGCGACGGCCGACGCATTGTCCACCAGATCGGTGTGCTGGAAGGCAACCCGGTGGTGCCGCGGGTCGTGTGGGATTCGCGCGCCGGGCAGCGCGACGGGTACCGGGAGCTTTGCACCGAACTGGGGGTGCAGCCGTGATCTCAGTGATTTCGTGGCCGGCTGCGCTGCTGCTCGCCCTGGCCCTGTGCGTGCCGCCTGCGCGTCCTGCACTGCGCATCGGTCAAAGATCCGCCCCGATGACTCAGGCGGCCCTGCGTCCCTTGGTGGGGATCGGTGGTGTGGTGGCTGTGCTCGCAGTGCTCGCGACGGACCGGGCGACGCTGATGCTCAGCGTGTGTGTCGCCGGGGCGACAGCCATCCACTCGGTGGTGGCGGCCCGCCGGCGCCGCGCCCACCACGACCGTGCCGTTGCCGCTGCCGGCTACCTCGGCCACTTGGTCGCAGCCTTACGCGCTGGATCGAGCGTAGCCGAGGCATGCGCCCGGGCCGCCGAGCAGACCGCCGACAACGCTCCAGCAGACCTTGCCAGCGAGCTGCGCCGTGTGGCCGCCCACACGAGAAGCGGCGGGTCGGGTGCGGCGATCCTGGCAGCGTCACCCCTGCCTGAGCTGCGGGATGTCGGTGTCCTGTGGGGCTTGTCGGCCAAGCTGGGCATTCCCGTTGCGGACCTGCTCGGCAGCGCGCGGTCCCGCCTGGACAACGCTGTGCGGCACCGCAACGCTACTACGGCGGCGCTGGCGGGTCCTCGGGCAACCGCAGTGGTTCTGTCTGTACTGCCGCTCGCGGGGATCCTCATGGGGCAAGCAATGGGTGCCCGTCCGGTGGCCCTACTCACCGGCGGAGGGCTCGGCGGCCTGTTGCTGCTGGTGGGAACGGCGCTCGTCTGCGCCGGGTTCGCTACGTCGCAGGCGATCATCGGGAGGGCGGCAGGATGAGTGCGTCGATAAGCACGGTGCTGGCAACAGCCTTCCTCGCCGGGGCACTTGCTCTGCCTGGGGTGGGACCAGCGGGCCGGATAAGCGAGTCCACCCGGGACCCGAAGGCCCCGCGCGACGGGCCCGGCAACACCAGTCGATGGGGGAAGCAGAAAAAGCGGTGGGACAAGCACCGCATCGCCAGCGACATTGAACTGTTCGCCGCCTGCTTCCGCGCGGGGTTACCGGCCGCCGCGGCAGCCGCCGCAGTGGCAGAAAGCTACCAACAGGGTGGCCAGGATGAAGCACTCAACGAGGGGGAAAACGTGGGGGACACGGGGGAATCGGGTCAGCTCGCGCAGCTGGGGCAGCTCTGGCGCCGCGTTGTGGCCTACAGCGAACTCGGGATTGAACCCGAACGCGCATGGGCCGTCATGCACGGCGTCCCAGGATGCGAAGAGCTGGCGTCGACGGTCACGTTGTCGCACGCCTCAGGATCAGCGGTAGCCGATTCCTGCGACCGCATCGCCGAGTCCCTGCGCGCTGACGCAGCCGACGACGCAACGGCGGCCGCAGAACGCGCCGGAGTCCTCATCAGCATTCCGCTCGCCGCGTTCTCCCTCCCGGCGTTCTTCGTCCTCGGGCTCGCGCCCGTGGTCATCGGGTTGGGGTCAGACATGTTCGGGGGTGGATGAAAAACCAGAGAACCGAGATAACCAGCACAAAACCCAGGAAACAAGAACAACCAGCACGAACCAAGCAAACAACTCTCAAGACACACCGTCATCAGAAAAGGAGACACGATCATGACTGCAGCCATCATCAATCCCACCGAGAACAACATCCAGTCCGCCCCGATGGGCCTGCGCGGGGCCGTCGATAAGCTCAACGCCGCCACGCTGCGCGCCTACGCACGAGCATCCCAGCGTGGAGCCGAAAGTGCCGCTGCCCTGCGCAACGAGCGCGGAATGTCCACCATCGAATACGCCATGGGCAGTCTCGCCGCAGCCGCTCTCGCCGCGGTGCTGTACATGGTGATCAACGGCGACGGGGTGGTCAGCGCGATCGAGGGCATCATCACCGACGCGCTGTCCAACACACCGAGTTAGGTAGAGGGTGGCGCTGATGAGAAAGGTGCTCGTCGCTGACCGCGGTTCCGTCACGATCGAGGCCGCGCTGTCGCTCTCCGTGTTGGTCACGGTGGCTGCGGCGATCGTGGCGGGGATCTCCACCATGGCCTCTTACATCACGGCTGTGGACGTCGCGGGTGCGGCGGCGCGCTCCCACGCCATCGGCATCACCTACACCCCGCCGCGGGACGGGATCAGCGTCACTGTCACCGAGGATGCCGAGGTCGTGCGCGTGACGGCGGAGGTCCCCGCGACTATCCGCCCGATGCGCGCTACCGCGGTGTATCCGGTGGAGTTCCGCTGATGCGCACGCTTATCGACGACCGCGGCCACGCCACCATCCTCTCCGCCTCCATCGTCGCTGCCGTGGTCAGCTTGGCAATGGTGGTGGCCGGCCTGGTCAGCCACACCGCCGGCACGCACCGGGCGCAGGTGGCGGCGGACCTCGCTGCCGTCGCCGGGGCAACTGCGCTCTACACGGGACATACCGCGTCGCAGGTGTGCTCCACTGCGGAGAGAACTGCGAGCTTGAACGACGCGGAGGTACGCACCTGCACGATCGACGGTGCGGATGTGATCGTCACCACTGCCGTGCGCACGGCGGGTGGGGCGAGACATGCCGAAGCGACGGCGCGTGCCGGGCCGCTGTGACCGCGGTGCTGCCGGGCCACCGGTAGCCAGGGGCTCAGCGCACGCGGTCGCTCAAACCAGCTGTCATGGTGACCAGCGCGCCTAGTACCTTCAGCGCGCCCGCTTTATCCAGCGGCTGGTTTCCGTTGCCGCACTTCGGCGATTGCACGCACGAGGGGCAACCAGTAGCGCATCCGCAGGACTTCACGGCGTCGTAGGTCGCGGCAATCCACTCGTGGAAGCGGGCGTAGCCCTCGTCCGCGAAGCCGGCGCCGCCGGGGTGGCCGTCGTACACGAACACGGTGGGCAGCATCGTGTCCGGATGCAACGCGGTAGACACCCCGCCGATGTCCCACCGGTCGCAGGTGGCTAGCAGGGGCAGCAGGCCGATCGCGGCGTGCTCTGCGGCGTGCAAGGTGCCAGGCACGTCGCCGGCAGCGATACCCAGCTCGTCGAGCACGACCGGGTCGATCGTGTAGGCCACCGCCCGTGTGACCAGGGTTTGCGGTGGGAAGTCGAGGGGGATGTGCTCGGAGGTGGTGCCGTCGGAAAGCTTGACGACGTACCCCGTCACCCGGTCCGTGACCTCCACATCCACGCTGGCCACCCACAACCCAGGCGAGGGGTTGACCTTGTCCACCGTGCCGATGACAGCGATGTCCGTGGTGGACCGCGCCATCGTGGAATAGTCGGGCATCTCCGGGCGGGCGAGCGCGACGTAGCCCTCCAGGTCGAGCTCTTCAATGACGAAGAATTCGCCCTGGTGGACGTAGACAGCCCCGTCGTGCACCTGCGACATGGCGCGGGCGGAATCGACGGTGCCCAGCAGGCGGCCGTCGGTGACATCGACAATCATGACCTCGTCACCCGTGCCGCCACGCAGGCTCACCGAGGCATGCGCCGACTCCGGCGTGATGGGCCCGTCCAGCTGCGGCACGGCGAACCAGCCCTTGGCGCGGCGACGCAGGAAACCCTGCTCTTCCAGCTCGGCGACGGTGCGGGCGATGCTGTCGCTGGCTGCCACCTCATCGGGCGTGAGCGGCTTCTCGACGGCCGCGCAATACACATGCCCCCGCAAAATGAACGGGTTCCACGGGTTGAACACGCTATTCTCCACCGGCCGGTCCAGAAGCGCCTCAGGGTGGTGGACCAGGTAGGTGTCCATCGGCTCGTCGCGGGCAACCATGACCACCAGGGACGACTGCCCGCGCCGGCCCGACCGGCCCGCCTGCTGCCGGAAGGAGGCCACGGTGCCGGGGAACCCCGCCATGACCACGGCGTCGAGCCCGCCGACGTCGATGCCGAGTTCCAGCGCGTTCGTCGTGGCCATGCCGAGCACGTCACCGTTGTCGAGATCCCGCTCCAACGCGCGACGGTCCTCAGCAAGGTACCCAGCGCGGTAGGAGGCGATCCGTCGCGCGAAGTCGACCCGGCCGGCGGCAACCAAATCCTCACCCGCGCGCATCGCCACAATCTCGGCGGCGCGCCGGGAGCGCACGAACGTCAGCGTGCGGGCACCGGCCCCGACCAGGTCCGCCATGATCGTGGCTGCTTCTGTCGTGGCGGCGCGGCGGACGGGGGCGCCGTTCTCGCCCTCGGCACCCTCGATGAAACCGGGCTCCCACAAGGCGAAGGTGCGTTCGCCGGTGGGGGCGCCATCCTCTGTCACAGCGGTCACATCGCGGCCGGTCAGACGGGACGCGTGGACGGCGGGGTCAGCGGCCGTTGCAGAAGCACACACGAACACTGGCCGCGACCCATAGGCCCGGGCGATTCGGTCTAGGCGGCGCAGCACCAGCGCGACGTTGGCACCAAAAACGCCGCGGTAGGAGTGGCATTCGTCCACCACGACGTACCGCAGGTGGCGCAGCAGACGGGCCCACTTCGGGTGGCCGGAGAGGATGCCGGCGTGCAGCATGTCGGGGTTGGTGAACACGAAGCGGGTGGTCTCCCGCACCACGGGACGAGCCTCGGTAGGTGTGTCTCCGTCGTAGGGTGCGGGGTTGATAGGGGCGGAACCAGCCCCACCCAACACCGGATGACCCTTAATGAGGGTATTCACCGCCATCAGCTGATCGGATCCCAGCGCCTTCGTCGGCGTCAGGTAGATCGCGCACGCGGTCGGATCCTCCGCCAGCGTCGTCAGCACCGGCAGTTGGTAACCCAAAGATTTGCCTGACGACGTCCCAGTAGCCACCACCACATCGCGGCCGTCCCACGCGAGTTGGGCGCATTCGGCCTGGTGGGAAAACGGGAGGGTGATGGAAGCGTCGATAAGCGTCGTGCGCAGCGCCTCATCTGTCCACTGCGGCCATTCAACATGGCGCGCGGGGCGTCCGGGGACGGTGCGCGCATGCGTGATGGTGCCCTGCGGGCATGCGCGAGTGAGCCCTTCGAGCAGCTCTTGGGCCATCACATCCATGCGGATCCCTCCAACGGTAATTAGGATACGGAAAACTTTTCGGCTCGCCCGGCGTGATTGGCCAAGTCATGGCACACTGGTCGGTGGTCGCAGATTGTGTGCGCCTTACCGGGTGCTCGCGAGCTCCAAGCATCTACGAAAGGTTAACCACAATGGCAACAGGAACTGTGAAATGGTTCAACGCCGAAAAGGGCTTCGGCTTCATCGCACCTGATGACGGCTCTTCTGACGTTTTTGTCCACTACTCCGAGATCCAGGGCAGCGGCTTCCGCACCCTCGAAGAGAACCAGCAGGTCGAGTTCGAGATCGGCGAAGGCAGCAAGGGTCCGCAGGCACAGCAGGTCCGCGCGCTTTAACGCTTGTCGACGGTCAAAAAACGGCGCCCCACTCGGGCGCCGTTTTTGCGTGTGCGGGCCTCTTAGATCACTGAGACACCGCGCCGGACATCGCGCCAGTCCAACAAACGTGACTGCAGGCGCTGAATGCCCAGGCCAACCAGCGAGCCGAGGATCACACCGACGATCATGGCCAGCAGCGGGAAGTCCGACAGGATCGTGCCGCCGAGGTACCCCACGCCAACGCCGATGAAGACCCACAGCACGACGCCGATGGTGTCGTACAAGAAGAACTTGAACCAGCTGAAGCGCACGGAGCCCAGCAGAATCGTGGCCACCCACCGCGCCCACGGGATGAACCGTGCCACGATGATGGTGACAGGACCGTGCTGGTTCATGTTGTCCCGCACCCATTCGATGGCGCGGCCGGCGTTCGAGTCTGGGTCCAGGCGGTTGACAAAGTGGATCAGTTTCCCACCCAGCATGAAGCACAGGTTGTCGCCGATCAGCGCGCCGATCATGGCGGCCCCGATGACCCATTTGACGTCCGGCACACCCTGGGAGGCGGAGAAGGCGCCCGCCAAGTTGAGGACGGTTTCGCTGGGGACGAGCGGGCACAGAGCGTCGACAGTGATGAGCAGGCCTAGCAGCGGATAGAAGATAGGCATGGTCATCAACTGCTCCAAGAATTGGATCAGCGAATCGATCATCTCAGCCATGTCAGGAAAGTGTACTTCGCGTGGAACTTATTCAGGGAAGTTTTCATGATCAGTCACAAAGACCTTATATTCCGTGGTAGTTGTCATAGAGAATGAGCTCGAGAGGTTTAAGGAGTCACCCGGCGTGACGGATAACGGCAAAACACTGGTCATTGTGGAGTCACAGACCAAGGCGAAGAAGATCCAAAAATACTTGGGCGACAACTACTTCGTTGAAGCATCTGTGGGCCACATCCGCGACCTGCCCGGCCGCGCCGCTGACATTCCCGCCAAGTACAAGAAGGAAACGTGGGCCAAGCTCGGAGTGAACCCCGAGGACGGCTTCCAGCCGATCTACGTGGTCAGCCCCGACAAGAAGAAAAAGGTCACGGACCTCAAAGACAAGCTGAAGCGCTCCGACAAACTGTTGCTGGCAACAGACCCGGACCGTGAGGGTGAGGCCATTGCCTGGCACCTGCTCGAGGTGCTCAAGCCGAAGGTGCCGGTAGAGCGCATGGTGTTCAACGAGATCACCGAATCCGCCATCCGCGAGGCCGCAGAGAACACCCGTGAGCTGGACATGGACCTCGTCGACGCGCAGGAAACCCGCCGCATCCTCGACCGTCTCTACGGCTACGAGGTCTCGCCCGTGCTGTGGAAGAAGGTCATGCCGCGCCTGTCGGCGGGCCGTGTGCAGTCGGTGGCCACGCGCGTGATTGTCGAACGTGAACGTGAGCGCATGGCTTTCGTCTCCGCCGAATACTGGGACGTGACCGCCACCTTGAACGCGGGCAGCGGCGGGGCCGCCAACCCGGACGAGTTCGACGCGAAACTGTCCACCATCAACGGGACGAAGATCGCCCAGGGTCGTGATTTCAATGACCGAGGTGGGGTGAAGAATGATGCGGTAGTTGTCGTCGATAAGCAGCGTGCGGAAGTGCTCGCTGAAGGTTTGACCGGCCAAGACCTGACGGTTGCCAGCGTGGAGTCGAAGCCGCACTCCCGCCGGCCGTACGCCCCGTTCATGACGTCGACGCTGCAGCAGGCCGCGGGTGCGAAGTTGCACTTCACATCGGCGCGCACAATGCGCATCGCGCAGCGCCTGTACGAAAACGGTCACATCACGTATATGCGTACGGACTCCACATCGCTGTCGAAGCAGGGGCTCGATGCCGCACGCAACGCCGCCCGAGAGCTGTACGGGTCGAACTACGTGACCGATCAGCCGCGCCGCTACGACCGCAAAGTGAAGAACTCGCAGGAGGCGCACGAAGCGATCCGCCCCGCCGGCGAGCGCTTTGCCACCCCGGGCGAGCTCGCGAGCGCCCTCGACGCAGAGGAGTTCAAGCTGTACGAGCTGATCTGGCAGCGCACCGTCGCCTCCCAGATGGAAGACTCCCGCGGTACCACGATGACCGTCGTTGTCGCAGGTCAAGATGCCGACGGCACCGACGTCGAGCTGACCGCCTCCGGCCGCACGATCACCTTCCCCGGCTGGCTGCGCGCCTACTCCGACACGCAGGACAACAAGGAAAAGCACCTGCCGCAGCTTTCTGAAGGCGACGCGCTGACCGCCCGCGAGGTCACAGCTGACGGCCACTCCACCAACCCGCCGGCGCGCTACACAGAAGCGTCGCTGGTGAAGAAGATGGAGGACCTGGGCATCGGTCGCCCGTCGACGTACGCGTCCATCATCAAGACCATCCAGGACCGCGGTTACGTGGCTACCCGCGGCAACGCGCTGGTGCCCACCTGGGTCGCGTTCTCCGTGGTGGGGCTCATGGAGCAGAACTTCGACGCGCTCGTGGATTACGAGTTCACCTCCTCGATGGAGGACGAGCTCGACGAGATTGCCCAAGGCACCGAGAACCGCACCGAGTGGCTCACCGGCTTCTACTTCGGCGACGCCGAGGCCTCTGACACCACCGCCGAGGCTGTGGCGCGCCGCGGCGGCCTGAAGCACATCATCGAGGCCAACCTCGAGGCGATCGACGCCCGCAAGGTCAATTCCCTCGAGCTCTTCCGCGACGAGGAAGACCGTCCCGTCTACGTCCGCGTTGGCCGCTACGGGCCGTACTTGGAGCGCCAGGTCGGCGTGGGAAGCGACGGCGAACCGGAGTTCCAGCGCGCCAACCTGCCCGAATCCACGACTCCGGACGAAGTCACCCAAGAGATGGCGGAAAAGCTCTTTGCCACCCCGCCGACCGGCCGTGAGCTGGGGCAGAACCCCGATACCGGCCGCATGATCGTGGCTAAGGAAGGCCGCTACGGCCCCTACGTCACCGAGCTCGTGCGTGATGACGAGCGTGCCACCGCAGAAGCCCGCGCCCAAGAAGTCATCGCCGCCGAGCGCGCCGAGGAAGATGCCCAGCGCGCGGCCGAAGGCAAGCGCGCGAAGAACTGGGAGACGAAGACCGCGGAAGCAGCGCGCGTCAAGCGCACCGAGCAGCTTATCGACGAGCAACTCAAACCCGCCACCGCCTCCCTGTTTTCCTCCATGGAACCGTCGACGGTGACGCTTGAGGACGCTCTGAAACTGCTTTCCCTGCCCCGCGAAGTCGGCGAGGACCCCTCCGACGGTGAGATGATCACCGCCCAGAACGGCCGTTACGGCCCGTACCTGAAGAAGGGCAACGACTCTCGCTCGCTGGCCAACGAGGACCAGATCTTCACCGTGACGCTGGATGAGGCCCGCCGCATCTACGCCGAACCGAAGCGCCGCGGCCGCGCCGCCGCTCAGCCGCCGCTGAAAGCGCTTGGCGACAACGACGTCTCCGGCAAGCCCATGACCGTCAAGGACGGCCGCTTCGGCCCCTACGTGACCGACGGGGAAACCAACGCCTCCCTCCAGCGCGGCGACACCCCCGAAACCATGACGGACGCCCGCGCCAACGAACTGCTCTCGGCCCGGCGCGCCCGCGAAGCCGAGGACGCTGCCGGCGGCGGAGCGAAGAAAGCCACGAAGAAGAAGGCCACCAAAAAGAAGGCCACCAAGAAGGCTGCGAAGAAGCCGAAGCAGACCACCAAGCGTGTGGTGAAGGCGGGCACGCGCAAGAAATAGCGCGGGGCTGGCGTGTGTAGGGCGCGGCCGCACCCTCGCTGAGTGCGAGGCGCGGCTAGGCGCTGTCCGCCATCGTCGCGCGCACCGGGCGGGCGAGCTGTGTCATCTTGTTGCGGCCGCGCAGCTCGATCGACTTCATCACGGTCCAGCGCGCCTGCTCGATCTCGTTGGCGCTTGTCAGCGTCGAGGCGTTGGTGAGCACTCGGCCCGGCGTGTCCTTGGCCACCTCGGTGAGACGGGCGGCGGTATTCACGGCGTCACCGATGACGGTGTACTCGAAGCGGTCTTGGCCGCCGATATGCCCGGCGACCACGTGGCCGCTCGCAACGCCAATACCGGCGTCGAGCTCGAGTCCGCGCAGCTCTTGGCGCAGCTCGCGTGCGGCCTGGAGGGCGTGGGAGGCCGAGTCTGTCACCGCCAGCGGCGCACCGAAGACGGCCAGGGCCGCGTCGCCCTGGAATTTGTTGATCACGCCCTTGTTGCGGTGCACCACGTCCACGACGATCTCGAAGAAGGCGTTGAGGGCCTCCACGACCTCTTTAGGGGAGTGGTTGACGGCGAAGTTCGTCGAACCGATGACGTCGACGAACACGACGGCGACCTTGCGGTCCTCGCCGCCGAGCTCCGGCTTCTCCTCGAGGGCCTTCTGGGCCACCTCGGAGCCGACGTACTGGCCGAAGATGTCGCGGACGCGCTCACGCTCGTTGAGCCCGCGCATCATTTCGTTGAAGCCGGCTTGCAGGACGCCGAGCTCGGAGCCGTCGTAAATAGGCACCTGCGTGTCCGTCTCACCGCGGCGCACTCGGTTGATCGCCTGCTGGAGCTCCTTGATCGGGTCGACGACGTTCATGACGGCGAACGCGGTGCCCGCCATGCCGGTGAAGATCGCGGTGCCCGCCAGGGCACTTACCGACGGCAACAGCTCACCGGGGGTGTCTTCGAAGAACCCGTAGTACTGGGCGGCCAACAGGAACAGAATGCCCAGCAGCGGCACGCCCGAAGTCATGAACCAGGTCATATACAGACGCTGTTTGATCGGAGGTTCCAGAGTGGAGTCCTCGTGTTGCCGCGCCAAGGTCGATGCCGCCACGGGGCGCACGAGGCGTTCCGCCTGGACGAAGGTGAGCACGCAGGTGACCAGGCCCGCCATGAGGGTGGAGATGGCGATGACGAGGGCTAAGGAGCCGTCGTAAAGCGCCGTGGCTGTGGTGGCAATGATGATGCCGAGGAGCCAAATCACCCCGACCACGAGTGTCTGCAGCACCGGAATGCGGAGCACAAGGCGGTAGACGCTGTGGGCGTCGAAATCGTCGGGGCGCCGCTCATACAGCAGGACCGGTCGAAACAGCATGTAGGAGACAATGCCGCCGAAGATCACGGCGATGACAAGATAAACGACCGCCAACGGCCCGAAGACATTCGCCACATCCGCCAAATACTCCGTGCCCTGCATCGGGATGAGGTAACGGACGAAGAACATGATCGCGATCGCGCTGACCACGTTGGTGAACAGCAGCACGGAAGCATACAGAGGCCATGGTGTGCCCATGAGCCACTTCACGCCGCGCCAGATTCTTTCCACGTTCACCTACTCTACGTCGGGGGTAGGTGAAGAGTGGACAAGCCATCGCGGAGCGGGCCCAGGGTGGTGTTCGGGAGGGGTTGTAGGCTGGTGAGCGTGAGTGAGCTGAGCGTTCCGGAGAGGCTGGCGGGAACCCCGTCGGTCCGTGAGACCATCCTCGGCGCCGCGGCGGCCGCACGCGGAGTGCCCGGCGCTGACCCGCACGCGATGACGCATTCCTGGTTGTTCACTGGCCCGCCGGGGGCAGGACGGTCGACAGCGGCTGTGGCGTTCGCAGCTGCGCTCGTGTGCGAATCGCCCGCGGACGCACTCGGTTGCGGGCACTGCCAAGCCTGCCGGGACGTCTTCGCCGGCGCCCACACGGACGTGGTGCACATCGTGCCGGAGGGCATGACCATCAGCATCGACATGGTGCGCGACACGATCATTCCTGCAGCGACACGCTTACCGACGGTCGCGAACTGGCGCGTCATCATCATCGAAGACGCCGACCGCTTCTCCCGTGAGGCCCCCGAGGCCATCCTGAAGACGGTGGAGGAGCCGCCGGAAACCACCGTCATCATCATGTGCGCCCCGTCCACCGACCCGCAGGATTTCTCGGTGACCTTGCGCTCGCGCTGCCGCCACCTGTACGTGCCCGCCCCGTCCGTCGACGAGATCGTGCGCATCCTGGTTTCTGAAGAAGGCGCAGCGGAGTCCGACGCGCGGCTGGCCGCCGTCACGTCACTGCGGCACATCGGCCGGGCGCGCCGCCTGGTCAACTCGGATGCGTCGCAGAAGCGCCGGGCGGCCGCTATCAACATCGCCGAACTCGTCTTCCACGGCGACCAGGCCTTCCAAGGTGTGGCGGCGTTGGTGAAGTCCGCAGACGCGGAAGCCAAGGACGCGTATGCCTCGTCCGACGAGGAGGAGCGCAAGCGGCTCGAAAACGCCCTCGGCATGGGTGCGAAAGGCAAAGGCGCGGCGAAGGCGCTGCGCGGCACGGCGTCCTCGCTCAAAGAGCTCGAAGCTGCGCAAAAGGCGCGCGGTACCCGTCGCCTGCGCGACGTGCTCGACCTCACCCTGGTGGACCTCGCCGGGATCTACCGCGACGCGATGATCACCAGCAGCGGGGGAGGAGTGCCCCTGGTGCACCCTGACTTTGAGGGGCTATCCACAGAGATTGCCAACCACGCCGACCTGGCGGGCATCACGGAGTGCCTCGACGCCGTGGCCGAATGCCGCGCGCGCCTGCACCAGAACGTCATGCCCGTCATCGCCTTCAACGGCATGCTCGGGCGCATCCGCATCGCGTGCGGCGTGAGCTAAGTGTACTGAGCGGGGACATAGATTGAGCTCGGCGCGGAGCGGTCGACGAGAATTCTGTAACTACTGGTATGTACACTGGGGGCATGGACACAAGGACACGTCTCTTGGATGCGGCCCAGGAACTGCTGTGGGAGCGGGGTTATGCAGCAACTAGCCCGAAGGACATACTGAGCCGAGCCGACGCGGGGCAAGGCAGCATGTACCACCACTTCTCGGGCAAGCAGGACCTCGCGGTGGCCGCTCTGGAGGCCAGTGCGACAGCCATGCGGAATGATGCGGATGCGTTGCTCCGTGGCAAGGGAACGGCCACGGAGCGTCTCGTTGCCTATCTCGAGCGCCAGCGCGACTCCCTCCGGGGCTGCCGTATGGGTCGTATGACTTATGACGTCGACGTGATCGCTACGCCTGAGCTGCTTCAGCCGGTCTCCTCAACCCTGGCATGGCTTGTCGAGACGATCGGGACAGTCATTCACGAGGGGATCGATGCGGGTGAGTTCCCGTCTGGAACTGACACCCACCAATTGGCCTCGATGGTCGTGGCCACAGTGCAGGGTGGCTATGTCTTAGCCCGTGCCCAGCAAGACCCTGTAGAGTTCGACGCCGCTATCCGCGGCGCAATTACGCTCCTGCGCACCTGGAGCCGGCGATGAGCTTCGCTCCCGGGTACTTCACGGGCACAGTCGAAGCCAAGACCTTGGCCGGGCACCCACCCGTGAGTCGACACTGGCTGTGTACGCCGTCACGTTTGCGGCTGGGGCGCACACTCATCCCAAGTGTCAGGGACTGTATGCCACGGACGGCGTTGCCATGGTTCACATTGAAGGGCAAGTGCCCCAGTGCCTGGCTGGGGGCGAGTCCATCTGGCTCGATGCCCGCCGGCGACACTGGCATGGCGCTGCACCCGAACAGCCCATGACACATGAGGCCTACCAGCAAGCCGCTGATGACCTGTCGGTTATCGAATGGCCGGAACCCGTCAATCCCGCGACTTAGTCCCACGCAACAAAGGAGAACCACTGATGTACGCCATGCAGTATCAGATCACGCTGCCCACTGACTACGACATGCAAATCATTCGCGATCGTGTCACCCGGACGGGGCACCTCATGGACGGCTACCACGGACTGGAGTTCAAGGCCTACCTCATCCAAGAGAAGGCCAGGGGTGCAACCCACAACGCCTACGCACCCTTCTACGTCTGGCGCGACATCGACGGGATGCGTCAGTTCTGCTGGGGCGAACCTGGATACTCGGCCATCGTGCACGACTTTGGCCGCCACCCGATCCAAGACTGGACTGTCCATCAGCTCGTTGCCGGTCCGGCTGACTACGTCGCAGCCCGCAGCTTGACCATCAAGACCGTGCCCCTGCCGGACGGCGCCGCGCCGTCCCACTGCATCGAGGGCATTACTGCGGACTTTCTCGTTACGACCATTGACTCCACCGTGGCCCGCGTCGCTGCCGTGGACGTCACCGCCTGGGCCGCCGTCCTCGTCGAGCTCAGCACCAAAGAAGCCGACGAGACCTCCACCGATGTCTCCGCCTACGAGGTGCTGCACGTTTCCGCTGCTGCCTGACTCGGCCACCATCGAGCCTCCCTGGAAGGCTTCTTCATGTCTCGGCCCAACGCTGCCCACACACCCCGTCACCGTCTCAAGTTTGCCCAGTTTTGTGCGGGGGTGCGCGTCGATTATGCTATCGGTTCGGACCTTTAATAGTCCCCGCCGCCTTAGCTCAGTCGGTAGAGCATCTCACTCGTAATGAGAAGGTCGCGAGTTCGATTCTCGCAGGCGGCTCCAAGTGACACACCCCCGTGAACTGCGAAGGCAGCGCGGGGGTGTGTCATTCGCGACTGGTGAGTTCGGCGCGCAGCGTTAAAGCACGCAGCTGACAATGAGGCCGTTCTAGGCTCGTGACAAGTTCGTTTCCTAGTCATCCCTGTCTGACATCGGAGTGGTCGGGGGTGACGACCGTGATTATCCAGGCAATCAGTGTGAAAACAACGCCTACGTGAATCGACGGTGTGAGGCTCGTTTCGTTGGCTAGCACATATCCGCTTGCTGCGGTTGCGGCCGCTGCTCCCATGGTTATGAATCCTGTGTGCACGGTGTTGATGAAAGGGTGGGGGTCAGCCTGTGCCATGAGTCGGGTCACTAACAGCGGGTTGAGCGCCATTCCTGTACCTCCGAGTGCGACTATCGCCAGGGCTGTGATGGGGCCGGCATTGGGGGTCGCAACCAGGAGCAGTAGCGCAACGGCTTGGGCTGAAAGGCCAGCGAGCAGAAACTTTTGAGCATTGGTTTCTGAGACCTTTCCCCACAAGAGATTGCCTGTAAACGCTGCCACTCCGAATCCAATGAGTGCGACGGTTGTTCCAATGGGGGTGAAACCTGCGCGCCGAAGTATTGGATCGATTAATGCGAATGCCGCAAAGGAACCACCGATGGTGAAGAAGCTGGTCAACATGCGGCTCCACACACCTGGGTTACTGACAACGGAGACTCGCTCAGTTCCTTCGCCCGATAGTGCAGGGATACGCGGAAGGGCCGCTGCCAACACAACCGCGATCATGAATGCTGCGAAACCTAGAAGGATGAACGACATGCGCCACCCTGCAAGCCATCCAATGACGTGGCTAAGCGGTAATCCAAGAAGTGTTCCGGCCATGAGCCCGGAGAGGATTGCGGCAGCAGCTCGAGATTGATTCCGCGTGCCCGCTAAGAGGACGCCAGCAGTGAGACTAAGACCAAAAATCGCCCCAGAAAGACACCCAGTAAGGAAGCGGATGATGAGTAGAACCGTGAACGTGGGTGAAAACGACGCGGTAATTTCAACACCCGCGTACACGAAAACCGCTCCCGTTAGACACGCACGAACTGGTTTGCCGTTAAGTGCCCATGCCAGTGTTGGTCCACCAAGGGCCATACCTAAGGAGTACGCCGTCACCAGATGAGTGAGCTTACCGATGGGTTGGCCGAGGTCGACGGCCATGTCGGTCATCATTGCAGAGACTTGAAACTCGCTCGTGGTTACTACGAAAAGAGCTGTAGCGAGCACAAATATGGAAAGTTTGGTGGTCATCTTTTGCACAACGCAACGGTAAGGTTTGAGACTAGTGTGAAGGTCAAGTCAAAGGAGATCTGAAATGAGGATTGCCCGGGCTGCGCAGGAAATTGGCGTACCTGCACACCGCTTGCGACACTACGAATCAGTGGGCTTGGTGGTTCCCGATCGAACGGAGACTGGGTACCGTGATTATTCTTCTGCCCAGATCGAACGAGCACGACAAGTGAAGTCGCTTTTCGACATGGGTTTCACAGCTAAAGATGCCATGCTTATGCTGCCGTGTATGACGGAAGAGCCGGCACCGAACCCTGAATGCGCGGCGACACGGCAACGAATGAAGCGACGGTTGCGGGAGCTAACCGCGCGACGCCGCCAGCTAGAGACTACTGAAAGTGCCTTGGCTGACTGGCTAGGTCACTGACCCCGAATGCTGTTTCGGTTTTGGCCAGTTTTGCCCGTAGATTAGATTCCTACGGATCCAAACCAGCCGAGCGAAACAGGCGAGTCTGCTGGAAGCAGTTACGTAGTGCCGAAATAGTCTGACATTCTCGGGTCGCTTCAGTCCAAAGTTGTGGTGTTCCCACAAGGATAGGATCAGTTACCGGTCGGATTGCATTTCGAACGCTGGGCTGTCAGCGAGTTTCAGCCTGACGACCCCACCAATGATGACCGCGAGCCAGAATCCCTTCGCGAGGGTTAGTGTTTCGTCGAAAAAGACGGGGCCGAGTAAAGCAGCGCCAGCGGCACCGATACCAGCCCATACGGCGTAACCGATGCCGACATCAATCTTTTTCAATGCGACGCTGAGGAAGAACAGCGTGCAGAGGAAGAACACGATGGCGACGAGAGACCATTTGACGTTGGTGAAGCCTTCACTGCCGTTAACACTGAGGGCGTAGCCGACTTCGAATCCCCCGGCGAGCAGCAGAGCGAGCCAGGGCCCGAACTTTGTTCCGGGGCTGTCCAGCGTGGTGTTTTGAGGTGTGGTGGAGGACATGATGAAGTGTCCTGGGTTTAGTTCCGCTTATTGAACGCCCAACGGGTGGGCGTGTGATTGTTGATAGTAGGCGTCTTCCATCTCCTGTGGAGTGATATATCCCAGGGATTGATGAAGTCGCTGGTTGTTCCACCAGTGCACCCAGCGAAGGGTGGCGATCTCGACTTCCCCAACCGACGCCCACGGCCGGTGGGGATAGATCAGCTCGGTCTTGT
>NZ_JAGPYY010000019.1:0-15606 GCF_024454075.1 Corynebacterium sp. CCUG 71335
AAGACGCCTACTATCAACAATCACACGCCCACCCGTTGGGCGTTCAATAAGCGGAACGAAAACCAGGACGCTTCAACGAGCATGCTCACCACCCCTCGAACATGGTGCTGTCGATGTGGTTGATGTCGGCGACGAAGTTGTGGATGTCGTCGTCGTGTTCGACGCGCTGACCCAAGACCAGCTCGTCGGGATCGTGGACATCCAGCTGCGCGGGTTGGCTGCGCGGCTCGCGGAACGCCGCTTGGTTCTCGAGGTTTCTGATCCCGCGAAGCGCTGGCTTGCCGACCGTGGCTACGACCCCGCCTACGGCGCCCGCCCATTGCGTCGCCTGATCCAGAAGGAGATCGGCGACAAACTGGCCAAGGAAGTCCTCGCCGGTGAGACCCGCGACGGTGAGGCGGTGCGGGTGGACGCCGATCCGGAAGGGGAGACGCTTGACGTCAACGCGAAGTGATTGGGAGAAAACGATCCGGTAACACGGGTCGTTTTCTATTTACTTTCCTCTTGGAAACTCCTAATGTGACTCGCAACATATTCACCCTCCGACTGGAAAGGAACCGTTGCGATGTCCACCCCAACCACCATGCGAGCCGCCGTTGCTGAGCAATTCGGCCCCGATGTCAATGTCCGTGACTTGGATCTGCCCACGCCGGGTCCCTTCCAGGCACTGGTGAAGCTGCACGCCTCCGGCATCTGCCACACCGACCTGCACGCCGTCGAAGGCGACTGGCCCGTCAGGCCGGAGCCACCGTTCGTACCCGGCCACGAGGGCGTGGGCGAAATCGTCGAGCTCGGCCCGGGTGAGCACACGGTGGCCGTCGGCGACATGGTCGGCAACGCCTGGCTCTGGTCCGCGTGCGGCGAGTGCGAGTTCTGCCGCACCGGCCGCGAAACTTATTGCCACAACGCCCAATACGGCGGCTACACCGTCGACGGGTCCTTCGGCGAGTACATGCTGGTGGACACGCGTTACGCTCCCCGCATCCCGGATGGCGTCGACCCGGTTGAGGTCGCGCCGATCCTCTGCGCAGGTGTCACGGTGTACAAGGGCCTCAAGGAAGCCCAGACCAAGCCGGGCCAGTTTATGACGATTTCCGGCATCGGCGGCCTGGGCCACCTCGCGGTGCAGTACGGCGTAGCAATGGGCATGCGCGTCATCGCCGTCGACATCGCGGACGACAAGCTCGAGCTAGCCCGCGAGCTCGGTGCCGAGTTCGCCGTCAACGCAAAAGACCGCGACCCGGGCGAGGCGGTCCAAGAGTTCACTGACGGCGGCTCCCACGGCGTGCTGGTCACGGCAGTCCACCCGGACGCGTTCGGCCAGGCCATCGCGATGAGCCGCAGCGACGGCACGATCGTTTTCAACGGCCTGCCTCCGGGGGACTTCCCGGCACCGATCTTCGACATCGTGCTGCGCGGCATCACCATCTGCGGCTCGCTTGTTGGTACGCGCCAGGACATGGCGGAGGCCCTGGACTTCTACGCCCGCGGCCTGGTCAAGCCGCATGTGACTGCGTGCGAGCTCGACGACGTCAACGACGTGTTTGAGAACATGCGCAAGGGCAAAATCAGCGGTCGCATGGCGATCAAGTACTAGCCGGTACGGGACGGGAGCGCGTACAAGGGGCCGTCGATAAGCAAACTGCTCTAGACTGCATGCATGCAGCCGACCACGACGATCACCACCCGCGTCGCGCTCCCCGGCGTGGAGAATGAGGAGCTCGCCGCCCACGACATCGGCGGCGGGCACTTCGTCGTCGCGTCGGTCCCGTTCCTAGACACGAGCATCAACGTCGGCGACATCGTCGAATGCGTGAAAGTGGGCGGGCAACTGCACGTGAACAAGACGGTGGTCAAAGGTGGCGCGGAGACCGTGCGGATCCTCATTCAGGAGCCCGGTCCGACGGATATTCCGGAGACTCTCCTCGCCTTTGGGTGCAGGGTGGAGATTGGGCCTGGGGGGATGTTGGGTGCGTCGATAAGCATGGATGCGCCGCGGGACGGAATCCGTGACTGGCTCGACGGCCTGGAGGCGCAGGGCATCATCTCGCTGGCGTAGGTACTGTGGGGGCCATGAGCGTCTATGTGTCCTCCGAAGACCTGCGTGAACAGATCCGAACTGGCGAAAAGCTCACTATTCTTGCCGCGCTGTGGGATGCCCGTGAGGGCCATGCGTGGTCGAAATTTCAGTCTGAACACATTCCGACCGCCCTGTTTTGCGAGCCTTCTTTGCAGCTCGTCGGCATGCCCGGTTCGCAGGTGGGCCGTAACCCGTTGCCGACGTTGGACCGCCTCATCGAGTCGTTCCGCAGTTGGGGGATTGAGCCTGGCCGCCCTGTGGTCATCTATGACACTGGCCAGGGTATTTTCTCTGCTCGTGCGTGGTGGACGCTGCGGTGGGCGGGCGTGGAGGATGTCCGCATTCTCGACGGCGGTTTCGCGGCATGGAGCACGCTGGGCTACGAAACGGTCGCCGGCCCCGGCCCCGTCGCCGTGCACACAGAGCAGGAGGTCAGGCCCGGGTCGCTGCCGACGGCGGACATCGAGGATGTGCGCGGCTACAAGAGCACGCTTATCGACGCCCGCGAGCCCTCCCGCTTCCGCGGCCAACGCGAGCGACTCGACCTGAAGTCCGGGCACATTCCGGGCGCGCGCAACCTGCCTGTCGAGTCGCTTTTCGACGATTCCGGCAAGATCCTGGACAACTCCCACATCCTCGAGCAGTTCGCGAAGTTGGGGATCACCCACGACACGGATCCCGCCTCGGCCATTGCGTACTCCGGGTCAGGCAATCACTCCGCGAAGTTGCTCGCCGCGATGGCGCACGTTGGCCTGCCGGTTCTCACGCACTACATCGGTGGGTGGTCGCAATGGTCGGCGGATGCGAGCAACCCGGTTGAGCGCGAGGTGTAGCTCGGGCGGCTTTTCTGGTTGGGCGGGCTGGCTCGGCCGGTCGGCGGTGGGGCTGATTTGCTCGGAGCCTGCGCGGTGACTGTCGGCCCCTGCTACTAGAGTGCTTATCGATGGGTCTCGCACTATTCGCTCTGTCCGTACTCGCCCTTGCCGGGGCGGGCGTTTTGTGGCGCGCGGATGCGGGAGCGAAGAAAGCTGCCCGTGCTGCGAAACCGGCGCAACCTGTGGAGGGCGCCGCGCCGGTTTCGGCAGAACCTGCAGCGGCCGAGGCTGCCGAGCCTGTTGCCGCTGAGCCTGGCGCGGTTCCGGAGCCGCCGGCCGAGCCAGCCGAGCCCGAGGCGGCGGCGGAGCCGAGTGAGCCTGCTCCAGCTGCGGAGCCCGCCGAGGCGGTGCAGCCGCCGCTCGGGCCCGACACGGAACCCGAGCAGGAGCAAGAACCGGTCGCCGAACCAGCGGCCAGCGAAGTACCGGAGCCGGCCCCCGAGCCTGAGGCCGAGCCGGCGGCGAAAAAGGCGTCCACACGCTGGAAGTTGCCGAAGCTGGGAAAGGCCGCAAAGGCCGTCAAAGCGAGCAAGCCCGGAAAGTCCGACGCGTCCGCCGAACCCGCCGAAACCGACCCCGCCGCCCAAGAAAAATCCACCACGCCAGAAAAACCAAAACCCAGGACCCCGAAGAATCGCAAGGCCTGGCGTGAGTGGGCCGAGGAGAACGGGTTCACCTACGCCAAGGAAGATGAGTTTTTGGCGGATGAGTGGACGCGGGGGGCGGCGTCGTCAGGCGTTGTGCTCAAGGACGTGCTGACCGGGACGCGCTTCGGGCATGAAACGCGCATTGCTGATATTGCCGGTACGCCGGTGGTGGCGATGGGGACGGGGATGCCGAGTGATGTTGTCGTCGATATGCGGCGCGGCGTTGAGGGGCCGGCCGACGACCTGGTGAAGGTCTCTGAGCTTGAAGGGTTCACGGTGCTGGCGTCGGATGCGGGGCCGGTTGAGCGGATGATTGATATTCGGGTGCAGACAGCCGTCGAGATGCTTCCGGCGCAGGTCACGGCGGTGTGGTTCGAGACGGAGTGGGTGATCGCGCAGCTGGACGAGCCTGAATGGGACGACGTCTTCGCCCCGTTGGCGCTGCTTGCCGACGCAGCGCGCACCCTCCCCCCGCAAACCTGGCCGACGCTGAAGGTGGCCAGCCCGTCGCGCGAGATGGGGGAGCCGCAAATGCCCACCGCGGCGCAACCCCAGGAACCCGAGGAGCCGTCGCGGCCGCATGTGGTGCGCCCGGAAGATCCCGTCGAAATGCCGACGCGTCTCACCGGCGGCGCGCGCGGCCCAATCGAGGACCACGAAGTCGGATCGGACGAGGTCAACGCCATCGCGACGGGCGAGCGCAGACGCATGCTTAACGACGGCACCCGCGTCACCCGCAAACCCCAACCCCCTTCCATCTTCCGCGACGGCGGCAGCGAGTCTGAGCGCTGAACAGCTACCCTGGGGAGCATGAATACTCCACAGCAGCCTGACTATGCGACCCCCGCGCGCGACTTCAACCCCGCGAACCCGACTGGCAAGCAGTACCCCGAGGGCACCCACCCGGGGATTAACCCGCGCGACAAGGCCCGTCTTGCGGAGCTGGTGAAGGAGCTCGCGGTCGTGCACGGCAAGGTGACGTTGAGCTCTGGCGCCGAGGCGGATTACTACGTTGACCTGCGCCGGGCGACTCTGCACCATGAGGCGAGCGCCCTGATTGGCAAGCTCATCCGCGAGATGACTTCCGACCTCGACTTCGACGCCGTCGGCGGGCTCACCCTTGGCGCGGACCCGGTCGCCACCGCGATCATGCACGCGGCCGGTCGCCGTATCGACGCGTTCGTCGTCCGCAAGGAAACCAAAAAGCACGGCATGCAGCGCCGTATCGAGGGCCCATCCATCGAGGGCAAGCGCGTGCTGGTCGTTGAAGACACCACGACCACGGGCAACTCGCCGCTCACCGCGGTCGAGGCGTGCCGCGAGGAGGGCGCCGAGGTGGTTGCGGTGGCCACCGTCGTCGACCGTGCCACGGGTGCTGCCCAAGCGCTTAACGACGCCGGCCTCACCTACCGCCACCTCCTCGGCCTCGAAGACCTCGACCTTGCATAACCCCGAGTCCGACCGCGGCCCGCATGACCGCGGCCCTACCGAGTGGCAGGAAGGCCGCCACGGTGTCGGCCCGTGGGAAGGGGAGTGGCCCACCGATCCCCGTTACGACCAAGATTTTCTCCGGGACGGTGATCGCCGCAACGTTGTCGATGCCTACCGGTACTGGTCGCTCGAGGCGATCCGGGAGGATCTGGATCAGCGGCGGCACCCGTTCCACGTCGCGATCGAGAACTTCGAGAACGACATGAACATCGGCACTGTCGTCCGCACGGCGAACGCTTTCATGGCGGAGGCGGTGCACATCGTCGGTCGCAAGCGGTGGAATCGGCGTGGGGCGATGGTGACCGACCGCTATCAGCACATCATCCACCACGAGACAGTGGATGACCTGCTGGAATGGGCGACCGCGCGGAGCCTTGCTGTCGTTGCGATCGATAACACTCCCGGCTCCGTGCCCCTCGAAACAGCCGAATTACCCCGCGATTGTGTCCTCTTGTTCGGCCAGGAAGGTCCCGGCGTGACCGCGGAGGCTCAGCAAGCGGCGGTGATGACGTGTTCGATCGCTCAGTTCGGCTCGACACGGTCGATCAATGCCGGGGTTGCGGCTGGGATTGCGATGCACACGTGGATCCGTCAGCACGCAGACCTTTCCCACGCGTGGTGAGGGCAAGCGGGGCCGCCGCAGCGCCGGTGAAATTGGTGCCGGGCTCGGTCCGGATGTCCCGTGTGCAAAAGTTGACATTCCGATGATATTGGTAGAGCGCTAGAAATTCTCTACCTGCACGTTTGTAAGCATAAGTTTGAACGCATGTAAAGTTTTGCGCAGCGCAGTCACTCGAACGCCCCGCGGGCAACACGGTAGAGGTGGATGGGTTGCATGTGATCCATGGGGCGGGCGAGGTTGAGTTCGGGATGGACCCTACGGTGCTAGACACGCCCACAACGCGCCGGCACCACGCGCGCACCGCGCCCCAAACGCGCCCGCATGTGACACACCCCCAGCGAATCTCAAAACTTCATGGAAAATACTTGCGGGAGAATGTAAAACCTAACGTGGGCATTGAAAGCTGCGATAATTAGAACGGCATTACTAGAGATCTGTCAGGTAGGAGATTCGTGAACAGTGGGAACGCTGGCCCCGTGCCGGAGACGTGGGCGCACAGGGCGGATTTGGCGGAGATGGCGATTCAGGATCGTCACGCTTCGCGCCTGTGGGGGCTTCCCCGAACGAACCTGGCGGTGACGGCGTGGCCGCCAACGGCGCGGGAGAAAACGTTCGCGACGTGGCATTACTGGTGGCAGGCTCACTATCTGGACTGTTTGATCGATGCGGAACAGCGCCGATCGACGAAGGCCCGCCGCGCGGTGATCGTTCGGACGATGCGCGCGATCCGGATCCGCAACCGCGGCAACGTGAGCAAGAACCGCTACTACGACGACAAGGCCTGGCTCGCCCTGGCACTCAACCGAGTGACGGATTCGGAGCAGGTTAGCCGCCCGAAGCAGTTGGTCGACCTGGAGTTCAACATTCTTGCCGGTTTGGATTCGTTGACCGGTGTGCTGCCGTGGCGCACGGACGAGAACTTCTTCAACGTCCCGGCGAACGGCCCGGCGGCGATCATGATGGCCCGCACGGGCAGGGTGGATAAGGCGCGGGAGGTGCTGGACTGGATCTTCACCAACTTGCACGCGGATAACGGGTTGATTCAGGATGGCATCCGCTTGCTTGTCGACGGCCCCCGCCCCACCTCCATCACCTACACCTATAACCAAGGCACGGTCCTGGGCGCGGCGCTCGAGATCGCCCTGGCCCTGGAGGACCAGCCGGAAGCGCAGATGGAGTACATTGCGCAGATTCGTGCGCTGGTCCAGGCGATCGGGATGCACTCGGCAACCCCGGCCGGTGTAATTGATAACCCGGCGGACGGCGGGCCTGATGGGGCAGCGGCCGGTGATGGCGGCCTGTTCAAAGGCATCCTGGCCCGCTATCTCGCGGATGTGGCGCTGCGCCTGCCGGACGACCCGGCCAACGCCGCCACCGCCAAGGCCGCCCAACGGCTGGTCATGGCCAGTGCGGAGGCGCTGTGGTCGAACCGACTCGAAGTCGATGGCCTGCCGATTTTCCCGGCCCGGTGGACTCGCGGGGCGAGGTTGCCGCATAACTATGGGATGGGGCCGGCGTCGATAAGCGAAGCGGTGAGTGCGCCGCGCATTGCTGAACGTGATCTGTCGGTGCAGCTGTCTGGCTGGATGCTTCTAGAGGCCGCGGCGAAACTCGCAGCGAGGTGAAAGCTGCTGCGCCGGGGCTGCAACACGGGCATACTGGGGGTGTCAGACGCACGCGAGTGAAAAGGACTCCCCATGCCTATTGCAACCCCTGAGGTTTACAACCAGATGCTCGATACGGCCAAGCAGGGCGGCTTCGCCTTCCCAGCCATCAACTGCACGTCCTCGGAGACGATCAACGCTGCTCTGCGCGGTTTCGCGGAGGCAGAGTCGGACGGCATTATCCAGTTCTCCACTGGTGGCGCGGAGTTCGGTTCCGGCCAGTCGGTGAAGAACAAGGTCGCCGGCGCGAAGGCACTGGCTGCGTTCGCGCACGAGGTCGCGGAGCACTATGACATCAACGTCGCGCTGCACACCGACCACTGCCAGAAGGAAGTGCTGGACGAGTACGTGCGTCCGCTGATCGCGATCTCGCAGGAGCGCGTGGACGCCGGCGAGCTGCCGCTGTTCCAGTCCCACATGTGGGACGGCTCCGCTATCCCGATCGACGAGAACCTGGAGATCGCCCAGGAGCTGCTGGAGAAGGCGCGCAAGGCGAACATCATCCTCGAGGTGGAGATCGGCGTTGTCGGCGGCGAGGAGGACGGCGTCCAGGCGAAGGCCGGCGCGAACCTGTACACCACGCGCGAGGACTTCGAGAAGACCATCGACGCGATCGGCACCGGCGAGAACGGCCGTTACCTGCTGGCTGCGACCTTCGGCAATGTGCACGGCGTGTACAAGCCGGGCAACGTGAAGTTGAAACCGGAGGTGCTGGAGATGGGCCAGCAGGCCGCTGTGGAGAAGCTCGGCCTGTCCGCGGGCGACCAGCCGTTCGACTTTGTTTTCCACGGCGGTTCCGGTTCTGAGCCGGAGAAGATCGAGCAGGCTCTGTCCTACGGTGTTGTGAAGATGAACGTGGACACCGACACCCAGTACGCCTTCACCCGTCCGGTGGCATCCCACATGTTCGAGAACTACGACGGCGTGCTGAAGATCGACGGCGAGGTGGGCAACAAGAAGGCCTACGACCCGCGTTCTTACATGAAGAAGGCCGAGCAGTCCATGGCTGACCGTGTTGTCGTGGCCTGCGAGAACCTGAAGTCTGTGGGCAAGACCGTGTCCAAGTAAGTCCAGTTAAACACTCGTTTTTCTCCGTTCAAGGCCCCGGTTTGACTGGGGCCTTTACCATGTCTGTATGGAGAAGATGTCCACCCGGGAGCGCATCGTGGCCGTCGAGAATTCGATCGGCGCGCGGTTTCGGCGTGTGCGCCAGCGTCTGCTGGCGGCTATTCAGGTGGGCATTGCGGCCGGGTTGGCGTACTTCATCGCGCATGAGTGGGTGGGGCACCCCCAGCCGTTCTTCGCGCCGATTTCCGTGGTCATCATCGTGGGCATCTCGGGTGGTGACCGCATCAACCGCGCCTTCGACATGGCCCTCGGTTGCATCCTCGGTGTCCTGGTCGGTGATTTCCTCTTCGCCCCGCTGGGCACCGGCGGTTGGCAGATCGCGCTGGCGGTCGGGGTGTCGTTGCTGTTCGCGGGATTCTTCTCGAAGTCGGTGCTGGTGGCGAATCAGGTGGCCATCGGCTCGATCCTCATCGCCACAATCATGCCGCCCGACGCGGACGTCACCGGCATCGACCGCACGATTGACGCGTTCATCGGTTCCGCAGTCGGCCTCGCGGTGATTGCGCTGCTGCCATCAGCGCCGCTCGCGACAGCACGCCACGAAATCTCCAACGTTCTGCGCGTGCTCAGCAGTGTGCTTAACGACGTCTCCCACGCCCTCCTCACACAAGACCCCACCCAAGTAGCCGAAGCCTTGTCGGCGATCCGCGGCACCCAGAACGACATCGAGGCGATCACGGCTGCCACGAAATCCGGCCGCGAATCTGCGCGGCTATCTCCGTTTCTGTGGCGCTCCCGCCGGTACGTCGACGCGTTGGAGAAGATGGTCACGCCGACCGATAACGCAATCCGTACTACCCGCGTACTGGCCCGCCGCGCCCTCGTCCTTGCAGAGGACAACGACCCTGTCTCCCCGAAACAGATCTGGCTGCTCGACCAGCTATCCGCCATCACGTTGGACCTCGCCGCGATGCTGGACGTCAACGCCAAGATTTCGCAGGCCCAAGGCATGCCGGCGTTGACGAACCGGCTGCGCGACCTGGCTGTCGAGGCTGGCCTCGACGTTCTCGACCCTTCTGCCCAGCCGCCCGGCGGAGCTCCGGAGAGCGTGTTCTCCCGGTCGGACTCGTCGACTCATGCGCCTGCTGGTCCTGCTGCTTCTGCTGGGCCGGCTGATTCGGCTGCTTCTGCCGCTGACGGCGGCGACGGTTCGCGGAAATCCCGGCCCGCCCTTTCTGCGGCGGTGGTGCTGGCGCAGTCCCGTTCCCTGATCGTGGACATGCTGCAGATCTGCGGTTGGTCCCGCGAGTCCGCCATCGCCGTCCTTGCGCCGACGTCTGAGACCCCGGCATACGAGCCGGACTTGCGTGAGTCCCGCAGGCCCGGAGCTGAGGCCGGGGATGTCAGGGATGCCGAGGACTCGGAGGATAAGGACTAACCGGCCTAACTCTGGGCGGCTTCGTCCGCCGGCTGGAATACTACTGGGCGATTTCCGGAATACTGCTCACCTATACTTGCAGGTCAAAAGCATGCGATCTAGCGAATAAGCTCGAGCAGTATTCCAGCGGCTAAGCGGAGGAGCGGGCGCCAGGGGAGCGGGGCGCACGGCTGGGAGGGGCAGGGCAGACAGGGGAGCACTGTAGTCAAGGCGCCACCAACGTCCGGGCACGCGAAAGGCCCCAGCCGAAGCTGGGGCCTTTCTCCAGAAAGAGAGACTACTTAGCGCTAGGCGCTAAGCGGCGTTTCTAGCGCTGGTCCTCCGGGCGGATGTCGCGCGCGGTCTCGTCGACAACGTTGCCATCGGTCTCAATGCGCTCCTTGGCGACGTCCTCGGTGACCTGGTGGGTCTCACGAACGGTGTCCTTGTCCAGGGAGACCTTCTCGACCGGGACGGACTCCTTGGAAACGTTCACGCGGTCCTCGTGCAGGGTGACGGATGCTTCCTGCTCGCCGAGCTGGCCGTCGTAGTTAGCGCGGTCTGCCTCGGAGATCGGCTCGCGGGTAACGCGGACCTCTTCACGCTCAACCGGAACCTCAACGGTCTCGGTCTCGTGAACGACGTACTTGCGCAGGCGGACCTGGCCGGACTCGACGCGGTCCTTGTCAACGTTCAGCTGCTCCTCGGAGCGAACGATGGAACCGTCGTTGTCTGCAGCAACGCCCTCGCGGTCAGCGAACTCAGCGCGGTCGCGGTCAGCAGCGTGCTCGCCGTAACCAGCGCCTGCACCGGCAGCAGCGCCAGCAGCCGGAGCGCCGGTCTCGTACTGGGTACGGTCCTCAACGCCCTCGAGGCCGTAGTGGCGGTAGAAAGCCTCCTGGTCAGCGTTGGTCAGGTGGCCGTTCTCGTCCAGGTCCGGGGCGTCCTCGATGCGGTCCTTAGCGAAGGCCAGGTGCAGCTCGCCGTCCTGCAGGGAGTGGCCGCGCAGCGGGACGATGGAGTCGCCGCCACCGAACAGGCCGTGGTTGACGGAGACGAAGTCCGGCTGGCCGGTGGTGTCGTTAACGTAAACGTCCTTTACGCCACCAACCTTGTCGCCATTAACGTCGTATGCAGTTGCGTTTGCAAGGTCTTCAATGCGGTTGTAGTCAGCCATGTTGGCGTGTTCTCCTTAAGTGGTTTGTCGAAATCGAACAACCACCAACGTAGCCATGGATCGCTGCGGCTGCACCGGCGGACCCCCACTGCCCATAGATCAATCGAAAGATTGAGGGCGCACGTCACAGAAATGGTTAATATGTCGCGCCATAAACGGTTACCAGCGCAAACGTGCAGGTGTGCACTCGCAGGTAACTAACGGACAGTCTCGCCCAGGTAACGAAAAGGTCACAGGCCGCCTGTAAACCCGATAATGTGAGATAAATCACATATCGGCGGAAAGCGGCACCCGGGAAAATTCGCCGTCGTTTTACGCGGAGGACCCTCCCGTGAACTAAGCCCGCACTGCCTGAATATCCCTCAAGTGCCGGTAGAACGTTACGCGGTTGGCGGCCCTCGGCGCCTGCGCTCCGTCGACGGTGACAGCGATCGCCGGCCCTCCGGCCTGGAGCGCTCGCCCGGACAACACGGTCGAGGGATCCGTAACCGACGGCGGCACGTCGCGCCGGAAACGCCGCCGCACTCCGGACGCGGGAGTCACCAGTTGGGCGGCGGCCAGGCCGGGCGCGCCAACTGTCGGCACGAGCCGCACCCCGTAGGGGCCCGGCACACCCGGCGACGCAGACTCGTTGAACAGCAGCACGTCTTGGTCGACAACGACCTCACCTATATATGGGCCTCCATCGGCGCTGCCAATAACAGCAGACCCGGCGACGACGACACCGGAGTCATTCCGAATGCACGGCAGCGGCGCAACGCCGCCCGACACGGCCAACGCGACTGCATCGGACGTAGATAGTTCAGACAACCCCCACAGCACCGCAGCCGGCGACCCCACATCAACGGGTACGTAGGCGACCTCGGCCCACATATAGTCGGCCCGCATCATTCGCGTCAGTACAGCTCCCAGGGCAGCATCAGACCCGGACACCACGACCCGTAAGCGCTCTAACGGCGCCTGCCCGGCCAACGCCGGCTCCCCCATGTGCGGCACCGACGGCGAAGATGTGATCTCCGCAAGGGAAGGAACAGTGCCACCGGGCAAAAGCTCCTCGGCCAAAGAGTCGAGGAAGGTGAGGTCGCGGCGGGAGGGGACGTCGGCAAGCAAATGGGCAGAAGCGCCTGGAACCGTGACCCCGGACGCGCACGCGCAATGAATGAGCTGCATGCGCATCACGCTACAATGACGCTGGAATTTGACGCGAACCAGCGCAAAGGAGCGAATCATGGCTGCGATCATCATTGTCGGCGCGCAGTGGGGCGACGAGGGCAAGGGTAAGGCCACGGACATCCTCGGCGGCAAGGTCGATTACGTGGTCAAACCCAACGGCGGCAACAACGCTGGTCACACGGTGGTCGTCGGCGGCGAGAAGTACGAGCTCAAGCTGCTGCCGGCGGGCGTCTTGTCTGAAAACGCGACTCCTGTGCTGGGCAATGGCGTGGTGGTCAACCTCGAGGCGCTGTTCGAGGAGATCGACGGCCTGGAGGCCCGCGGCGCCAACGCGTCGCGCCTGCGGATCAGCTCCAATGCGCACCTGGTCACGCCGTACCACCAGACGCTCGACCGCGTGCAGGAGCGATTCCTGGGCAAACGCGCGATCGGCACGACGGGGCGCGGCATCGGTCCGACGTATGCGGATAAGGTCGCGCGCGTGGGCATCCGCGTGCAGGACCTGTTCGACGAGTCCATCCTGCGCCAGAAGATCGAGTCCGCCCTGGACGTGAAGAACCAGATGCTGGTGAAGATGTACAACCGCAAGGCCATCGAGGTCGACGCGATCATGGACTATTTCATGGGGTACGCCGAGCGCGTCAAGCCCATGGTCATCGATGCGGAGCGCACGCTTAACGACGCCCTCGCCCAAGGCCACCACATCCTCATGGAAGGCGGCCAAGCCACCATGTTGGATGTTGACCACGGCACCTACCCGTTTGTGACCAGCTCGAACCCGACCGCGGGAGGTGCGTGCGTCGGCTCCGGCATCGGTCCGACGCAGATCACGGGCGTGCTGGGCATTGTCAAGGCCTACACCACCCGCGTGGGTGCCGGACCGTTCCCGACGGAGTTGTTTGACAAGTGGGGGGACTACCTGCAGGAAGTCGGCGGCGAGGTCGGCGTGAACACAGGGCGGAAGCGCCGCTGCGGCTGGTACGACGCCGTGATTGCCCGCTACGCCGCGCGCGTCAACGGCTTCACCGATTACTTCCTGACCAAGCTGGACGTGCTCACCGGCATCGGCGAGATTCCGATCTGCGTGGCCTACGACGTCGACGGTGTGCGCCACGACGAGATGCCGTTGACCCAGTCCGAGTTCCACCACGCTGAGCCGATCTTCGAGACCATGCCCGCGTGGGACGAGGACATCACCGGTTGTCGTACGTTCGAAGAGCTGCCGCAGCGCGCCCAGGATTACGTTCTGCGTCTCGAGGAGCTCTCCGGCGCCCCGATGTCCTACATCGGTGTGGGTCCGGGCCGCGACCAGACGATCGTGCGCAACGACATCATGGAGCGGTGAAAGCTTTTCGCTTTTCGACGGAGCCTTCCCAGTCGACTTTTTTGCTCCATCAATGAAGTTATTGCCATGGGGACTATCCGGCAATGTCCTGTACGTGATAACTTCTAAGCTGTATACCGCCTTGGAACAGGCGGAGGCGGCCATGTGGGCTCGGTGCGAGTTCCGGAGGAAGTGAAACGATTCTCACGGAAGATGTCCGGGTCTCGGGCCAAATTGCAAATCACGATTGGGAGCGACCCTTGAAAGATCAACAACGCGGCGTGCAAATTGCTGGCCTGCTCAGGACTTTGGTTGCCGTAGTGACGGCATTTGCTCTGTTCATTACAGGAGCCATGTTCAATCTTGTGCCGAGCTCGGAGGCCCAGGATGCTAACCCGGCGCCTGTGACCTTCGGGCAGCCGACGGTCACCCAGAACGGTCAGCCGATTGACAAGCAGCTCGACACGCGTGACCGAGTCAGCCTCAGCTTCCCGTGGACGGCAAACGGCACCATTGAGCAGGGCCAGACAATGTCCATCGACTTCCCGACAGAGATCCTGCCGCCTGCTAACAAGCTGCCGTTCAGCGTGTCGGGTCAAGAGGCTGGGTCGTGCGAAGTGCAGGAACGAACCCTGGTTTGCACCTTCAACCGGGACATCAATCAGGATAGTGTGACTGGCTCGATCGGCCTGAATGTGGGGCTCGGTGAGACCCCGGGCCCGGATTGGAAGTTCAACACCGTACCGGGCGGTGAACCGCTCTCCGTTGCTATCCCTGGCGGCAGCGTGGTGCCGTACGTGCTGCCGGACGGCAAAGAAGACCGCGTTTCGAAGTACGGAACCATCGATTACGCAAACAATGTCATCGACTGGACGATCATCATCCCCGCTGAGAACCTCACTGATGAGAACGGTCAGGCCAGGTCTGTCCGCATCGCTGACCAGCTGCAAAGCCGAAACCACGCGTACGTCGGGTTTGATGACCCCAACAGGGTTGTCTACGTTTACCAGGAGGATCTGAGCCGGGAGAATCAGGCGTGGCCGAACAGCAACGTCACCGCCCAGGATGGGGGTCGCGGTTTCGCTGCGGACATCGCCCCTCAGAGGGGTGGCTGGAACCCAGAGTGGGATCTGAAGATCACCTACCAGACGGAATTCGTCGGTGACCCGAAGGACCGTGATAAGTTCGAAAACTCGGCGAACGTCGTTGTTACTGACTCGCAGGGCATCGAGACCACGACTGCGGCTGAGGAGCGCAACGCTGGGGAGCACACCTACGACGCCGCTGCTGCTGCAGCGGGTGCGGGTGTTGAGCGCGGCTCATTCGCACTGACGAAGACCGTGATCGGTGAGCAGGAGTGCATTGCACGAATCGAGGAGCCCTTTACGGTCCAGGTCGACATCGACGTGAGGGACTCGGTCGGGCCGAACTTCCAGTTCCCGGGAACGGTCAAGCAGACTGAGGCGCAGCCCGCCGACGGCAAGATTTCTTATACCGCGGCCCTTCGGCCCGGTACGACGCTCACCGGTTACGACTCTCTGCCGCAGGGTTCGAAAGTTACCATTACTGAGGTGAAGCCGGACATCGCAGGTGTTGAATTCGCTGATCCGGATTACAGCCCGGGCCAGACCGTGACGATCGAGAACGCCGCAGAGAATGCGACTATCGAGCTGACCAATAGGATCGAGTCTTGTCCGCAGCCTACAACGGAACAGCCGGTGCCGACCACCACGGATGAGCAGCCGGAGCCGACCACCACGGAGGAGGAGCCGGAGCCGACCACGACGGATGAGCAGCCGGAGCCGACCACGACGGACGAGGAGCCGGAGCCGACCACGACGGACGAGGAGCCGGAACCGACGACGACGGATGAGCAGCCGGAACCGACCACGACGGACGAGGAGCCGGAACCGACGACGACGGATGAGCAGCCGGAACCGACCACGACGGACGAGGAGCCGGAACCGACGACGACGGATGAGCAGCCGGAACCGACCACGACGGACGAGGAGCCGGAACCGACGACGACGGATGAGCAGCCGGAACCGACCACGACGGACGAGGAGCC
>NZ_JAGPYY010000001.1:0-304183 GCF_024454075.1 Corynebacterium sp. CCUG 71335
GGAAGACGCCTACTATCAACAATCACACGCCCACCCGTTGGGCGTTCAATAAGCGGAACGAAAACCAGGACGCTTCAGAACGGGTTGCGCAGCGGTTAGCGGGGCGGGTGTCGTTTCGGGGGGACCACCCCTCAAGACTCGTTTTCGGCGTTTGCGTTTCCCTCAAACTCAAAGGCCATGCGAAGAATCATCTGGGTAAACTCGATGGCTTTCAACGCGGTAGATTGCCTCACCGATTTCAGCTCGTGAGTGGCTGCATTGCCCCAGAGTCGAATGCTGTCAGCCCAACTGTCCTTGATGCGCTTAGTGAGAATTCCCTCATTCACCAAAAAATTCACGCACTCTTCGAACTTTGGTGCCCAGCCCCTGTCGTTTTTCTCTGGTAGACCGCAACGAACAGCAGCAGCGAAGACTATCTTGCGGCACATAAGCACCGCGCTGGTGTAGGCGCCAACAGAGTATGTGAGGTTCGCTTCCTCCCACATCTCTGCAACGTCGCCAGGTAGGTTGTCGATAGGTTGCTGTTGTGTCCGCGGCGGGTAGATCTCCTCGCCACCACCCTCCCGAAAAATGCTGATTGAAGCTCCGCAGCAATCTTGGCAGACCATCCAGCGGTACCCGGTTTCAACGAAGTCGCGCCTGTCGGTGGCCCAGGCGATGTTGACCGTTTTTCCTGCTCCGCACACCGGGCAGGTGATAGCACCCGACTGTGCGCTATCGTCAGCAAACTCAAATCGTTGGTGTCCTTGGTTAACGTCCAGTTCAAGCAGGGCAAAATTTCTGTAGCCGAGCATCATCCTCCTTCGAAACGGGAATCGACACGTTAAGCGTAGCGAGCACCCCGACGCGCCTCGTTTTCTTTCGAACACCCCGTCGACTCTGCCAGGCTAAAAAGCGACACTCGACTCGTTTTCCGAGACGGTTCGATACGCTTATTCCAGCAAAAGAGAGGGTGCTGTTGCAAAGTTGGGCGGAGAGCCGAGACGACCCAGTTTCTCATTTCCTGATGGCCGCTGCGTGTGGGCGTTCTCAGGCCGTCTCGAAGACCCGGTTGACGATCACCGCGTCCGGATTGGGGTGCCCATAAGCAAACATCGTGCCCTGGCCTTTCCGTAATGAATGCATCGCTTCCATCCCTTTCAACGTCCGGTAGGCAGACGTCCGATTTTTGAACGTCCCCTTCGGTCCCAGGATTCGTTTCAACCGGCCATGATCTCCCTCGAGAACGTTGTTCAGGTATTTCACCTGCCGGTGCTCCACCGTCTGAGGGCAGATTCCCTCCGCCTTCAGCTCGAATATTGCCTTGGCCAGAGCTGGTGCCTTGTCGGTGTTGATGACCCGCGGGGACCCGGCTGTCGTATTCGATCGCAGGGTCTTGGCCAGGAAACGCTTGGCCGCCGCGACATTGCGCTTCGGAGAGAGATAAAAGTCCAGGGTCTGCCCACCGACGGTAATAGCCCGGTAGAGATAGCACCACGTGCCGCCGACCCGAATATAGGTCTCATCCACCCGCCAGGACCGGGCCTGCCAGTCGGGTACCTGCCGGTACCACCGAGTGTGCTTATCCAGCTCAGGGGCGTATTTCTGCACCCAGCGGTAGATCGTGGTGTGATCGACTGGCACACCCCGCTCGGTCATCATCTCTTCGAGATCGCGGTAGCTCACGCCGTAGCGGCAGTACCACCGCACCGCCCACAGGATGATGTCACGGGGGAAATGCCGACCGGAGAAGATGCCCATGGCCGTGATTATTTCACGTCAATCTTCCTACTGCCCCAACTTTGCAACAGCACCCTCTTGGGGGGCGTTGATCGTCATCTCCGCGAACAACGGCGACCCGTTCGTCCCCTCAGCGGCCGCACGTGGGGTACCCATCGACTCGCCCGTGATCGGGTTGATCCAGTCCACCCAGCCCTCGTACTCATCCGCTGTCAGGGAACGGGCGGCGGTGACCTCGCCGCTGGCATCGAGCACCGTGTATTCGGCCACGGCGTCGTCCGCGCCGAGGTAGTACTTATCGGCGCGGGAGCGGTCGGCCTCGACATAGCGGCGCGCGGCAGCACCAGAGCCGCGGAACAAGATCACCCCGCCCTTCATTCTGGCCTCCTCATGAGTCGTCTCATGAGGGAGGTGCGCACCACGGCCCCGCCGTGGCATACGTGCATCCAGTAGTTAGGCGTCAGCAGGTGGAAAGGGCGAGACGCAGCAGGTCGGAGACTCGTAAGGCGAGTCTGCGACGCGGGTACTTGCAGTGGGGCGCGCGGCTGTCAGACGGACGGAGTGGAGAAACGCGGCTCGTGGTGGTGCCTGGGCGCTAAGGCTTTGACGTTCCCTTGGATGTGGCGAGCAGCGTCCGTGCAACGGTGACGAGGTGTGCCAGGTCTTCGTATGCGGCCCCGTCTCTGGCCTGGACGGACATGCCCTGAATCAGGGCTCCGATAGTGCGAGCGAGTCCTGTGACATCGGTCGTCTCAGGGAGTTCACCGTCAGCGATGGCGTCGGTCATGCGCTGGCGGAGGCCGGTGAGGGCTTGGTCTCGTTCTGCTCGGCAGATTGCTGCGGCGGCCTCGGCGTCCTGCCCCGTGGCGAGCAGCCCGGTTGACACCAGGCATCCAAGGCCGGGCTCGGTCGTGAACTCGCGGGCGGCTCGGTCGAGGTACTCGATGACAGCGTCGGCGAGGGGGATGTCCGGTCGGATGCCGAAGCCGTACTCCTCCTGGTAGAGCCGCACCGCACGTTTGAAGAGGCGTTCCTTGGAGTCGAACGCCCGGTAGAGCTGCGGTGCTGTCAGCCCGGTCGCCTCCTGTAACGCGGTCATGCTCGCACCCTCGTAGCCCCGTTCCCAGAACACCATGAGGGCACGGTGGAGTGCCTGCTCTGGGTCGAACGTCCGTGGGCGTCCTGCCTTGCGCATGGTTTCCATAGTGACTGCTATGATACCCTAAGCCCGATTACGTAACAATCACTACGGAGGAATCATGACCCGATCCACAGCTCTCATCACCGGCGCATACCGAGGCATCGGCGCTGCCACCGCAGCAGCGCTCGCCCGCGACGGCGCCGCGCAGGTCTCCGCGTTCGGCAGGATCGGCACCCCCAAGGACGTCGCCGACATCATCAGTTTCCTCGCCAGCGATCGCGGGCGCTGGGTCACCGGGCAGACGATCGACGCCACCGGCGGCTCCAGCCTCTGAGCCCGCACGAAATGAACATGACCAGAACCGAAACCTCTGTCCACTCCCATCCTGTACGTCCTGGCCTCGCGCTGGCGGGGTTTGTGCTGCTGGTGTTCTGCACCGCCAGCGCCGAATACCTCGTCGCGGGAGTCCTCCCGCAGCTCGCGGCCGATGTCTCGGTCTCCATCGCAGCAGCGGGCCAGACCGTGACCGCCTACGCGCTCGGTGTTGCCATCGGCGGGCCGATCGTGACCGTGCTGACCGCGAAGCTGCCGCGCAAGGGGCTCGCCATCGGGCTCGGGGTGCTGTTCATCGCGGGCACGGTGCTGACCGTTCTCGCGCCATCGTTAGCGTGGATCATCGTCGGCCGCGTGGTCTCCGCGTGCAGCCAGGCCACGCTATTCGCCATCAGTCTCACGACTGCGACCGCCCTGCTCGGAGCGGAGAAACAGGGCCGGGCGATCGCGATCGTCACCTCCGGGCTCACGGTCGCTACCGTGCTGGGCGTGCCCCTCGGGGCATTCCTGGGTGGCGGCACGAACTGGAGGCTCCCGTTCGCGGTGATCGCCGCCGCCGCGATCCTCGGCACCCTGCTGCTCGTATGGACGATGCCTCGCACTCCCGCGCCGACCACCGGCGTGCGCGATGAGATCCGCGCCCTGCTGCGCGGCCCGGTACTCCTGGCCGTGGCGACCACGGTGATCGGTTTCGCCGGAGTCAGCGTGGTCTTCACCTACCTCGTGCCGCTGCTGACCGACGTGACCGGCATCGCAGCAGGAGTGATCCCCGCACTGCTGCTCGCATACGGCATCGGCGGCTTCATCGGGAACCTCATCGCCGGTCGCCTCGCCGACCTCTCGCTCGGCAAGACACTCGTCGGGGTGTTCCTCGCCCTCGTCGTCACACTGGCCGCGTTCCCACTGCTCGCGGGATACCGGGTGCCGATGATCGGACTCGTGCTGATCCTGGGCTTGCTCTCCACCGCGACAATCGCCCCCTTGCAGTCGCTCGTCCTCCGCCACGCGGGAGCCGCGCCAACCCTGTCGCTGGCGGTCAACGTCGGCGCGTACAACCTCGCCATCGCGATCGGCTCCGCCCTCGGCGGCGTCGGTGTCGCCGCAGGGCTCTTGCAATGGGGCGGCTTCGGCGGGGCCGGTTTCGCCATCCTCGGCCTGATCCTCGCGACCGTTGCACTCCGCGCTAAGCCACGACCTGACACGACCCCCACTGATTCCGCGACCGAGGAGACACACGCATGAAGATCGCACCCATCACCAGCTACGGCGGCCCCGAAGTCCTGACCGTCCAGGACGCGCCGATCCCGGAACCCGGCACGGGCGAAGCTCTGGTCGCAGTGATCGCCTCCACGATCAACCCGGTTGACGTGAAGACCCGCACGCCTGGCACACCGCAACAGGCTGGCCGCTTCCCGGCGGTGCTCGGCTGGGAATTGGCGGGCATCGTCATTACCGCGCCCATCGAGTCGGGCTGGTCGCCGGGCGATCGGGTCATTGCCATGCACCCACCCCGGCCGGACGGGTCGGGAAGCTGGCAGCAGTACGTCACGATCCCCGCCCAGTTCCTCGCGCCTGCGCCGGAGTCCGTCGATCTGCCAACGGCGGCGACCTTACCGCTTGCTGCGTTGACCGCCGACCAAGCGCTGCAACGGCTCGACCTCAAAGACGGTGAGCGGCTGCTTATCACAGGTGCCGCAGGCGGTGTCGGTGGCATGGCGGTGCAGCTCGCCGCACGCGCAGGGTTCACGATTGCGGGGCTGGTCTCACGTCCGGAACACGAGGCGGCAGTCCTCGAACTCGGGGCCGCATCCGCGCACTCGAACCCGACGAGCATGAGTGCGTTCGATGCAATCTTCGATACCGCAGGCATCTTCGACCACCCTCACCTGCTGCGCGAGGGAGGCAGGCTCGTCACCATCAGCGACGACACCATCCCCGAAACTCTTGAACAACGTGCAGTGATCGCGGTGCATAACTACGTCCAGCACGACTCGCAACGGCTCCGACAACTCTCTGACCTTGTGGACTCGGGCAAGCTCACACTGCGCGTCGCCGAACAGTACCCGCTTGCTCTGATCGAGCAGGCACATAGAAGCGCCGAGGTAGGCGGTCTACTCGGCAAAGTCGTCCTCACGACGTAGGGCAATACGCATGTGTCGAGCTATTCCAGCTGGTGCGGGTCGAGGTGCTCACAGAGCGTCTACTCCATCCAGGTTGTGCGCAGTGGAGTCAACGGAGCAGCCAGGACTTCCCTACCGCCAGCAACTCGAAGTGTGACTGAGCGCCGGGTGCCCTCGTCCATTTGACGCCCAAGTGCTCGGCCAGCCGTACCGGGGTGTAATCCCCGGCGCACATCAGTCGCCCGTATCGACGCACAACGCGTATCCGCATCAACAGCTCTATGCGCGGCGCAGGGTGAGCGGCGCGTCTGCTGACGGGTCGCCTTTGTAGGGATGCGATGGTGCGCGTTCTGGCGTGGGTTCCGGTGGCGCACCTCCTTCACGGGAGGTGCCACCGTGACCGAACACACCCCACCCACGACAGGCGACGATGCCCCAGCCCCGGATGGCTCGCCGCGCCACGGGTTCGAGACGCCAGAGGGCTTGCGTGCCCTGCTGATCCGGTTGCACGAGGCCAGGCCTGGGGCCTGGCGTGGTGACCGTGAAGCAGCGGAACTGATGCGGTACACGGCAGGGTGCTGTTGCAAAGTTGGGGCAGTAGGAAGATTGACGTGAAATAATCACGGCCATTGGCATCTTCTCCGGTCGGCATTTCCCCCGTGACATCATCCTGTGGGCGGTGCGGTGGTACTGCCGCTACGGCGTGAGCTACCGCGATCTCGAAGAGATGATGACCGAGCGGGGTGTGCCAGTCGATCACACGGTGCTGTTGCAAACTTCAGGTGGAGAGCCGTGACGTCCCAGTCTTCATCCTCTGATGCTCGCTGCGGGTCGGCGTTCTCAGGCAGCCTCGAACACCCGGCTGACGATCACCGCATCCGGGTTCGGTTGCCCGTAGGCAAACATCGCGCCCTGGCCTTTCCGTAATGAGTGCATCGCTTCCATCCCTTTCAACGTCCGGTAGGCGGAAATTCGGTTTTTGAACGCTCCCTTCGGTCCGAGGATCCGTTTCAGTCGCCCATGATCTCCTTCAATGACGTTATTGAGGTATTTCACCTGCCGGTGTTCCACGGTCTGCGGGCAGATTCCCTCTGACTTCAACTCGGCGATTGCCCTGGCCAGGGAGGGTGCTTTATCGGTGTTGATCACCCGCGGGAACCCGGTTATCGTGTTCGACCTCAGGGTCTTGGCCAGGAAACGCTTCGCTGCGGCGACGTTACGCTTTGGGGACAGGTAAAAATCCAGGGTATGCCCGCCCGCGGTGATGGCCCGATAGAGGTAGCACCACTTTCCCCCGACCCGGATATAGGTCTCGTCCACCCGCCAGGACCGGGCCTGCCAATCCGGGACTTGTCGGTACCACCGGGTCTGCTTGTCCAGCTCAGGAGCATATTTCTGGACCCAGCGGTAGATGGTGCTGTGATCGACCGGTACGCCGCGTTCGGTCATCATTTCTTCCAGATCGCGGTAGCTGAGCCCGTAGCTGGGAGGGCCACAACGTCCGAACGTAAGGCATTGGCCACGATGGGCCGTAGAGGCGGGCAGAAGGCCGCACAGCGATGGGAGACCGACCCCGAGGGCGACTACGCCCAACGACAGCGCGCCACGATGAAGAAAACACACCGGCGCAAGAAGATGCAGGGGCAGACCACGCGCGCACGGGTGCAACTGTTCATCGGCGAGGCCTTCGCCGACACCGGGAAGATACCCAAGCGCCGGGAGATTATGCGCGAGACGGGCCTCTCGGAGGCCACGATGAAGCGCCACGTTCGCTCACTCCGGGAGGACGGCCTCATGCCGGACTAGGGGGTCACGCCGTAAGCAATATACAGTTCCCCTGGAATTGCAAGAAACCCGTGCGGTATCGGCCCAAAACTCACTCTACCAAACGCCTTGCGTACCCCATGTTCGATTGAAGCCGTCTCCGAGACGTTCAGTGCGCCGAAGCCGCTATTTTTGTTGAGTTCCCCGGAGTCGGCCAAAATCGCCAGTTACCCCCGGAATAGGTCAATCAAATACCCCCGGACGGGGTCATCCGAGCGTGCAAACATGCACACACGTCCGCCACTCCTGTCGACGTCGTTCCGGCCACCCGCGTCGACACATCGAATCGGAACGACTTGCGCCTGCCAGGGGGTGTACTTTTGCGAGTGTGCGAGCGTTTTAGCTATGCGAAACAACGAAACTTTCACCAGCACACACCCGCACGGCTTACGGGTAGTCGTACCCGCCCTTGGACTTCAGGCCTCGCCTCGACGGAGCCTTCTGGTACGGCCACATTGGCATGTGGACCGCGGCCTCGACGGCGGCGACAGTGTCGGCAGACGGCCACACGTCACCTGTGACCCAGCGCGAGAGCACCGAGGGGTGCAACCCGCACCTGCGGGCGAAGTCCGACCGGTTTTTCGCCCAGCCTTCGGCAACGTAGTACTCGACCGTTTTCACGAGGTTGTCCCGCAATGCCCAGGCTTTGCGGTAGACCTCTGGCACCGTCTCGACGTCCACGTCGGGCCACGTCTCGTATGCGCGCCTGGGTGGTGGGAACTGGGCCATACCTGCCACGCTACCGCGTGGGTAGTGCGAACCGAAGCGCAAACAAGCAATGGGGGTACTGGCTTCGGTGTCACGCCCATTTCCGCCGCGCACCCCGTCTCGTTCACCCGTTACGAGTTCCGCTTCGTGACCCGAGGCGGTGCAGCATGACGCTCACCAACCAGCAGCGCGAAGAAGTTGTGCGCCGTATTGAAAACTACGCCCCTCAAGGCACCGACGACGGCGCTTGGGAACACATTGCTCATTTCGTCCGTGAGACTGCGAAGAAGGCTACTGTCGAGTCGGCAACCGGGTCAAAGGCATTCGTTGCGGACGCGAAGTCGAGCGTTGACGTGCGTGGTGTACTGCGTGTGCTGACCCGAGCCTCCGCGAGGGCGTTCAACTCCGGGCGTGTGCTCGCCGTTGACACGGTGCTTAGTGAAGCGAACGTGAACGCAGTGCTTGCGGGTTTGGAGTCGAGGAACTCGGTCACTCGCGACGGCTACCTCTACCGGCTCCTGCGCGAGGCAATCAACGGCCAGGAGTTGTCGTTGTACCACCGACGGGACATCGAAAAGCCGCCGGCACAGCCGTACGAGCCGAACGACTGGCAGCGCCTGCACCACTGGGTCGTTTCACAGTCCACCACGCTTCGTCGCGAGCGTGCGGCGGTCATTGTCGGTCTTGGCCTGGGTGCCGGCATTGGCCCAGAAGTCGCTCTCGTGAAAGCTCGTGACGTGACGCTCGACGCGAACGGCGTGGTGTGGGTTGCTGTGCCGCATCGTGTCGCTGAGGGCGCGGCGCCCGCCATTCCTGTGGCGGCGGCACTGGCTCGAAGTGTGTGGGAAGTGGTGCAAGAGCGTGAGCCCGACGAGTTGCTGCTCGGTGGCGCAGAGAGCGACGTTCGAGAAATTACGAAACGGTTGAACCTAAACCGTTCGTTCAGGGTCGAACTCGACAGGTTGCGTGCGACGTGGGTGCGCTCGGTGGTGCGCCACTTACCGCGCGAGACTGCGGCGGCCGCGGTGGGCACTGACCTCATCAACTTTCGTCGCCTTGAGAAAACCGCGCGTCTTGACCCGGCCACACCCGACACGCTTGCCGACAGGCTCGACGTGTTGGCAGACCCGCTTCGTGACTGGCCGGCGCTGCGGTTGTCTGAGGCCGCACCTGTGGCTGACGTGGAGGAAGGCACCGGTTCCGCCCCGGTCTCCGACGCAGTGGTCGTGACGCTTCCCGGCACGGCCAGCAACAACACGGACGAGGCCGAACCGGAGCGTGAAACCGAGACACCAGAGCCACAGACCGCCGTCGCCGACCTCGACGCGCACCGCCCAAAGCAGGCACCCCGCTCAATTTCGAGCAAACTGCCTGCCCCCGAAGAGGGTCGTCTTACTGACTTTGCCCGCGGACCGAACCCCGGTACGGAACGTCGTGGATGGTAGACATGTTGACCTGCGAAATTGCGGTGTTTGTCCAGGCAGAACATTCGGGAACACGCCGTATTCGTGTGCATGTTTGCACGCTGTGGACCTTGACGTCGTGTGCAAATTTGCACACACTGGGGCTAACTCTTTCCACCATAGGAGTAGCCCACGCCACCACCACCTTGTGTGTGGGCGGACAAGGACAAACGAATATGACCACCACAACCACCCGCAAGGACGTCCACCAGGTCATTGCGGCCTACACCCCGAAAGTTGTCGAACCCCACGAATGGGACGTTGTCGCACCGTTTGTGCGCGAGCACGTCGCTGCTGTCGCCAGTGCTGACTGGTCGGCTGACCAGTGCCGAAACGCCCTTCGACTCGTGACCCGTCTCGCAGTGCATGTGTTCAACGCTGGGCGAGACGTCAGCGTTGCAGCCGTGTTCAGCGAGGGTGCTATCAATGCATTTTGCCACCAGGAGCTCGACACCGCGGCAACGCACGTCCGTGGCACGTCACGGGCGACGCTGCGCCGCATTGCCAAGCAGGTCAACCCGAACTTCGACGGACCGCGTCAGCGTCCCGAGTACGGCAACGAGTCGAAGGCCGCACCGTACACCGAAGCAGAAGTGCTTGGCGTAAAGACCTGGGCTGACGCTGAGCACACCGAGTCTCGCCGCCAGCAGGCGAACCTGCTGCTCGCACTCACACTTGGCGCAGGGCTTCGCTCCGGCGAGGTCGCAAACCTCACGGCCGGCGACGTGGAGACCGACGCAGAAGGCACCGTCGTCTACCCGTGGGGCTACCGAGGGGCGGACAAACGGTTCGTGCCTGTCGAGCGCGAGTGGACAGGTGTTGTCGCCCAGGCCGTCGAGAATGCAGCAAGCACGACGGAGTGGCTGTTTCGACCACTTCGGACGACCGCCGACTCGGGCACCGTTGCGACGTTTACGAAACGCTCTCCGCACCGGGGCACGGTGCTCGACATGGCACGGGCACGGACAACCTGGCTTGTCAACCAGATCAAAAAGGGCGTGCCGGAGACCGCCGTCATCGAGGCCGCGGGGCTTTCCGACTTGCAGCACTACCGGCAGTTCTTGGTCGAACCGACACACGTTTCGGCGCGCGAGGCGAGAAGCCTGCTGTCCGGGACGTTGCACGAGACGCCGAAGCGAGGGCTGACGCTTATTCACGGCAGCGCGTAGGCGCTTTCCACACAAACTTTTAACCCCATAAAACACCTGGTCGTGACCCAGGGTGAGTTTTCTATTGCCAAAAACAGACCACTTGAAAAGGAGGTGGCAACAATGTCGAAGGGACTTCGCACACGCAAATACGCACCCGCGAAGAAAGGCCACCGCCACAACATTCGCCTGGTGGAGGAGCGCCGCGTGTCCTACGCCAATTTGCAGTTGGCCCAGCGCATTGTTGACACCTCCGGCGCGGTTGGTCTCGTGGACTCCTGGCGCGTCGCTGACGGGCTGAAAACCGACAAGGGCGGCCGCCCGCCTGAGGTGGACACCCGCGCGGCGCTGACGCTGTGGACCTACCAGGCAGTCACGCAGTCGCCACAGCTCATTGCCCACATGGCAAAGGCCGTCGCCTTCGGCTTAGAGGGCAAGGGCTGGGAACTTCTGGGGCTCACCCCATTCGACTGGGACGAAGCCGACCCGAAGGCGCATTTCGACACCTACATGACCTGGTACAAGCGCATTGCTGCCTGCCTCGACCGCGTTCGCGCGACCATTGAGCCCTTCCCGGAAGTGAGCAAGAAGAAGCGCTACACCGTCGAGGAGTGGGTGCCCTTCATTGCGTACTACGACGAAGAGAAGGGCAAGAAGGAAGTCCTCGCCCGCGTCGAGGAGCGAAAGGCCCGTGGCGTCGAGCTCACCAACCGCCTTGTGTGGGCGACTGTGGAACTCATGGACCCCGAGGCCTTCGCCAAGTGGAACGGCGACATTGCCGTTGACGGCACCATTATTCCGGTGTCGAAAAACGGCAACCCAAGCAAGAAGGATATGCTCGCCGGTAAGGCGAATAAGCACCGTCTTGTCGCTTCGACTCCGACGCTCGGCTGGCACGCCAAGGAAGGCGACCACGACGGCGAGAACACGAAGAAGACCGCGACGCACACTTGGGGTCTTGAGGCCACCGTCGTCGCCATGTGCGGTGAGGGTTTTGCCGAACCGGGTGGCGCGCCTGGACTCATTCTTGGCGTGACTGGCGGGGTGCCGGCTGTAGCGCCCTCGCAGCGCGTCTTCGAGTCGCTGAAGAACTTGACCGACCGCCCGGAACTCCCGCGCCGACACTTCATTGCTGACCGTCTCTACTCTCCGGGCCAGAACCCGGTGAAGTTTCAAATGCCTATGCGCAAACTGGGCTACGGGTTCGTCGCTGACATGCGCCGTGACACCCGTGGTGTGCAGACTATTACGACGTCTGGTGCGCCCATTGTGGACGGTACTGCGTACTGTCCTGCAATTCTCAACATGCCGCGCCTGCTCGACCCGTATACCGCTTGGGAAAAGGGCCAACTGACCGACCAGCAGTTCTCAAACCTGCTTCAGGCTCGCAAGCGTCTCGCGCTCGCCCGTTATGGCGCGAAGCCGAACAAGAAGGGCGACGTGCGCCTGGGCTGTCCTGCCCGCGCAGAGGGCGCGGAAATTACCTGTCCGCTGGTCCCGCCTGCCGAGGAAGGCAAGAAGAAGGCCGGCTTCCAAAAAGACGAGCTGACCGACTCCGAGGTGCCCTCGAAGGCCGCATGCCCCAAGGTGTGTCAACAGCGCACCGTGACGCTGAAGAACACCGCCGAGGACGGTGCGAAGTTCCTTCAACACGGTCCGGCTTTTATGACCGCCGAGTGGCGTAAAGAGTACGGCCGCCGCAACACCATTGAGTCGCGCAACGCCATGCTCAAGAACGGCTCCTACCAGGGCGCCGGCGACGTGACGACCCGTCTTATGCGTGGCTGGGCAGCGCAAATGCTGTGCATGGCCATGGCCGCGGTAGGCGTAAACCTCGCCATGCTCGACGCTGCTGCCTGGTCGCGTCCACACACGGGCCAGAAGCCGACTCCGCCACCGCCGCGGGGCGGCCGCCAGCCTGACGCTAACGACATTGAGCAGTGGAAGTTGGGCGACAACGCGCCACCGAAGGCGGCATAAGCCAAAAGGCCACCGGCTAAGACCTTGAATTTCAAGGCCTTCACGCTGAGTGGCCTACAGGTCGTGGAACGACACCGACTTTCTAAGCAAAAACCGGCCGGCAAAGCCCTTTGAGGCTGAAAAACCGGCCGGTTTTCGCGTTGTCGGAGATAGTTTCTTCAAAAGTTACCCAATTTCGAAAACTGGGTTTAACCTGGAAGGAGTTTCCTGAATTGAACGGAAAAGTTAACCGAAACCCCCGATGACAAATGGTGTCCCCGACAGGATTCGAACCTGCGACCTTCGGTACCGGAAACCGATGCTCTAATCCGCTGAGCTACGGAGACTTACTGCTTGAAGCAGCGCACCTGACTTTAGCACCGGAGTTGACTGGGGACTTAATCGGGCACGTGCCCCAAGGGCACTAGCTAGATTGAAGAAGACAGGAGCAAGTCCCACTTTCTAAGGAGAACAAATGAAGCGGTTGTTACCTGCAATATTCGCTAGTGTTCTATGCGTGAGCGGCTGCAGCTCAGAGCAGATAGAACCAGTCCAGGTCACCGCGACGGTCACCGCAACGCACACGACCACCACAAGTGAGACGGTTAGCTCTACAAGCTCTGCATCGGTGGCCGCAGAACCCGATACCGTCACCAGCGAAACCGAACCCTACGTAGTCGAGTGCCTCGTAGGAACGCCAGGCCCCGCATTATGGTCGGACGGAACGATCGAACACTCCGAGTACTGCTTCTACGCCAACGACGGGCCCGCTTACCTTGAGCAAGAAAGCCAGTCCGGTTTGCTTCCTGGAGGTGCAGCGGTCAACGGTTACGGGTACGACGAATACGGCAACCCCAACCCATCCAGCGGCGAATTGCAGGCTGAATGGGGCTGCCAACAGGGATACATCACCGACCCTGAGATCTGCTCGTACTTCGAATAGGACTGACCATGCAGGAATCCCCTACCCGTCCCAGCACCGGCAAGCTCGTCTTTTCCGCGCTCTTCACCGCCGCCGGGTTACTCCTGTGCGTACTCGCGTTCCTTCCGGCTGCGGGCATTTCGCAATGGCTCAGCACCCGAGTCGTGGTGGCTCAGGCCGTCTCCTTCCCCATTGCTTTCGGCATCGGGCTCGCCGTCGTCGCGGCGGGGCTTGGCGCATTCAGATTTCTCGTTGCTCCGATCGTTCCGACCGCAGCGGCTGCTTGCTTTATCGCCGCGCCAGTTCCCCCGATCCTGCCGGGGCCCATCAGTGCGCGGGAAGGGACCTCCAACGGTGGGCCGCTGCAAAGCACGGCGCTGCGAATTGTCACCTACAACAGCCAAAACACCTTGACCGCCGCGGATGCCCACGACATCATCGAACGCTTCGACCCGCACGTGGTTGTTCTTCCGGAGGCGAACAAGGACAAGGCGGTAGCGGCGTTCGCGGGGACGCCCTTCGCGGAGCGTGTCTTCACCTCGGAGCAGGGTGGCGGGATCGCACCAACGAGCGTGGCAGTGCACCCCGACCTCGGAGAGCTAGAGCCCGTCGATGCCCCGCCGACGACGTGGGGTTCGCTCGCGTTCCAGACTGGAGCCGGGCCAACAATCGTGGCCGTGCACACGACTGCCCCACTGCCCAGCATCATGGATCAATGGCGCGGGGACCTGCACAGTATCGCGGGCTGGGTCGATGCCAACGTCGATGAAAAGGCGATCATCGCCGGCGACTTCAACGCCACCATGCGCCACGGCCCCATGGCAGATTTGGGTCCAATGGAGGACTCGGCACGAATGTGCTCCCGCTACCCGGAGGGCACATGGCCCACGGACGGCATCGTGGGTCTGCGCTCGCACATCGACCACGTGTTAGTCCCCGCAGCCGGGGTGGACGGTTGTGCAACCGTCCACGTCGGCAACGGGGACCACTTGGCGTATTTCGCTGAGATTAGTACAGCTCAGCGTTAGGGATGACGATCCAGCAGATGATGTAGATGAGCAGACCAGACATGCCCGCGAGGAACAGAGCGACGAACACGAGGCGCACGAGCGTCGGGTCAATGTTGTAGGTCTCGGCGATGCCGCCGCACACGCCAGCGATGTAACGGTCGTTCATGGAGCGCACGAGCTTTTTGTTGTTACGCGGCTGGGGGCTGGGCTGGTAGGTCATGATGGCGGTTCCTTTCTCGGGTGGGGGTGGATGTTGTTGTTAACTGCTGTTCACGCTGACAACACCCATTCAACCCATTCGCGGCACCTGCGACAACGGGGATTGCCCTGATATTCACCCTGGGTTTTACCCTGAGGTCAGCTCCGGCCCGTCCGGGACCTGGCGCTTACCGCCGGGCACGTTTTCGACGTCCATGACTCCCTGGAGGAACCGCTCGAGTGCGGGAATGTCTTCGGTGTTGAGGTGGTCGAATACCACGCGCCGGACGCTTTCCACGTGGTCCGGCACTGCCCGGTAGAGCGCGTCCCGGCCGGTCTCCGTCAGGCGCACTAAGACACCACGCGCGTCACCCGGGCTCTTTTCCTTCGACACCAATTCGCGGCGCTCCATGCGCGTGATCTGGTGGGACGTGCGCGAGCGGTCCCAATCCAACTCGGTGCACAAGTCGCGCAGGCGCAGGCTCTCCCCCTCAGCTTCGCTGAGAGCGACGAGGACTGCGTACTCGGACGTCGACAGCTGCGCACTGCAGAGCAGCGTGTCCTCCATGACACGGGAGACCTTGCGGGCGGCCTGCAGCATGAGACGCCACAGAACCTGTTCCTCGTCGGTAAGCCAGCGCTGTTCTGCCTTCATGGCGTTCTACATTAATACGAACTATAAACTGTGATCCGGTTAAGAATTTCCCTTTGCGAACCTTTTCAATTCCTGGATGGACGCGGTCTTCGCCGCCGATACGCGGTCGAAGCGGTGCGGGAAGGAGGTGAGCACGAAGACCTGGGCTGTTTCGCCCGCCTTGGTGAACACAGCGTTCATGGACTCCAGGCGTTTCGGGTCGGTCGCGCCGAGGGCATCGTCGATGACCACTGGCACGGGCGTTGTCCCCTGCTCCCCTGCGGCCACCAGGTCAGCGATGGCAAAGCGGGTGAGCAGTGCCATCTGCTCTTTGGCGCCGCCGGACAGTTCCGATAAGTCCACTGTCGTACCGTCAACGGTGCGGGCCTGCACCCGGAGCTGATCGTCGAGGGTGAACTCGGTGCCGGGGCCGAACACGCGGCTCGCATGACGCTGCAGCGCCTGAGCGAACGGAGCGGCGTACTTCGCGCGCGCAGAGTCACGGTGAAAGACCATCGTGTCACGCAGCAGCTTCGCCGCGTTCGCTTTGCGGTGCAGCGCATCACGGCGCACGGTCGCGGTCTCCAGTTCAGCGCGGGCGCGGTCGAGGTTCTCTGCTTCACCGTCGGCGCTGTTGACAGTGCTCAGCAGCTGCAGGCGGCTTTCGTGGGCATGGCGGTGGCGCCGGTTCAGATTGTCCAAACGGTTGCGTTCACCCTGGAGGCGCTCCTCAGCGTGTTCTGGGTCGACCAGTTCGACTTGCTTCTTCAACTCGTTAGCTTCTGCCGCCGCGGCGGTCTGCGCAGCTGTCGCGGTATCGCGGTTGGTGGCCAACTGCTCGTCGGAAAGCTTCTCGCGTGCGGCGGCGAGCTGGGCGCGTGCGGCTTCGACATTGCCGTGCTGCACTTCAATGCGGGTCTCCAGTTCCGTCAGAGTAAGCGTGTGCGGCTTCGTGCGCAGCGGGGTCATCTTCGCGTCAAGGTCCGCCACGGTGTCGCGGGCTTCGGCATCGGCACGGCGGGCCGCGTCGAGTGCTTCTTGCGCTTCTTCGACAGGGGGGATGTCGCCGTCGTGGGTCGCGACGGTTTCGCGCAGCCGGGTCAGCTCCTCGCGCAGCTCGTCAGCCTCGGCGCCGCCCAGGATGTCGGCGCGACGGGAACGGGCGGCCTCTAGAGCTGCCGCCAACTCGCGGTGCTCATCCCGTAGGCGGCGGGCGCCATCTAGGTCCTCGCAGCCGATCGTGGCGAGCAGGCGGTTGACGTCCGCTACCGCGTTGTCCAGATCCGTGGTGGCGGTCTCTGTCCCGGTGGCGGCGCGGAAGGTCAGGGTGATGTCGGAGATGCGGATCTCAGTGCCGTCGAAAAGCGCGATGGAGTCTGTGCCTCCGCACGAGACCTCCTCACCGTTGACCGTGAATGCGGCGCCGGCCGGCCCGGCAATATCAAGCCGTGCTGCTGTCGACTCCACGATTCTGCGCTGCACGGTCAGGGTACTCGTGGCATCCTCAAGCGCGCGGACGTCAGCATCTGTGACTCGGCGCTCCGGCTGCGCCTTGACCAAGCGGGCGATCTCTTTCTCGACAGCGTCCAGACGGGTGACAACTCCGTCGAGTTCCTCCACCCGTGCCCGTGCATTGGCCGCGGCAAGCGCCTGCTCAGCGGACCCGAGGTTTTCTCGCGTGGCAACTGCGTGCGCGCGGGCCTGCTCGTGCGCTTTCTCTGCCTCGGCAAGTGCCTTCCTTTCGGCGGCAGCCTTTTCACGGGTCGGCTCGTGCTGCTCCTTGAGGGTGTTGAGGGCGGCTTCGGCGTGTTCGACACCGGCGATGACAGCCTGGCGGGATTCGACGTCGTCGTTGGCGCGTGTGAGATCCTTTTCGGCACGGTCAGCTTTTTCCTGTGCAGCGGCGAGTGTGGCGGCGAGTTCGCGCGCAGCTTCGGCTTCGGCGGTGCGGCGCGACAGCGCCTGCTCTGCCTCGGGAAGTTCGGCCTCGATGGCGGCCATGTCCACACCGTGCTGGGCATACGCGTCGACCGCGGTCTCGTAGGCCCGCATGGACTGCTCAGCGGCAGTGACCTTCTGCTCGGCGGCTTCAACCGCCGTCTCGGATTCCTTGAGGTCTTTGGTCGGCTTGCCGGATTTGGTGAAGTACCGCAGGTACTCCTCCTCCACGCGGCGCATGAGCCCGGAATCTTCCGCTTCTTGCGCAGACTGGCCATCGGCGCCCTGCGACGTTCCCAGCGCACGCGTGAAGGTGGGGATCCCGGCGGCCTCGATCGCATCCGGCAGTGACCCTTGGCGCAGGAACAGGGTGTCCATCAGCTGCTGGTCGACATGGTTCGCCAAGATTTCGTTCAGGCGGTTGTGCGCCTGCTCGCCGGTAAGGTTCTCGGGCCGCGGGGAGAAGATCTTCAGCTCAGCTTTTCCCTTGGTCCCTTTGGCGAAGCGCTTGTAGATCTCGAACGTGTAGGGGCCGACTGTCGCGTTGAGACGCACCTCCGGCAGCTCATCACGCCCGACCGGGTTGAGTTTCCGGATCTTGGTGGAGGTGTGCTTGATGTTCAGCACCGCGTCGAGCGCGTCCAGGATGGTCGACTTACCGGTCTCGTTGTCGCCGTGGATGAGAATGACGCCGGTATCTGGAATATCAGTCAGCTCGAGGTGCTCCACGGCGCGCACATTGTCAATGATCAGGGAGTGAATGCGCATTATTTCGGCTCCTTGCTCAGACGGAACAGCAGGTTGACGGCATCACGAGCGGTCTGGGGATCGCTCGTCTCGGAAGCGCCGAGCAATGCAGACATGGCATCCCGGGCGTACCCGGACAGCGGCAGGTTGGCCAGTTCCTCATCATTCGGTTCGAGGTGGAGGTCCATGAGCCGTTCGCGCTCATACAGTGCCCCGAACACACTGCGCTGCGCGGCCAGGCCTTCCTCGAGTTCCCGCGTCGCCTCCAAGCCGAGCGTGCCCGCCAAGGAATACTTCACCGCGGTGCGACTCTTGTGCGGGTACGCCTCCAGCTCCGCAATGACGCGGCGCACGTCCTCACCGTCGCTGACCTCCCAGTGCAACGCATCAAAGGTCCATTCGCCGACGGCATGCTCGTTGACATCGACGTCGACATCGGTCGCCGATCGCTTATCGACGCTCACCACCAACGCCTTCCCCGAGTTCACCTCGTTCCCGGCCACATTGCCGCGCCGGTCGTGAAAGTCCGTGGTCTCCGGCGCTCCGGAGAACCAGATCCGGCCACTGGTGCCCACCTGCTGGGCCGAGTGGGTGTCGCCCAGCGCGACGTAGTCAATGACTCCGCGAGTCAAAGCTGTCTCCAGACCGGCCAGTGACATCAGAGCCGGGTCCTGTTCTCCCCTGCCTTCGGCCTGGCCGTGAGCAACAAGGATGCGGACGCTGTCAGTCGGTTCGAGCTGGGCAAGAGCTCGGGCGGCCAAGTCCTCGTTGGCGTAGCGGGCCAGCAGCGGCGCGCCGACGATCTCCACGCCCGGGCGGACCTCGACAGGCGTGCTATCTGCCAGAACGGTGACATTGCTGAGCTGAGCGGCGTGTTCCAGCGCAGCGCCAGGCAGCAGCGGGTCATGGTTGCCCGGGAGCAGGAACACCGGCACGGGCAGCGAGCCGAGTACTTCGAGGGCGCGGCCCATCGTGCGTTCACTCAACGCGTTCGCGTCGAAGACGTCACCCGCAACGACGATGAACTCCGCACCGTGCTCCCGGGCCAGGTTTCCGAGTTTCTCCACCGCGCGCAGGCGGGAATCCTCAAAACGCGATTGAGCGTCGCTGTCTTCGCCGTCGAGGAACCAGCGCGTCATTCCCCATTGAAAGTCCGAGGTGTGGATGAAGGTCACGTGTGTGGAGTCCTGTGCCGAGCCCATGCTTTAACAACTACCAAACGACCCGGACACCGCCACCACAACCCCCGAACATCCGTTCGGACGCACTGGCGAGCGGGGCGTTCACCTGCGCGTCAGCTCGTCGTACAGATCCTCCAGATCAGACACCGCCCGCAACTGGTCGATGTTGGTGAAGGAGATCGTCTGCATCGCCTTGTGCAGCAGATCCAAGTCCGAATCCTCGATCATCGGGGCAGTCTTCGGCTGCGGCAGATCCGGCAACTCGTGGCCCGTCCAGAATTGCTCCGAGCCTTCAGCCGCAGATTGCTTTGCCCGCTCGCCAGCTGTGGTGCGCAGTTGCTGCTCCAAGGTGTTCAAGTCGAGGTTGCGCAGGCGGAAGATCAGGGTGGGGTCGGCGTCGATAAGCTCCGCGGCTTTGATGGCCACCGCAACCCCGTGCTTGCACACGTCGTAATTATCCGGGCAGTCGCAGCGGAAGCGGATCTTCTCCCCGTCTCCAGCAACAAGGGCGTTAAGCAGCTCTTTATGGAAGCGTCCCGTGCGGGCGGCCTTGAGCGCGTTGGCATTGTGCGCCATGAGTTCCAGGGCTTGTTGGATCGCGTCCGCATCGCGGTACGGCAGCAAGATCATCGTCGTGAACGGCTCGTTTTGGCTGCCGGCGACAGAGCCGGTGAAGCGGCCGATCTCAGTCCGGACTTCGATGACATTGCCCTCATCGGCGTACTTGCGGCCGCGGCCGTAGCGCCCCTGGTCGGCACCGCGCTGAGCGGCCTGCAGAATGATCTCCGCGGCAGGGTTGAGCCGCAGCGAACGCGCGGTGCGCTTGAACGGCACCTCGACGGTCTCAGCACCGGCTTCAGCCTGTTCGCTGCGCGCTTCTTCCGCACTGGTCACCTTTTTGCGCTGCGCGAAGTTGACCCAGGTGACGTTTCCTTCTTGCGGGTGCGCCATGGTTTAGTCCTCCCCTGCTGTGCGGTAACTCATCAACGTGGCCAGCTCTTCGGTACCCAGCTCGGTGATCCAGCCTTCGCCTTCGCCCACGACAGCGCCGGCGAGTTTCAGCTTGCCGTCCAAGATGTCCTGGATCGATTCCTCCATGGTTCCCCGGGTGATCATCTTGTACACCTGCACGTTCCGGTTCTGCCCGATGCGGTAGGCGCGGTCGGTCGCCTGGTTCTCCACGGCCGGGTTCCACCATCGGTCCATGTGGATCACCATCGACGCCGCGGTGAGGTTCAGGCCGGTGCCGCCGGCACGCAAAGACAGGATCATCGCGCGCGGCCCGTTCGGGTCCTGGAAGCGCTCCACCATCGTGTCGCGCTGCGTCTTGCTCAAGCCCCCGTGGAGGAAGGGGATCTCGTGGCCCAGCCGGTCGCTCAAGTACGGCTGGAGAATGTCGCCGAACGCCTTGTATTGGGTGAACACCAGCACACGCTGATCTGTCTCAATCGCCTGGTCGAGCAACTCCATGAGCATGGCCACTTTGCCGGAGCGGTGCTTGCCCTTGTCCGTCACCGGCGAGCCGTCTGCCTGGTAGTGCGCCGGGTGGTTGCAGATCTGCTTGATCCGCATGATCGTGGACAGCACCAACCCCTTGCGCGCCATGCCGGTGCGGCTTTCCAGCTCCTTCTGCATTGCGTTGACCAGCGCGGTATACAGCGCCGCTTGCTCCGGCGTCATGTCGACGGTGACCACTTGCTCGGTCTTTTCCGGCAAATCCTCGATGATCGCCGGATCCGTCTTCAGTCTGCGCAGCACGAACGGCCCAGTGAGCCGCTGCAGGCGCTCCTGCATACTGTCAGCCAGCGCTTCATCCCGGCGCGACTCGATGACTTTGGAGAAGTGGTTCCGGAAGAACGCCTGCGAACCCAGAATCCCGGGATTGACAAAGTCGAGGATGCTGCGCAGTTCCGCCAGCCGGTTCTCTACCGGCGTACCGGTCAGCGCAATGCGGTGGCGCGCTCCAATCGCCCGCACGCTTTTCGACGCCTGCGTCCCCGTATTCTTAATCGCCTGCGCCTCATCGAGCACAACGTGGTCCCATTCGACTGAGCCGAGCGTCTTGTAGTCTCGCCCGGCAATGCCGTAGGAGGTGATCAGCACGTCGAGCTCACCGATCGCGTCCACGAGCTCCTGTCCTTTGAGGCGGCCAGAGCCGTGGTGAACGCCGACGCGCATGCCTGGCACGAAGCGCTCTGCCTCCCTGGCCCAGTTGCCCACCACAGAGGTCGGAGCCACCACCAGAGTCGGGCCAGTCCTGCGGCCTTGGTCCGCCTCGACGGCGAGCAGGCTGAGCAGTTGGAGGGTTTTGCCGAGGCCCATGTCGTCGGCAAGCACGGCCCCCAGCTTGTTGCGCGACATGAAGTACAGCCAGTCCACGCCACGGCGCTGGTAATCGCGCAGCTCCGCGTGCACGGTGTCCGGAATGGGCTGGCGTTCCGGTGCGGGGCGGTCAGCGCCGCCGACGAGCGCGTGAAGCCAGCCCGGGGCATCAACGTCGCCGGCGATCTCCAGCCCGCCGGCCTCCTGCTCTGCAGCAGACTCGAGGGCGAGCTGGCGCAGTTCGTCGGCAGTAATGAGGCCGTCTTCGACCTCCTTTTCCGTCAAGGACTCAATGTATTTGCGCGACTTGCGCAGGCTCGCCTGGTCCGCCAGCACCCACTGGCCCCGCAGACGGATCAATCCGGATTTGGAGGACACCAGCTGGGACATCTCCTCCGGGGTGAGCTCTGTGTCGCCGAGCGAGAGCTTCCAGTCGTAAGCGACTAGCTGGTCGAAACTGAACCGGCTGACTTCACCCGGCTCTGATTCCGCAGGCTCTGTCACCGAGAGCTTCGCGGTGGTCTCCATCCGCTGCCACGCCCGCGGCAGCATGACCTTGATCCCGCGCCCGCCGAGAATGTAGGCAGTCTGGCCGACCAAGTTCATGATCTCGTCGGTGCTGAGGTAGCTGTCCCAGTCACCGTCTTGAGGCGTGCGCGGGGTCTCCGGGTGGCGCGGGTGCAGCTCTGGGTCGAGCAAAGGCGTCACGTCGACCGCCTTGCGCAGCTGGGTGCGCAGGCTGGCCATGGTGGACATGTCCAACTCATCCAGCCGAATCGGCCGGGGCGCATCTGTGCCGGACCGGACTTGAGCACGCACGGGCCACTGCACGGGGGCAGGCGCGCCGTCTAGTTCCCCGCCCAATCCGTCAACCATCATGGCGGCGTCAAAACACTCCGGGTCCGCCGGTTCCTCAACGATGAACACCAGCTGCACGTTCACCGCAGTGATCGAGCCGTTCCAGTGCGCAATCTGCTTGGACACGCTCGCCCCACCCCGGCGCAGCGGGGAGGACTTCAACAGAGCGTCGGAAAAGTCGTGCCACGGGTAGGCGCGTTGTTCGCCGCGCACATGCTCCAACAAGCCGGAGGCGATCCAGTGCACCAGGTTCGTGGAAACGTCCTCCGCGACGTTCAAGTTGTTCACCGTGATCACGCCTGGGGCGGCGGCGATCATGTTCGCCAGCCAGCCGCGCTCCTCTAACCCGGTGCCCAACTTCCACTCGGGGAACCACATGCCGTCGTCAGGACGCACGCGGATGCTCACCCGCCCGGCGCGGACGAACCGGGTCAGACCGGTGTAGAGACGGATGATCCAGTACAGATCCGGGGCAATCGAGGCGCGCTGGGCCGCCGTCGCGGCCGGCGTCGGCTCATCCAGCATGGCCACCTGGCTCAAAAACCGCACCGTCTCCTCGGGCGAGAACGCAGCCGTGGGCACCTTCAATTGCACCTGCCGGCCCTTCGGTGTTTGCAAAGTGATCGGGTCGCGGCGGCGGAACCGTGAGTCGTCGATAAGCGACTCCACAACCTGGGGGAACGTGCCTTCCGGAACCTGCGAAGGCAAGAGAATCTTGTGCCCCTCCACACGCTCAACCCAGAGGTTGAGCCCTGAGGCGGGAAGCCACAGGCCGTGGAGGAGGAATTTAGGCATAACCTCTTTTCTACCACCCTGGGCGACCAACAGAGCAGGCGCGAAAAGTTCAGGCACTCAGCTGTGTGTTATCCTATTCCAAGCTTTTTATCCGCTGCGAAACTTCATTCAAGGAGCGCACATGACTGAAAGTACGTGGATGATCATCGCTTTGGTGATCTACCTCGGCCTGATGCTCGCCATCGGTTACTACGGTTGGCGCCGCACCACCCAGTATGGCGACTACGTCATCGGCGGCCGCGACCTGCCGCCGTTCGTCGCCGGTATTTCTGCAGGCGCATCCGACATGTCCGGCTGGCTGCTCATGGGTCTGCCCGGTGCCTTGTTCGTCTCCGGCATGAGCGAGCTGTGGATCGTCATCGGCCTCTTTCTCGGTTCGTGGGCCAACTGGCAGTGGGTCGCTCCGCGCCTGCGCGCCTACTCGGAAGTGGCCAACAACTCGATCACCCTGCCGAGCTTCTTTGAAAACCGCACACACGATCAAACTCGCGCCCTGCGCGTCATCGCCGCGGTGATCATCATCTTCTTCTTCACGTTCTACGTCTCCTCCGGCATGGTCGCCGGCGGGCGTTACTTCGAGTCCACCTTCGACGGCGACTACATGACCGGCATGCTCATCGTCGGCGCCATCACGGTGATCTACACCTTCGTCGGCGGATTCTTCGCCGTGTCCTACACCGACGTCGCCCAGGGCCTGGTCATGTTCGCAGCACTGATCATCGTGCCGGTCATGGCCCTATTCGCCATCGACAACCCCGGCGGCATCTTCTCCTACCCGCTGGACAACCCCTACGGCCCGTGGGAAACCGGCAACCCGGACTACTTCAACTTTTTCACCGGTGTCTCCGCGGCCGCCATCATCGGCAACCTAGCGTGGAGTCTGGGTTACATGGGCCAGCCGCACATCATCACCCGCTTCATGGCGCTGCGCAGCCCGCACGAGGCACGATCAGGCCGCAACTCTGGCCTGATCTGGGTGGGCATCTGCTACATCGGCGCCGTTTTCACCGCGATCATCGGCGCATCCTTCTTCGGCCAAACGCAGCACTCCGTCACCGACCGCGAAGGCTTCGAGACGATCTTCCTGGACATGACCCGCGTGCTGTTCCACCCGCTGTTCGCCGGCCTGGTGCTCACCGCTGTCCTCGCCGCGATCATGTCCACCATGTCGTCCCAGCTACTGGTCACCTCCTCCGCCCTTGTCGAAGACCTGTTCCGCGGCTTCACCAAACGCGAACTGCCCCAGCGCACCTTGCTCATCGCCTCCCGCGTCATGGTGGTCATCGTCGCTTTGGTGGCCATTCTCATGGCCGCCAACCCGTCCGAGACCATCCTCGGACTGGTCGGCTTCGCGTGGGCCGGTTTCGGTTCCGCATTCGGCCCGGTCATCATTGCGTCCCTGTTCTGGCGCCGTCTCACCGCGCCGGGTGCCATGGCCGGCATGATCGTCGGTGCGCTGACCGTGTTCATCTGGGGTTCCATTCCGGCCACATCTGGCCTGATCTACGAAATGGTTCCGGGCTTCATCCTGGCCACTCTGGCCATGGTCATTGTCTCCCTGGCCACCAAGCCGGACCCCGCCGCCGAGGCCGAGTTCGACCGCGCAGGCGCCCTCACCGAATACGCCATGGCGCACCCGGAAGTCCCCTTCGACCAGGCGTTGAAGGACACTCAGGTGCGTGGGACTGACAACGCGATGTCCGGCCACGAGCCGCGGTGATGTAGCGGGCCCTGGGTTACAAGGTCGCGCCCCGGCATCCAGGCCCCCAGCCCCCCTGGTCCATGAACCTCTGCCTATGAACTGAGTGGCCTCCCCCGGCCGCTGCCTTTTACTCGGTTCATAGGCAGAGGTTCATGGCGTCTGCGCCTCCCACGGAACCGATCGCCCCCGCCGCGCAGTCCAACAAGGTATGCCTTGGTTCCGCTTCTATCTCACCGTGCTCATCGCCGCCACAGTCGCCGTCGTTCCGTTCCCCACGCCGCGTTCGCTTATCGACGCCCCATCGACCCCCTCCCCTCGCCCCACCATCCTGGGCTACGACCGCGCCGCAGACTTCGGCGACTGGGGTATGCAGCCCACCGGGTGCACCACCCGTGAAGCCGTCATGGCCGATGCGTGGGACGTCGATTCATGCCGCACCCCTTACCGCCAGTGGGCTCCGTCCGATACGGTGCCTTTCACAGACCCCTACACCGGCGCCCCGCTGGACCCGGCCGACGTAGAAGTCGACCACATTTTCCCGCTGCGCGCCGCCTGGGACATGGGTGCGCACGCGTGGCCGGCGGAGAAGCGCGTCGCCTTCGCCAACGACCCGATCAACCTCGTGGTCACATCCTCCAAGGCCAACCAGGCGAAGTCCGACATGCTGCCCAGTGAGTGGGTTCCTGACAACCGCCGCGTGCGTTGCGCCTACGGGGAACGCGTCGCCGCAATTGCCCGCGGCTACGAGCTTCCCCTCCCCCGCGCCGATCTACGTGCTATCCGCCGGCACTGTTCTGGCCTGCAGGGACTCGTGTCAAATGTAGAAATGCCTGTGCATTCCGTAGAGTGAGGTGCCATGACCACATTCCTCATTTTCCTGCACGTTGCCGCCGCGATCATTCTCATCGGTCCGGTCATGGTAGCCACCTCCGCGTTCCCCGGCGCCGCCGCCAAGGCCCAGGCTGGTGGCGAGGAGACCCTTGGACGCGCCTCCATCTACCACCGCATCTCTTCTACCTACGGCATGATCTCCCTGCTGGTTCCGCTGCTCGGCGCTGCCGTGCTGGCCTTCGACTGGGATTCCTACCGCTCTAACTACTGGTTCCACACCGCGATCGTGCTGTCCGTCCTGGCGTGGGGTTTCCTGTTCGGCATGGTGATCCCGCAGCAGCGCAAGATCATGGGTTCCCTCGGCGCCCTCAACCCGGCCGAGGCTGACTCCCGCGACGTCACCCCGGACTTTGAGTCCTCCCGCGTCAAGGCAGCTGCCGGCGCAGGCATCTTCAACCTGCTGTGGTTCATCACCCTGGTCCTGATGTTCCTGCCGACCCCGGCTTAAGGCCCCCAGCCCTCAACAGACCCAACGCAAAACCCAGCTACCAAGAACAAGAGATTCGCTTTTCGACGAATCCTCGCCTCTCAGTAGCTGGGTTTTCTCATGCCCAGGCGCGCAACCTTAGTCGCGCCAGTCGCGCTTGCCCCGGCCACCGCCACGGCCACCGTGGCCGCGGCGCCCCCGGCCGCGGTCGCGGTCGTCGTCACGCTTGCGGTAGCCGCCGCGTCCACCACGGCCGCCCCTGTCACCGCGGCCGCCCCTGTCACCACGGTCGCGCGGCGGGGCGCCGGTGTCGCGCTGAATGTTGATCAGCTGGCCGGAGATGCGGGTGTCGGACAGGCGATCGAGCACGCTCTTATCCATGTTCTTCGGCAGCTCGACGAGGGTGAAGTCGCCGCCGATGGTGATGCGGCCGAAGTCGCGGTTGGTCAGACCGCCCTCATTCGCCAGCGCGCCGACGATGGCACCCGGGCGAACATTCTGACGCTTGCCCACGTCTAGGCGGTAGGTGTCAAAGTTGACGTCGTCGTTGTGGAACCGGCCCTTGCCCCCGCGGTTGCCACGGTCCCGGCCGCGGCCACGATCCCCGCGGTCACGGTCGCGACGATCCTCACGGTCGAAGCGCTCGCGCTCGCGGCGGTCGCGCTTGTCCTTCGGGGGCTCCTTCATCAGGAACTCATCACCCTGCTGCTGTGCGGCAAGCGCGGCGGCGATGTCCTCCATTGGCACGTCGTGGTCGACCGAGTAGCTGCGCACGAGTCCGCGGAAGAGTTCCATTTGGTCGTTTTCGAGGGACTCGGTAATGGAGTCGGCGAACTTGTTCATGCGGGAGACATTGACCTCATCCACAGTGGGCAGGTCCATCTCCTCGATCTTCGCGCCGGTGACCTTCTCAATGGAACGCAGCATGCGGCGCTCACGCGGGGTAACGAACAGCAGCGCTTCACCGGTGCGTCCAGCACGGCCGGTGCGGCCGATGCGGTGGACGTAGCTCTCCGTGTCGTTCGGGATGTCGTAGTTGAGCACGTGGGAGATTCGCTCCACATCCAGGCCGCGCGCGGCGACGTCGGTGGCCACGAGGATGTCCAAGCGCCCGTCGCGAAGCATGTCGACGGTACGCTCGCGCTGTTGCTGAGCGATGTCGCCGTTGATCGCAGCCGCGGAGAACCCGCGTGCTCGCAGCTTCTCGGCGATCTCCTCGGTCTCCTGCTTGGTGCGCACGAAGACGATCATCGCGTCGAACTCAGTCACCTCAAGCACGCGCGTGATCGCGTCGAGCTTGTTGCGGTGCGCGGTGAACAGGTAGCGCTGGGTGATGTTGGTGTTCGTGCGGGTCTTCGCCTTGACTGTGACCTCTTCAGGGTCGTTCAAGTAGTCATGCGAGATGCGGCGGATCGCGTTCGGCATCGTCGCGGAGAACAGCGCGACCTGCTTGTCTTCGGGGGTGTCCTCCAGAATGCGCTCCACGTCTTCCTGGAAGCCCATGTTGAGCATCTCGTCTGCCTCATCTAGCACGAGGAAGCGCAGGTTGGAAATGTCCAGCGACCCCTTCTCCAGGTGGTCGATCACGCGGCCCGGCGTGCCGACGATGATCTGCGCGCCCCTGCGCAGCCCCGACAGCTGAATGCCGTAGGCCTGGCCACCGTAAATCGGCAGCACGGAGATGCCACCGAGGTGGTCCGCGAAGGACTGGAACGAGTCCGACACCTGCAGCGCCAGCTCACGCGTCGGCGCGAGGATGAGGGCCTGCGGATAGCGTGCCGACGTGTCGACCCGCGCCAGAATCGGCAGCGCAAACGCCGCCGTCTTACCGGTACCGGTTTGGGCTAGGCCGACGACGTCGCGGCCGTCCATCAACAGCGGGATCGTTTCAGCCTGGATCTGCGACGGCGATTCGAAGCCGACGCGCTTGATCGCGTCGAGCACAGGTGCGGGGAGCCCAAGGCCGTCGAAGCCGTCGGGCTTGGCCTCGGAAGTCTCGGCGTTCTCGCCGTCCTGGTTCGGCTCGGAGTTTTCAGCAGAGGTCTCGGCCGGAGCCTCAGCCGGAGTTTCGGTGTTCTCTTCAGTCTGGGTGTTGTGGGTGTCAGGCTGCGTATCAGCCTCTGTGCCGGCAACCTCGCCGGCGGTGTCGGCCTGGTCCTCGGCCGCGAAGTCATCTGTATTCATCACTGCCAAAGCCTACGTGAACACGCGATCTATAGCTATTTGCTGCGCTTTTGGCTTGCTTACCGTGTTCGAGCGCACCGGGCGCACAGTCCCCGCCGACTACTTCGCGCGTAGCGTGGTGTCATGACCGACAGGAATAGAAAGCCCATCCCCAAAGTCGCCTACGCCCCCATGCTGGGCCTTGAAACTTATGTCCGGGCACGGGTTGAGAAAGATTTCTCCCACCTTGTCCAACTCCGCGCGTCTGCGCTCAATCAGTGCGTCTACTGCCTGGCCATGCACCGTCGTGACGCACGCAAAGACGGGTGGTCTAAGGCTAAGGTCTCCCAGACTGAAGACTGGACGAACCACCGCGACGTTTTCACTGAGCCGGAACAGGCCGCCCTGGAATTGACCGATGCTGTGACGCAGATCCACGGCGAAGAGTCGGTGCCGGACGAGCTGTGGGACCGCGTTGAGGCGCACCACGGCGAGAAGGGCGCGCGCAATCTCCTCATGGCGATTGTCACTATCAACGCGTGGAACCGGATCGGCATCACCACTCGGTTGGATCCCCGTAGCCTCGCGAACGTGGATGCATTCGATCTCGGCGAGGAATAGGCGAGCAATAGAGGCCTAACTGAAAACCATCCTTGCCCTTCGGCCACTTCAGCTGTCTGCGTTCACTATCTTTAAAGCCATGAGATCACGCATGTGGCGCATAGGCGCCCTCATCACTATCTCCGCCGTGGCACTCACAGGGTGCTCCTCCGATGACACGGACTCAGCACAGGACACTGATCAGGCCACTGTGACTAATACGGCCACGGAGACCGTCGGTGAGGCCACTGCCTCGGATGCTGCCGCCGCTGAGCGCCCTATCCCCGACGTGGTCCGCGAGGCTGTCGGCCCGATGTGCGGTGAGGCCACCCACAACGGAGAGGCATACAACGTGATCGCCATCCAGGGTGGCGAGCGGTGCGAAGAAGCAATGCAGGCAGTCACTGAGTTCACCTCCGAAGACTCCGAGGCTGTTGAGGAGTCCAAGGACATCTGGCAGGTCTCCAACGACTGGCGCTGCGGCCGCGGCACCCGTCTCGAGGGCGAACCCGAGGATGCCAAGGAGTACACCGTGAACTGCTGGGACGCCGAGACCCGCGTGCTGTTGTTGCCCCAGCCGGAGTAATCCCATGACAGCTTCACGACGCATCACCGCACTCCTCATCGCCTCCACCCTCACCCTCGCAGCGTGCAGCCGCGAGGAGCCCATCAAGGAACCACCAATCGTTCAAAGCTCCGAGGGCACGTCGCTTGACGACGCCCCCACCTCACCCTCCGACACCGTCCCAAGCGAGGAAGAACCCTCCACGTCTGACGAGCCTTCCGAGAACGAGACTTCCGCCGACGAGACTTCCGGGAAGGAGACGCAAACCGCTGTTGCCGGCACAGTCTGCGGCCAAGTGATCAATGTGATGGGTCTTAAGAGGAGCGTGGTCGCCATGCAGGACGATCTGAGCTGCGAGGAAGCAATGGAAGTCTTCACCGACTACTTCTCTGACTCGCCGTCCGGTATGCCGCCGCAGGGTTCCGGCGCGTTCTGGACCGCCCCCAACGGATGGGGTTGCAGCGGAAGCGCTTACCTCATCCCGGGTGATGAGGACATTAAGTCCAACCACTACCCCGCCTGCGGCACGGAAGATACGAGGGGCGTCGCGTTCGTCGCCGTCGATCCGGAGCGGGTCAGCGAACTTCCTGTTTAACTAGACGACCAGCTAGCTGCTAGTTCGGCAGCCCTGGTGCAGTGGGCGTCGGTATACGTGCGTTTCACTCCCACGCAAATGAAGATGCCCGCACCGACTGCGGAGCCGATCATCGTCAGCAGTCCGGGAACAAGAAGCGCTATCCCAGCTCTTTGCATGCTGCCCGCCTTTCGTCTGCTTCCAATGTATCTGGCACTGATAGCTATCTGCTTTCCCAGACGTGTGCTATGTCAACCATTACGATGAATCCATGGCCGAATCCAAGCCCGCAATTGAAGTCACCGGTGCCGTGATCATTCGTAACGGCACCGTCTTCGCCGCCCAGCGCGGCCCAGGCAAAGCACTCGCTGGCAAGTGGGAGTTCCCCGGCGGCAAAGTCGAGCCCGGTGAGACCCCCGAAGAATCCCTCGCGCGCGAGCTCAAAGAAGAATTGCTTATCGACGCCACCGTCGGCCCCCACATCACCACCACCAACCACAAGTACGACTTCGGCACCGTCCGCTTATCGACGTTTCATTGCACCCTCACCGGCGACGCCGAACCCACCCTCACAGAGCACACCGACTCCCGTTGGGTCCCCATCGATGAGCTGGCCGACCTGGACTGGGCGCCGGCGGATGTTCCGGCGGTGGATCTGATCATCAAGACCTACGGTTCCGCATGAGCGATTTGGAACGGTTAACCGCAGACACCGAATTCGGATACCTTAACCACCGCAGAGAATCCGATCGTGTTGAAAACCCAGTTCTGGTGGCCAACGAGCCAGACAACTCGATGCTTGCCGCTTTGCGTTCTGAACTGTTGACCGCTTCGAGCTTCATCTTCTCCGTTGCTTTCGTCAGCAGCGGCGGACTCGGCGCTATCAAGCAATCACTCGTTGACTTCGCTGGTCGAGGTACGATCATCGTGTCCGACTACTTGGACTTCAATGATCCCGATGCACTTCGAGAGCTGCTTGCACTCCCCAACATCGAAGCACGGATCATTTCTGGAGTTCCGCACCATGCCAAGGGATACGTTTTCCGCCACGGAGACCACGCAACTGCCATCGTCGGGAGCTCGAACCTAACCCGCAACGCGCTCATGAGCACCCGTGAGTGGAATTTGAAATTTTCTACTCACCGCGACGGCGACATTGCTGATCAATTGGAACGAGCGCTCGACCACCACGTGAGGATTTCGGGCCTTCTCACAGAGGAATGGATCCAGTCCTACGAACAGAGGCGGCAACAGCGCGTCATCGTTACGGATGCGACGGATCAGCCCCATTCGGTAAGCGCTGGCGGCGTCGAGATTCTGCCGAGCAAGATGCAGACCGAAGCCTTGGAGCGTCTCCAAACGGTTATCGATTCGGGTGAAACTCGTGCCTTAATCATCTCTGCAACAGGAACCGGCAAGACAATTCTTGCCGCGCTTGCTGCTCAGCGGTTTGACCCGAAGCGTGTTCTCTTCGTCGCTCATACCGAGCAGATTCTTCGTAATGCCGCCCGTGAGTTTAAGAAAGTGTTCCGCTGCTCAGAAGAAGATATCGGCTTCTTCGTTGGACGACAGCGGCAGCTAGACAAGCGGTTCGTTTTTGCCACCGTGCAATCACTCTCACGGCTTGAGCACCTGACTGACATTTCCCCCAAACTCTTCGAATACATGATCATCGATGAGGTGCACCGCTCCGGCGCCGAATCCTACAAGCGAATCATCGAGCATTTCCGTCCAGATTTTCTGCTCGGACTAACAGCTACACCGGAACGAACTGACGGTTTCAACGTTTTCGAGCTCTTTCATCACAATGTCCCCTTCGAGATCAGGCTCGGAGACGCTCTCGAATCGCGAATGCTGGTCCCCTTCGACTACTACGGAGTCTCGGACTACGAATCAATGTCCGGGTACACGATCACGGATGACTCAACAGCGGATGAGCGTGTTTCTAAAGAACGCGTTGACCACGTAGTTGAGACTTTGCAGAATTACTGCTTCCCGAGCGGAACAAAAGGCTTGATCTTCTGTAGCTCGAATAAAGAAGCTCGTTTGCTTTCGCAAGCGCTAAATGAACACGAACTGTATGGCCGTCCGCTCCGAACGGTTGCTCTTAGCGGAGCGAACACAATCGATGAGCGAGAACAAGCCGTATTCGATCTTCAGAACGACCAGATCGACTTCATCATCACTGTGGACATCTTCAACGAAGGTATCGACATTCCCGATGTTAACGTTGTGGTTCTTCTCCGCAGCACGCAATCGTCCATCATCTTCACACAGCAGCTAGGCCGGGGTTTGCGAAAAGCTGAAAACAAAGAGACCCTGCGCGTCATCGATGTCATCGGAAACTATGCGAACAATTATCTGATCCCGATTGCACTGTCAGGCGACCGTTCAAGCAGCAAAGATCCCGTGCGAGAAGTCATCCGCAGAACCCGACGGCACCCCATCTCAGGTTCTTCAACTATTAGCTTCGATGAAGTCAGTACTCAGCGAGTACTCGAGTCTCTCCAGAAGGTGACCCTCCTAGACAAACGCAAGTGCAAGGAAGCGATCCAAAACCTCAAGCACCGCCTGGGAAAAGTACCCAGGCTCGTAGATTTCGAAACGCACGAGTCTATTGCCCCTTATGTTCTGGCGAGCAAATACCGCAACTACTGGTCTTTACTGCACTCCCTTCGGTTCGTCGATGAGGGTCCCTCGACCACCGAGGATGCCTTCTTGACCTTTCTCTCGAACGAACTACTCAACGGGAAGCGGCCTCAAGAACTGCTTCTCTTGCGCGCACTATGTCGGGAGGGATCCGTCGATGTTGCGGAGTTCGCGCTGCAACTCCGCAGTCGCGGTCTCAATCACAGTGATGCCTGCTTGGAAGCTATCGAGAAAATCCTCAACCTTGAGTGGTTCGCCGATCGGCAACGAGCAACCTACGGTGGCCTTCCCGTCGCACTTCGACTCGGTGATCAATTTGTACTCGGGGAAGATTTCTCGCAACTCTACTCCTCGTACGCGTCAACACCGGAACCGTCGCCCATCAGTTTCCGTGATCACGTAGACGACATAGTCGAAACGGGATTGTTTCTGAATCGGAAGCACTACCGAAGCGGAGATGATTTCATTCATGCCAAACGATACTCACGCAAAGACGCATGTCGCCTCTTGAATTGGTCCAAGAATCAGGAATCCACCGTCTACGGGTACAAAACCGATGCCGAGACCATGACCTGCCCGATATTTGTCACCTATCACAAAGACGCGAACATTTCGGCCAGCGTCAGGTACGAGGACACATTGATCGATAGATCTACTCTTCACTGGTTTACACGGCATAAGCGCACGTTGAAGAGCAGAGAACTACAGCCCATCCTGAATGGCGACGCTGATCTCCACCTCTTTGCTAAGCGAGAAGATGCGGATGGCACCGATTTCTATTACTTGGGTCAAGTAGATGCGATGAATCCCGCGCAAACCACAATGATTGGCAACGATAAACAGAAGTTGGATGTGGTCACCTCGGACTTAAAGCTCCGTGTGCCCATTCCCGCGGACCTGTTCGACAGCCTTATCGCTCGTAAGACCGTGGCAGCACCCAACTAATCCGGTATTTCATGGAAATCTCTTCTGCCACGACATACTTTTAAATCTGGTCATATTTATTTCCGGTGGGAGGTTTTCATGTCGGCGATCAAAACGCTCAGCTTCTTCAATAACAAAGGCGGAGTCGGGAAAACGACGTTGTCCACCAATGTCGCCTACAACTTTGCCATGCGTGGGAAGCGTGTTTTGTACGTCGACTGCGACCCCCAGTGCAATGCCACCCAGTTGATGCTTTCAGAGCAGCAGACTCAAGAGATCTACGATGGCCACGATGATCCGGAAACGGCGCGCCGGGAGTCCCTTCTGAAAACGGTGTACGGGCTTTTCATTCCTTTGCGTGAAGGCGAACCGGAGATTGAGACCGATGTTCCTGTGTACCGCTCGGAACGATTCAAGGTCGATGTCATGGCTGGACACCCGCAGCTCTCGCAAATCGAGGACGTTATGTCTGCCGCCTGGCAAACGGCTCTAGGCAAAGAGACAGCCGCTTTCCGACGTGTCCACTGGGCCGGTCAGCTCGTCACGCACATGGAGGACGAAGACCGATACGACTACATATTCTTCGACGTCGGACCAAGTCTCGGCCCATTTAACAGAACCGTTCTACTCGGTTGCGATGCCTTCGTGACCCCGACGGCGACCGATCTGTTTAGCTACCACGCATTCGGCAATCTAGCGCGCTGGTTCGACGAATGGGTTGCCGAATACTCCGAGATGTCCGAAGCCAACATTGCGACATGGAAGTCCTTCTCAGTGAGCTTCGAAAAGAAGTCCCGCAATCTGCGGCTTGGTGGGCAGCACAACCACAACCTGAAGTATCTCGGGTACACGACCCTCGAATACGTCAAGAAGAAGGCAAATGGGAAAGAGCAACTCGTCGGTGCTTTCGAGCGCTTCCGCGATAAGTTCGCCGATGAAGCTAAACTCATCGCGTCGACTTTGGGCCAAAACGGAAACAACTACCTGATCGGCCACGTACCCCACATGCACTCCATGCCTGCCACGGCTCAGGACGGGCACGCCCCCATCGCTGAACTCGCATACCTAGACGGCATCAAGGGTACTCAGGGCAATCAACGGGACAGTTACTCGGAAAAGATTGAGAGCATCTCGGACACCGTCTACGAACGTCTCAACCCTTAGTCCTCCGCCCGGAGGTGCCTCAGCCGATCCAGTTCCGCGTCGCCGTTGGCGATGCGTGAGTGGATGCGGCAGGAAGCGTCGAAAAGCGCCCATGCTGCGTCGATGTCCGCGTTGCTGATGATGCGGGCGTTGGGCTCGCGCTCCCAGATGCGTTTCACGTCGGCTACGGCGGTGCCGCGGAAGAGCTCGGAGTCGGGGTCGAGGTCGATTGTGGCGAGTTCGCCCGAGCTGGAGACCTGGCCGAGCGCGACCATGACGGTGAGCAGGTCGTGGATTTGGGCTTGGTAGCCCTCCCCTACGTCCTCGTGGAATTCGAAGTAGAACCGCGTGATCGGCTCGAGATGCTCCGCGAGTGGTGAGCCGCTGAGCGCAGACACCAGGTCGTCCAAGCGAGAGGGCGTAAGCAGCATCTGCTCGGTGACGTTGAGCGGGCAGACGGTGATGGGCACGGGCGCGGAATCGAAAACCTCCTTGGCCGCGTGCGGGTCCACCCAGAAGTTCCATTCGGCGGTGAGCGTGGTGTTGCCCGGGTAGTTGAATGCGCCGCCCATGACGGTGATGTGCTTGAGCTTTTTGTAGTGCTCCGGGTGGAGGCGTGCGAAGGCGGCGAGATTCGTCATCGGCCCGCTGACGATGAGATGGAGGTCGTCGGTGCCGCGCTCGATCGCATCTATCCAGAGCATGTCCCAGTCGCTCTCGATGTGACGCTCAGGGGCAGTCGCATAACCCAGGCCAGTGTCGCCGTGGGTGTCAGGCGTGGTGGTCAACTCCCAACCAAGCGGCTCCGGGATGCCCGCGGCCAGTGGAGTCCACGGGACATTGCACAGGGAGAGGATCCAAGCGGCGTTGCGGGCGCACTGGTCGGCCTCGACATTGCCGGCCGTAGTGGTCACGCACTCCAACTCCAGCTCACTAGTGTGCGCGGCGGCGGTGAGGTGAATCAGCGCGTAGGTGTCATCAATACCCGGGTCGCAGTCGAGAATGATTCTCATTGGTCAGCCTTCTCCGGATGCGTTTCCTTGCCGACGACCGCCCAGACGACCTGTGCCAGTACTGCGATGGCACCGCAGATTCCGAACGCTGCCGGGAATCCGAACTCGCCGGCCGCCGCGCCGATCAGAATCGGCCCGATCACCTGGCCGGCATCCATGCACATCTGGAAGACAGACATAGTCTTGCCGCCGGAGCGGTCGTTACCGATGATGTCCGCCAGGCTCGCCTGCTGGCTGGGCACGAGCAGTCCCCCGCCCACACCAGCGATGACAGAGATCGCGATGAGCGGCCAGAAGCTCGTCGCAAAACCCATGACGGCTGTCGACAAGGCGGTGACAGCAAGGCCGGTAAGGATGAGGGGTTTGCGGCCGATGTCGTCGGCAAGCTTGCCCGAGAACTGCAACGTGACGGCGTTGCCCAGCGCGAACGCCGCAAGCGCGAGACCGGCCTCCGCCGCACCATGCGGGAAAACCGAGGCAGCGAACAGCGGCAGGACCGCCACGCGCACGCCCATGTTCACCCAGCCGTTGGCAAAGGCGGAGGCGAGCAACGCGCGGTAACTGGGGTGGACGAATGCCTCATCCAGGCGCATCGGCGGACGCGCGGCGAGGTCCACGTCCCGATCATGCTTGGGCAAACGCACCCAGACGACAACCGCCGCGGCTGCAACGGCAGCACCGTAAATGACGAATGGCCAGCGCATACCCAGAAACGACAAGCCTGCACCAACAACCGGGCCGATGATGTTGCCCAGCAGGAACGCCGTGGCATAGGTCGAGCTCGCCCGCCCACGAATTCGCGGCGGCGCCACTTTCACGATGAGCGCCTGCGCCGAGATTGTAAACATCGTCGAGCCCAGCCCCGCAAGGAACCGCAGCACCAACATGTGCCAATACTCCTGAGCCACTGCCACAAGTGCGGTGGTCACGGCCACAATCAGGAGACCTGTGATGTACACCTTGCGCGAGCCAAGCTTATCGACGAGCCATCCCGCCCCCGGCGCCCCCACCAACCGGGCGCCAGAGAATACCGAAACGACCGCAGCCGCAGCCGCCATCGAGACGCCGAAGCTCACCGCGAACTGCGGGATGATCGGCGCAATGAGCCCATACCCGAGCGCGATGAGGAAAGCTGCGGCGACAAGAACCCAAATCTCCTGGGGGATCTTGGGGAGCGCGGCATCGCGGGAGGCATCGGCTCCTGGGCGCACAGAATGTTCAGAATCGTTCGGGGTGCTCATGGCGTGTTTGAGCCTACTGCGCCGGGACAGATTTAGGGATTCGGCCGAATATTGCGCCACATGAACCCGTGAAAGTGCAGGACTCCGGCTTACTACAGAACGCGTGTTCGAACCTCGATGAGGGAGTGTCTGGGCCACTTCGTAGATTCTGAGCCATGACGTACATCAGCCACAGCTCCTACAGCCAAGAACTCGCCCGCCAGATCCGTTCCAGCCACGCACCGACCCTCGACCGCATTGAGGCGGTCATTCATCACCCACGTTCCCTGGCGCGCCCCAACCCAGACTGGCGGCCGCCGACCCGTACTCTCCCCCGCATGGACGGAGGGCCTCAACTGAACGTGGCCATTACCCGGCGCCGCGTCGGCCCACGGGCACGCGCCCGCATCAAGGGCTTCGGCGAGCGCCATGTCCCCGCCTACCTCATTGAGGTCCGCTTCACTGACGCCAGCGGCATCACCGTCGACCGCGACATCGCCGAGGCATGGGTGCGCGCGCTGGTTCCGTCCAGCATGGCCGGCGCCGTGCACGAGGTCTACTCCCCCACAGGCGCGACCTTCGTCTGGCTTGTCGACGGCACCTTCGCCCCCGTCTACTCCCCGCCCTCCATGTTCGAGGGCCTAGCGGCGGCCTAAGCGAGGGGCGTTAGATCTCGTCCTCTGTGTCGACGTCGTCAATGGGATCGAGGTCTTCCGCGTCGTCATCCTCGTCTTCGTCGTCTTCGCCGTCGTCGGCTCCGAAGATGTCGTAGACCTCGGGCTCGTCGAAGTCATCGTCGTCAAAGGGAAGCAGTTGGGATTCCCAATCCTCGGCTTGGTCGGCGGCGAGGCACAGGACGTCAAAAAGCCGGTCGAAGTCGGAGAAGGTGCCCAGGTCAAGGGACTCGGCATCGGCAGAGGCCTCGGCGTGGAGGGAGGCGAAGAGGCGCTCGCGGTCCTCATCCGTCAGCTCGGCATCGCCATCAGAATCCCAGAGTTCACCGATAGCGTCATCGAGCAGGTCGTCGTAGGTGTCCGGCAGAGCGACGAACGTGACCGCAGCGCACGGGGTGCCGTCCGTGACCTCGACCTGGACATGGAGCTCAGCGTTCTCGCCGACCTCAGCGCGAACTAGGTGCGGGTCAATCGGATCCTGGAAGAACTCCAGGTCGCCGATGCGCTCGTCGGTGCCTTCGAGCAGGTCACGCAGCACCGTGATGATCTGATCGGTGGCCATGTGGCGTGCCACGGTCACCACTGCGTCATCGACAGAGAAAACAACGGAGACGAGCACAGCCTCGAAGTCTTCGTCATCCTCATCGACATCGGCGGCGGCGATGTACACGTTCGCGGCCGGCAGGTGCGGGTCGATCTCCACGAAGTGGATCTCCACCTCGGAGGTAATGGGCACGAACATGGTGTCGTCGTGCACGCGCGATTCAATGCCCTCACGGTCAAGACCTGCGGCGATGTCCTCGAAGAAGCTCATTGATCCGGTTCCCTTCCTTGGTTCCCGGGGTTAGACGCGCCCGGACGCCACTAGCCTAGCTGCGCTGGTCGCAGCCTGCATGAGGATTCGCTGCTAGACACCGATGAAGTCCGCGATGGACTCCAGCAACTCAGGCCGGCCAGTACCCCACTGGGTCATCTCGAAGCCTTCCCAAGCGCGGCGCTTGGCAGGCTTCGGGTCCCACACGATCGTGGGTTGAGTGCGGATGACGGCTGTGGCGCGGCCGGGTCGCTGGTCAGAGCGAAAACCATACTCCGGCCAGTCATCGCCGGGGCGGCCCGTGTGGAAGAACAGGCCCCAATGGTGCTGCATGCGCTCGCTCACGGCGGCGAAGTCATCGCGTTTGCCCAAACGGGTGAGCAAACCAGCGGGTGTGGCGAACTGGTCGCCGAAGATGGCCTCGAGGTCAGCGGTGTGGATCGCGCCCACTCCGAGTCGCTCTAGGGCGGGGACAACATAGTCGAAGTGGTACATCCACACTGGTGCCACCCGGCGGTGCTCCGTCGCGATGCGCACCGACGGCGCCCAGAACACGGCGTCGGCAACAAGCTCGGCGAAGTCGGCGCGCTCAGTGGCACAGTCGTAGGCCTCCAGGATCGCATCTGCGTGGTCGGGGTCATAGACCTCCAGCAGCCGACGCGCTGCCCGGCCGCGGGCCTTGCCGGAGACGAACATGGCTTTGGTGAAGCTGGCTTCGCCGGAGTTAGAGCCGATGAGCAGCGGCACCGGCGCTTCCTCATTGTCGGTGAAGGCATCGATGGGGTGCTTAGGCAAGACGTTCTCATCCACCGTGGGCATGAACGCGAGGTTGAGGTACTTCATCTCACCAGAGCGCACAAGCAACGAATTGCCTACGCGGACTAGTTCTTCTCCATCGACCTCGCGGAGGTCGGAGAGGGTGGACAGGCGGGACATGCCCATGCCGTCGAGAAGCGAGCGCACCCACATGGCCGCCTGGACGCGCGAATGCACCGCGCTGGCGGGATTCGACTGCGCGACTGCACCGTGGAACAGGCCGCGCGCTTGCGGGGAGCTCATCAAGGTGGTCACAGCGTTGGCTCCTGCGGATTCACCCATGATGGTCACCCGGTCCGGGTCCCCACCGAAGAAGGCGATGTTGTCGCGCACCCAGTGCAGAGCGAGGATCTGGTCCAACGTGGCGGGGTTGGCCACGCAGTCCGGCCCGAGCGAGCGCATGTCCAAGTAGCCGAGCACACCGAGCCGGAAGTTCAACGAGACGTAGACGATGTCCGCCGCCGCGGCCAGACCGTGGCCTTGCAGCACCTTCTCGTGGGAGGCACCGGTGAGGAAGGTCCCGCCGTGCATGTAGACGACGACGGGTAGAACATCGTCGGTGTCGGGGCGGACAATGTCGAGGGTGAGGCAGTCCTCGGTGCCAATGACTTTGTCGTTCCACCCGTAGGTGCCTTGCATGGCGGGCTGGCTGAACTCGGAGGCGTCGAATTCCCCGCGCCACGCCTCTCGGGGGCGCGGCGCGTGGAAGCGGTGCTTCCCGCCGGTCGGTGCCCCGTACGGGATGCCGCGCCACGTGCGCATGCCCGAGCCAGGATCGACAACGCCGCGCACTGTCCCAGCATGGGTGTGCACGACGGGGTCAGTGGCGGAAACAGCTGCCATGCGGACAACTGTAGCCGTGTCATGTAATCCCGGCCTATGATGACGTGGCCGGGAACACGACACTAATGTTCCCCCAACCAACCCCCAAGGAGACGAGATCACCATGTTCGGCCGCAAGAAGAAGAACGATCAAGCCGTGGCCGAAAGCGGCCCCCAGGGCGGTTACACGGACTCCGCGCAGATCGAGGAGAACGCCTCTGCCATCGGCAAGGGCTTCATCAAAGCCCTCGATCGCGCAGTCCGGCTGCAGAGCGGGCTGATCGAGGCCTACGTGGACCGCCTGCGCCGCGCGAACCCGGAGGCCACTCCGCAGCAGATCCAGGAGATGATGGACAAGCACTTCCTCACTATCGCGGCCGGTTCTGGTGCCGGTGCGGGCGGTGCTGCCGCCATCCCTGGTATCGGATTCGTCACCGGCACGGCGGCGATTGCCGGGGAGTCCCTCCTGTTTGTGGATTTGGCGGCTGTCTACACGGTCGGTTCCGCGTACCTGCGCGGTGCAGACATCTCCGACGAAGAACACCGCAAGGCGATCGTTCTCATGGTCTTGCTGGGCACGCAGGGCACGGCGATCGTCGATACGCTCATCGGGCCCGAGGCCGCGCGAATGCCAGGACCGAAGATGCTGAAGAACTTCACCGGCCCCACCCTCAACCAGGCGAACTCGATGATGACGCGGGCGTTGAGGAAGTCGATCTCGAAGCGTCTGCGCCGGATGTGGATCGGCAAGCTGATGCCGTTCGGCATCGGTGCGGTGGCCGGCCTGTACGCCAACCGCAAGCTGGCGAAGGCTGTCGTGGACAACGTGTCGAACAACCTCGGCCAGCCGCCGGCCCAGTTCCTTCAGGAGCTACCACCGAAGACGGAAGTCGAGGAAGAGTTGGACAAGGCAGAGTCTGACAAGAATTCCCGCCTCGCGGCGATGATTTCCGTCTTCCGCAAAAACCGCGACAACGGCCCGGAGATCGAGGGCGACCCAGACGCGAAGGGCATCCTGGAAAAGCTCGGCATCACCGGTAGCGCTGACGAGCTGGAGGAAAACGCTCTGCGCAGCCGCTTCTCACGCGGCACGAAGGGTGAATCCGTATAAGTCCCCTGCTGACCCGCGCGCTGAAAGCGAATGCGGGATTCGCTGCACTTACCCTCATTACCGCTGTGGTCGCGGCGGTCCTGCAAGTCGCTGTTCCCGGGTTGACTGGTGCAGCTGTTGACGTTGCTACCGGCACCCGCGAGGGATCCATCACCACGATCGCGTGGGCGATGGTGGGCATTGCGGCAGCCCAGTTCGCGTTCCAGGTGCTGCGCCGCTGGACAGCCGGTTCACTGGCCACCCGCTCGCAGCATTGGGTGCGGGTGGAGCTGCTGAGAACTCTGCACCGCCTTGACGGTCCCGGTCAGGACGACATTGTCACCGGGCAGATCGTTTCGCGCTCGATTACTGACTTAGGGCAGCTGTTCTCAGTTTTCGCCATGGCGCCTCTTGCGGTCACCCGCCTCATGCAATTGCTGCTCACGCTGGCGGTCATGCTCTCCCTTGACGTTCCGCTGACGCTGATGTCGCTGGGTTTCCTCCCGCTCATCGTGTGGGTCGGCGGCCGGTCGCGCAGATCCATGTACGCCGCCACGTGGGCGAACCAGCAGTCCGCAGCAGAGCTAGCCAGCCACGTCGAGCAAACCGTCTCCGGCGTCCGCGTGGTCAAAGCCTTTGGCCGAGCTGAACATGAGGTGTCTGTGCTCGACCGGCTCGCCCGCGACCTCTACGCCGTGAAGATGCGGGCGGCCAAACTCACCGCCCGGTTCCAACCGACGTTGACCCAGCTCCCCAACATCGCGCTGGTGGTCACCATCGTCGCAGGCGGTCTCATCGCGCTCGGCGGCGGGATGACAGTCGGCGGATTCGTCGCGTTCACCGTTTATCTGACGTCACTGACGCAGTCGATGTCGATGCTGGCCAACACTTACGTCACGCTGCAGATGGGCATGAGCGGCATCGACCGGCTCGACGAAGTTCTCGCCCTCTCCCCGGAGCAACCCGCGCCCACTGCACCAGCGCTGCCCGACGGCCCCGCCGGCATCGACTTCGACCACGTCGCCTTCACCACCGACGGACGCTGCGTGCTCGACGATGTCAGCTTCACCGTCTCCCCCGGCGAGCACGTCAGCGTCATCGGCCCCGCTGGCGCCGGCAAGTCCATGGCGGTCCAGCTCGCAGGCGCGTTCTACACCCCAGATTCCGGGAGCATGTCGCTTATCGACGCCTCCGGGCAACGGTTCCGCTACTCAGACTTTCCCGCCAGGGAAATCCGCAAAGCAGTCACCTGCGTCTTCGACGAGGCGTTCCTCTTCTCCGTCTCCATCCGGGACAACATCGCCATGGGTGCTGGCGTCACCGACGCCGAGGTCGCCCACGCGGCACGGATGGCCTGCGCCGACGAGTTCATCGAGAACCTCCCCGACGGTTACGACACTGTCGTCGGCGAGCGCGGCCTGACGTTGTCTGGCGGGCAGCGTCAACGCATCGCGCTTGCCCGCGCGCTTCTGTCTCAGCCGGCGGTGCTCGTGCTCGACGACGCGACCTCAGCTATCGACGCCTCCACCGAGTCGACTATCCTGCGCAATCTGCGCGACAACCTCGAAGGCGTGACTCTCATTGCCGTGGCGCACCGGCAGTCGACGGTGGACCACGCCGACCGGGTGATCATCCTCTCCCCTGCGGACGGTGAGGGCAGCGGCGGCAGCCGCGTGGTCGCCGACGGTCCGCGCGAGGAGATTGTGGAGACTGACCTCTACCGCGCGCTCATGGACCCGGATGTCGGCCGCGCCCAGCGTCCCGAACCTTCCCACGACCAACTCTGGCCCGAGGTCGCTGAAGAAAGCCACGAGCACGTGCTCACCCGAGCAGCGGGCGCCGGAGCCGGGGCCGGTTTCGGCGGTGGCGGTGGTCGCGGCGGCGGAGGCGGGGGTGCCGCCCGCGTGGTCACCGCGACGCCGGAGTTGTTGGAGCGCCTCGAACACCTCCCTCCTGCCATGGAACAACCCACTGGCACCATCCCGGAGGGTGTGCGCGCGATGCTGCGCTCCGTGCGCTGGCTCATCCTCGCCGTCACGCTCTTACTCGTTGTCGGGGTGCTCACGGACTTGGCCTTCCCCACCCTGGTGCGCACTGCGATCGACCGCGGCATCCAGGCGGGCGACTCGAACGCGCTGTGGATCGTCGGCGCGGCCGCCCTCGTCGTTGTGGTCATCGCCTGGGCTGCGAACGCCGCGATGACGGTACTGTCCTCGCGCTCCGGCGAGCGGCTCCTCTACGGCTTGCGGGTCCGTAGTTATGACCACTTGCAGAAACTGGGTCTGAGCTACTTCGAGTCGAATCTGTCGGGGCGGATCATGACGCGGATGACCACCGACATCGACACGCTATCCAGTTTCCTGCAGACGGGATTGGCCCAGGCGGTGGTCTCCGTCGGCACGCTCATTGGTGTCACTGTCATGCTCGTAGCCACCGACGGTTCACTGGCGCTCATCGCTCTCGCCGCAGTGCCCATCATCGCGGTGATCACGGTGGTGTTCCGCCATTACTCAAAGCGTTTCCACGCCCAAGCCCGTGCACAGATCTCGGCGGTCAACGGGGAGTTCGCTGAGCTCATCGGCGGCATCCGCAGCAGCCAGATGCACCTGATGGAGCCGGTTGCAGAAGCAGGCTTCCGCGACGAAAGCGAGAAGTATCGGCGCTTGCGCATGCGCTCCCAGCTGCTCGTCGCCTTCTACTTCAACGGCATGCAAGCGATCACCCAGATCATGACAGCAGTAGTGGTCGGTGTGGGCGCGACCCGCGTCGCCGAAGGCACCCTGTCGGTCGGTGTGCTGGTCGCTTTCACCATGTACTTGAGCTTGCTGTACGGGCCGATCCAGCAGCTGGGCCAGATTTTCGACTCCTGGCAGCAAGCCACCGTCAGCTTCGACCGCATCCGCGAACTGCTCGACACTGAGACCACGGTTCCCGACACCGGTACCCGCACGGGCGCTGCCACCGCCGCACAGGGCGAGCTCGCCCTGGAGAACGTCACTTTCTCCTACACCGCCGACGGCCCCGATGTGCTTAGTGATGTCGCCGTCACCGTCCAGCCAGGTCAGACTGTTGCCCTGGTGGGGCCGACGGGGGCGGGCAAATCAAGCGTCGTCAAGCTGTTGGCGCGTTTCTATGATCCCGTGACGGGCGCTGTGACCGCGAGCGGCGCGGACGTGCGCGCATTCCCGCTCTTGGACTGGCGACGCGCACTCGCCCAGGTGCCGCAGGAGTCCTACCTGTTTCCCGGGACCGTGGCCGACAACATCTCTTACGGAGTCTCGGACGCCACCGCGGCCGAGGTCGAGGATGCCGTCCGACGCATCGGGGCGCTCGGCGTCATCGCCTCCATCCCCGGCGGATTCAACCACCCCGTTGGCGAACGCGGTCGCGGCTTGAGTTCCGGGCAGCGCCAAATCATCGCGCTCGCCCGCGCGGAAATCCTCCACCCGCGCGTCGTGCTTCTCGACGAAGCCACCGCCACCCTCGACCCCGTGACCGAACGCGACGTGCTCGACGCGGCTGCCAAAACCACCCGCGGACGCACCTCCGTTATCGTCGCGCACCGCCTCGCCACGGCGCGGAGGGCCGACCGAATCCTCGTCATTGACCAAGGACGTATCATTGAGGACGGTACCCACGAGGAGCTGCTCCGCCAGGGCGGAAAGTATGCAGTATTGTGGGCTGTCGATGGCCAGCACCGCACGTGACGGAGCTGACCCGATAAAACAAACCGATTACACGGAAAACAACAAAGAAGCGAGGCGAGCAACTGCCGTGAGCAGCGAGAACACTTTCGGCCAAAATGACTGGCTGGTTGATGAGATGTTCCAGCAGTACCAGGAGGATCCCAACTCCGTCGACGAAGAGTGGCGCGAGTTGTTCGACAAGAAGGGCACCCCGGACTCCGGAGCGCCGCTTGCCTCCCCGGCTGCTAAGAAGGCCGCAGCAGACAGCGGCTCCAACGACCGCCCGCACCGGGCCCGCACCGAAACCAAGGTCGCTGAGACCACCGGTGCCCCGTCCCAGGACGGCCGCGAAACCAAGGTGGACAAGGCGATTGAGACTACGGCCAAGTCCCAGCCTTCCGAGAAGAACGCAGCTAAGAAGACCCCGAAGCCGTCCCCGATGGAAAAAGTCAAGCCGCTGCCTGAGGCTGGCGAGACCCAGCTGAAGGGCACCTTCAAGGCCATCGCTAAAAACATGGACGAGTCCCTGACCGTTCCGACGGCGACGACCGTGCGCGACATGCCGGTCAAGCTCATGTTCGAAAACCGTGCGCAGATCAACGACCACCTCAAGCGCACCCGCGGCGGCAAGATCTCGTTCACGCACATCATCGGCTGGGCCATTGTGAAGTCCGCCATGATCCACCCGGGCATGAACGTCAACTACACCGTCAAGGACGGCAAGCCGTTCGTGGTCACGCCGGAGCACATTAACCTCGGTCTGGCTATTGACCTCCCGCAGAAGGACGGCACCCGCGCGCTCGTGGTCGCCGCCATCAAGGAGTGCGAGACCCTCACCTTCGAGCAGTTTGTCCGGGCGTACGAGGACATTGTCGCCCGCGCCCGCGACAACAAGCTGAAGATCGACGACTTCCAGGGTGTCACCATTCAGCTGACCAACCCGGGCGGGATTGGCACCCGCCACTCCATCCCGCGCCTGACCAAGGGCCAGGGCACCATCGTCGGTGTCGGCGCGATGGACTACCCCGCTGAGTTCGCAGGCGCCTCCGAGGACCGTCTCGCTGAGCTCGGCGTAGGCAAGCTGACCACGCTGACCTCCACCTACGACCACCGCGTCATCCAGGGCGCGGAGTCCGGCGAGTTCCTGCGCGACATCTCCCAGTTGCTTATCGACGATAAATTCTGGGACGAAATCTTCGACGCCATGTCCATCCCGTACGCCCCGATGCGTTGGGCGCAGGACATCCCCAACACCGGTGTGGACAAGTCCACCCGTGTGATGAACCTGATTGAGGCCTACCGCTCCCGCGGCCACCTCCTCGCTGACACCAACCCGCTCAACTGGGAGCAGCCGGGCCTGCCCAAGCCGGACGTGTCCGACCTGCTGCTGGAGACCCACGGCCTGACCCTGTGGGACCTGGACCGCACGTTCAACGTCGGCGGCTTCGGCGGCAAGGAGACCATGACGCTGCGCGAGGTGATTACCCGCCTGCGCGCCGCCTACACCCTCCACGTCGGTGCCGAGTACACCCACGTCCTCGACCGCGACGAGCGCGACTGGCTGCGTGACCGCCTCGAGGTGGGCATGCCCAAGCCGACCAGCGCCGAGCAGAAGTACATCCTGCAGAAGCTCAACGCCGCTGAGGCCTTCGAGAACTTCCTGCAGACCAAGTACCTGGGCCAGAAGCGTTTCTCCCTCGAGGGTGCGGAAACACTGATCCCGCTCATGGACGCCGTTATTGACACCGCTGCCGGCCAGGGCCTGGACGAGGTTGTCATTGGCATGCCGCACCGCGGCCGCCTCAACGTGCTGTTCAACATCGTGGGCAAGCCCGTCAAGACCATCTTCGGCGAGTTCGAGGGCAACCTGCAGCCTGCCCAGCAGGGCGGCTCCGGCGACGTGAAGTACCACCTCGGCTTCGAAGGCGAGCACATCCAGATGTTCGGCGACGGCGACATCAAGGTCTCCCTGGCTGCTAACCCGTCCCACCTGGAAGCCGTCGACCCGGTTCTGGTCGGTATCGCCCGCGCGAAGCAGGACATCATCAACCACGGCCAGTCCGCCGACGACCACCCCATCGTCCCGATGATGCTCCACGGCGACGCCTCCTTCACCGGCCTGGGCGTGGTTCAGGAGACCCTGAACATGTCCAAGCTGACCGGCTACGACGTCGGCGGCACCGTCCACATCGTGGTGAACAACCAGGTCGGCTTCACCACCACCCCGGACCAGGGCCGTTCCACTTACTACGCCACCGACCTGGCCAAGGGCTTCGACTGCCCGGTCTTCCACGTCAACGGCGACGACCCTGAAGCAGCCGCATGGGTCGGCCAGCTGGCCACCGAGTACCGCCGCGAATTCGGCAAGGACGTCTTCATTGACCTCATCTGCTACCGCCTACGCGGCCACAACGAGGCTGATGATCCATCGGTGACCCAGCCGGTCATGTACGAGCGCATCGACTCCCACCCGTCCGTGCGTACCCGCTACACCAAGGACCTCATCGGCCGTGGCGATATCACCGAGGAAGAGGCCGAGATCGCCGCACAGGACTTCCACGACCAGCTGGACTCCGTGTTCAACGACGTCAAGGAAGGCGGTGGCTCCCCCGCCGAGCAGACCGGCATCACCGAGTCCCAGGAGCTCACCCGCGGTCTGGACACCTCCATCGACGAGGACCTGTTCAAGAAGCTGGCTGATGCTTACGCCAACCTGCCGGACGACTTCACGCCGAACAAGCGCCTGAAGACCGTTCTGAAGGCCCGCGGCGGCTCCTTCGACGGTGGCGACATCGACTGGGCATGGGGCGAGCTGCTCGCCTTCGGCTCCCTGGCGCACGACGGCAAGCTCGTCCGCCTCGCCGGCGAGGATTCCAAGCGCGGTACCTTCACCCAGCGCCACGGTGTCCTGTTCGACCCGAGCACCGCGGAACAGTACAACCCGCTCGACGCCATTGCCATCGAGGCTGGCAACGGCGGCCGCTTCCAGATCTACAACTCCGCTCTGACGGAGTTCGGCGGTCTGGGCTTCGAGTACGGCTACACCGTCGGCAACCCGGACGCCCTGGTTGCTTGGGAGGCCCAGTTCGGCGACTTCGCCAACGGCGGCCAGACCATCATCGACGAGTACATCTCCTCCGGTGAGACCAAGTGGGGCCAGCTTTCCAGCCTGATCATGCTGCTGCCGCACGGTTACGAGGGCCAGGGCCCGGACCACTCGTCGGCACGCATCGAGCGCTTCCTGCAGCTCGTTGCTGAGGGGTCCATGACCATCGCTCAGCCGTCCACCCCGGCTAACCACTTCCACCTGCTGCGCCGCCAGGCGCTCGGTGAAATGCGCCGCCCGCTGGTCATCTTCACCCCGAAGTCCATGCTGCGCAACAAGGCAGCTGTCTCGCAGCCGGCAGAATTCATCGAGACCACCGGGTTCCGTTCCGTCATCGACGACCCGCACCTCGTTGACGCGAACAACAAGGTCATCGGCGACACCGAGAAGGTCAAGACGATCATGCTGTGCTCCGGCAAGATCTACTACGAGCTGGAGAAGCGCCGCCAGAAGGACGGGCGTGACGACGTCGCGATCATCCGCATCGAGATGCTCCACCCGATCCCCTTCAACCGCCTCTCCGACGCCTTCGCCAACTACCCGAACGCCGAAGAGATCCGCTTCGTCCAGGACGAGCCCGCAAACCAGGGTCCGTGGCCGTTCTACAACGAACACCTGGCCAACTACGTGGAGAACATGCCGCCGATGCGCCGCATCTCCCGCCGCTCCCAGTCCACCACTGCGACCGGCGTGTCCAAGGTGCACCAGCAAGAGGAGAAGGCACTTCTCGACGAAGCTTTCGCCGACTAACCCTTCCCCTTAGACAACCTAAAGCCCGCCACCTGGAGTTCAACCTCCGGGTGGCGGGCTTTCCGTCGTGCGTTGGGCTCTGCTTAGGAGTCCCGGGCTTCGCCCTCTTCGACGATGCGCTGGAGTTCAGCGCCCATACCGGTCTTCTCCATCATCCAATCATTCACAGCACGCGAGGGATCTCCCTCCGTCTTCGTCCGCTCGACCAGCTTTTGGAGATCCTCCGTGCTCAGCGCGCGGGTGGCCTTATGCATCGCTTGCCGGATACCACGATCGAACAATCCCACCTTGAAGACGGGCATGATGTTGCGTGGCAGAGTCTCCTGCTCGTTCGCCTCGGCGGGCGGTGCGTTCGTGGGTAGTGCGTCCGTTGGCGGTGCGTCCGTGGGTTGCCCTTCTGGGGGCTGTCCCTCCGGGATATCGTCCTCCGGTTTCGCGTTGTCCCCGCGTATCGGCTCAACCCCGCGTGTGCTTTCCGGATTCTGCAAAGCACCGCCGTCGTCCTCGGGTTCGCACCCTTGAGCTGGCGAAGGATCCAACGTCATGAAATCACCGGGAAGCGTGCCAGCAGCAGCGTCGTACGTTGCGTGCTGGACATCCAGGTCCTCTTCATTTGCGGTGGCGATCTGCGCGCGGAGCTTCGCTTCCTCACCGGGGTTCTCGCCTTCCACAAGGGTGCCGGAGCAGAAGACTCCCAGATTCGCTTCACCCGACTGGAGCATTTCCAGCTTGTCTGAGGCAGTCGCGAGTTCAACGCCGACGATGCCGACCGGGCGGCCGTCGAGTTCAATGACCTGCCGGTAGATCTCGGCAAGCACCCACTGCTCCGGATCGGAAGGATCGGCGGCAATGACCACCGGTTCAGAACCGTCCTGCGCGCAGGACGAAAGCGTCAGCGCAGTCGCCACTGCGAGGACGTTGACAGCGAGTTTTCTCCCCAGCACTTAACGCTCCGGGTGAGCCGGGTTGTCGGGGTCAATGTTGGTTTCAGCGTGGTCGCGCGGTTCAACGCGGTAGCTTTCCGACGCCTCCACCCCCACCGGCCGCCAGCGGAGCTCCTCCGGCTGAACCGGACGCTCGTGCGGTGCCGGTTCCGGCTGGGCGGTCTGAGGACGCGCTTGCGGCTCGTGCGGCTCGTGCGGCTGGGCACCAACATGCGGCTCCCGCGGCTGCCCCTGCTGGATCTGCTCCCGCTGCGGCGCGGGCTGTCCCGGCTTGCCCATTTGGTTGATCATGTCCCTGGCGCGGGGGGCTTGGGAGGCTTCGCAGAGGACGTCGTAACGCCCGGCGGCGATGGTGGTCATGGAGGAAAAGTCGCGCTTACCCTGCGTGAATGCGTAACCGGCGGCCGCGAAGATGAGGCCGAAGATGACACCGATAACGAGCGCGGTGAACAGCGAACCCCAGACGTTGGGGCTGAACATTGCGAACAGCAGACCGACGAACAGACCCAGCCACAGGCCCGACAGCGCACCGCCGCCCAGGACGCGCCCCCAAGTCAGCCGCCCGGTGACCTTCTCCACCTGCATCAGGTCCACACCGACGATGGTGAGGTTCTCGACGGGGAACTCTCGGTCGGACAGGCCGTCGACAGCAGCTTGCGCCTCGGCGTAGGTATTGAAGCTACCGACCGGCCACCCGGACGGGCGCTGCAACGCTTGCGGGCGGGCTTGCTGGCTATACGGCTGGGTCATGGCTGCTAATCCTCAATTCGGTAATAGATATCGCGTACTCCCATGATTGTAATGCCAGGCTAGGAGCAGGTTGAGCACTGACATATACTGTTCCCACGATGAGTGACACCGCACCAATTACTGAAGCAGCTGTCCGCAACGCCCTCGCGCGTGTCGACGACCCCGAGATCGGCAAACCGATCACCGACCTCGACATGGTCGAATCTGTCCGGATCGAAGGCCGCGATGTCGCCGTGGGCATCTATCTGACCATCGCGGCATGCCCGATGCGCGACACTATCCACGGCAACGTGCGCGCGGTGCTTGAGGAACTCGACGGCGTCGGCGAAGTCAGCGTGACCATGCACACCATGAGCGAGGAGCAGCGCCGCGCGTTGGCGCAGCGTCTCAAGGGTGACAAGTCCGATCCGGTCATTCCGTTCGCTCAGCCCGGTTCGACGACGCGCGTGTTCGCGGTCGCGTCGGGCAAGGGTGGTGTCGGCAAGTCCTCGATGACAGTCAACTTGGCGACGTCGCTCGCGGCCCAGGGGTTGACCGTGGGCATTCTCGACGCCGATATCTACGGCCACTCTGTGCCCGGCCTCATGGGCTCGGCCGGCCAAGGCCCCACGGTTGTCGACGAGATGCTCCTCCCCCCGATCGCCCACGACGTCCGCCACATCTCCATCGGCCAGTTCGTGGAAGGCAACGCTCCCGTTGTCTGGCGCGGCCCCATGCTCACCCGGGCTATTCAGCAGTTCCTCACCGATGTGTACTGGTCCGAGCTCGACGTCTTATTCATGGATTTACCGCCGGGAACCGGTGACATCGCCATCTCTGTGGCTCAGCTCGTGCCCAACGCAGAGCTGATCATTGTGACCACCCCGCAGGCCGCCGCCTCGGAGGTCGCCGAGCGAGCCGGCTCCATCTCCCAGCAGACCGGCCAGAAGATCGCCGGCGTCATCGAGAACATGTCCGCGATGGCCATGCCCGACGGCACCATGTTGGACATTTTCGGCACCGGCGGCGGCGAGCACGTGGCTGAGCGCCTCTCCGTCATCACCGGCGAGGACGTTCCCCTGCTCGGCTCCGTCCCGCTCGATCCCTCGCTGCGCGAGCATGGCGATGACGGCACACCCGTTGCCATCTCCGCCCCTGACTCCCCCTCGGCGCAGGCGATCAACGCTATCGCTGAGAAGCTCAAGGTGCGCCGAGAGTCCCTGGCGGGCAAGAACCTCAATCTCGGCGTAACGGGTAACTAGCGCGGTCCCACCCTACCTGGCGAGCCATTCGCGGGCTGCTGACTTGTTCAGTATTCTTGTGGCATTCATCCCGAATACGTCACGTTTCTCAGTGCGAAGGAGGAATCATGTCAGCACCAGTGTTCAAGGAGCTCAGTGAAGCTCAGCTCCGGGAGCAGCTCACCAGCGTCAAGAACGAAATGGCCCCCTACACCGTTGATGTGCTCCGCCGATTGAAAGACGCGGGTGCGATCAACTTCGAAGAAGAGCGTCTGCTCAACCGCTACGAATCTCTGAACTGGCTCATCGAGGGTTAGAATCCCTTGGACTCGCAGACTTTTAGTGCGAAAGTTCACCACTTCTCCTCGCAAAGCGAGGACCTACTTAACGACACTCTCGTCGGCAGAACCGAGTTGAGCGACTTTCTCATCTCCAAAGATAAAAACCGTGCAACCTTTAACCTGACAAAATCACTGGAAATTGAGCAGTCAGGGAGCGACCGTTTGAGCCTCCGCTGCGAATATCGTCTCTGCACGAGTTCCGATGGAACCCAGATAGCCATCGAAACGAGTAGTTACAAGGTGCAGTTCAAGGCTCTCCAGAAGTTCGTTCCGATCGTGCGGTTGAGTATGAACGCGATGCTCGAAACAAACCGTCTAGTCATTTTCAGTTTCATTCTGATTCGGTGCCGTTGGGCCTACTCCTCGCGCGAGCCGGAAAATACGATGCCGCAGCGCACCAGCAAGACGTTCACTTCCCGATGGGTCATCGACGATTCAGAGTTAGTCTTGAAGATGTCATCGAACTACTAGTCAAGGAGTTCGGAGCTAGGCCGCGGGACGGTTGGCAGCGCCACCTTGACGAAAGCCGCGATAAATTCTACGAACTACAAGCCAGCTCGGTTATCCGGGACAACATTCCAACTGCAATTTCGGTGCTAGAGGATCTGGGATACACAGTTAGCTCACCGTGATAAGCGGGTCGCGGCTCTAGGTCACGTCAGCCCAGGAGAATCCCCCGCCCGAAGCCTGCGGGGGCTGGGGCGGCTCCTGCTTCTTCACCCCCGGCTGACGGCGCCGCGGCCGCTGCGGCTGGCCCTGCCGCGCAGCAGTACCAGCAGCTGTGGACCCGGTCGCGTTGCTGGAGGATGCTAGCCGCGGATCCTCGTTCATCATTGTGCGCGGGTCGAATTGGTCGAGGTAGTCGCCTTCTTCGTCGAAAAGCACTTTGGCGATGGCGCGCTTGGGGCCCATCGCGGCGTACTCGGTGACGGTGTTGATCGGCTGGCGGAATTCCTCGAACTGGTCGAATTCGCCGTTCAGCTCGGCCTTGGCGTTGTTGATGGCGCGGCGGGCAGCGAAAATCGCGGCGCGGACATCCTCGATGACTCCAGGCAGGCGCTCAGGCCCGATGACGATGAGGCCCACGAGAATGACAACAAAGATCTCGAGCCAGCCAATGGAATCAAACACGCCTTTACTTTAACCCGCCGCGCAACTTCGACCACAGCGAGTGCGTTTCTTCGGCGGGGATCTCACCGTCCGTCATCAACGCGAGCTTTTCGACGAGCGAACGCGGCGCCCGCAAACACCCATCCCCATTGTGCAACCGCACTGCCGCAGCAGCCGCTTGCTGGCGCTGCGTTTCCTCCCGGCAGTCAGAGCATTCGGCGAGGTGCGAGTGGGCGCGTTGGGTGGCGGAGGGGGACAGTTCGCCGTCGATAAGCGCGGCGACAGCCTCGTAACTCAAGTGGTCGATGGAATCGAACTGGCGCATGCCGAGCCCCTTAGCGCGCGCGGATGAGCTCGCGGGCCCCCTCGTTGGTGCGGGCTTTCGCCTCGAGGGAGTCGCGCAGCTGGCTGCGGCCGCGGTGGATGCGGGAGCGGACGGTGCCCATCTTCACGCCGAGCGTCTTGGCGATCTCTTCGTAGCTCATGCCCACCACATCGCACAGCACGACGGAGGCACGGAATTCGGGGCTGAGCTCGTCGAGCGCCTCCTGCAGCGCTGGGTCCAGGTTGGAGACGGTGTATGCCTGCTCGGGCGTCATCGCGGTGCCCGGAACACGCTCATAATCCTCCGGCAGAGCCTCCATGCGGATCTTGCTGCGGTGGCGCACCATGTCCAAGAAGAGGTTGGTGGTGATGCGGTGCAGCCAGCCCTCGAAGGTGCCCGCCTTGTAGGACTTCACGCTGCGGAAAACGCGCATGAACGTTTCCTGCGTCAGGTCTTCCGCGTCCTGCTGGTTACCGGAAAGACGAAACGCGAGACGGTAGACGCTGTCGGCGTGTTCCTCCACGAGCTCCGCCCAGGTCGGCATCGCAGAGTGCCCTGCGTCGAATGCGGCCGTGCCGCTTAGCTCTTGATCGGAGGACACCAAACTCATGGTGTTATTGTCCCCCATCCCCTTTCCGCACGCCATAACAGGTCCTGCCAAGTTGCTGACAGTCCCTGCCCCCGCGGCCCAGTAGGATGAGGCGCGTGAGCGATTCTGCATTTACTTCCCTGACTAGTTACATCGAATCCGCGCCGATGGACGCCAACCATGCCATCGCGCATGCCGACGCCGCCGAGTACGGCCTCACCGCCCCCTCCCCCGCCCTCGGCAACCTGCTGGGCACCCTGGCTGCAGGCGCAGGTGCGGCGGGTTCTGGCGCGACGGGCGCGGTGGCGATCACCCCGGCCGCCGGTGTCGTCGGGCTGCACATCCTCCACGGCCTGCCCGAAAAATCCACATTGACCTGTATCGATCCAGAGGCGGACCACCAAAACCGCGCGAAAGCGCTGTTCCGCGAAGCGGGCTACCCCACCTCGCGCACCCGGTTCCTCCCCTCGCGCCCGCTCGACGTTCTTGGCCGCCTGGCCACGCAGGCGTACCACGTGGTTTACATGGACGTTGAGCCCGTCGACCTGCCGGCCGCGATCGAGGCCGCATGGCCACTGCTCAGCCCCGGCGGCACCCTCGTGGTCGTGGGATCGCTTCTCGACGGCACCATCGCCGACCCCTCCCGGAAAGACCGCGACACCCTCGCCGCCCGTGAAGCGGATGAGGTTGTGGAGGGGTTTGAGGGGGCCGTCGTCACGCGTCTTCCGCTAGATGCTGGCGTGACGCTGGTGACGCGAAAAGGCTAGTACACTACCTCGCCCTTGCCCACGACGGTGACCCCGCCGTCAGAGATCTTGAACTCGCGCTCCTCGTCGTGGGCACGGTTGATGCCCACCGTGCCGCCGTCGGACACGTAGACGTTCTTGTCCAGGATCGCGTGGCGGACAATGGCGCCCTTCCCCACGCGCACACCCGGCATGAGCACTGAAGATTCGACCGTTGCGCCGTCCTCGACGTGCACGTCAGTAGACAGCACCGAGTTGCGCACCGTCGCACCTGAAATGATCGAACCCGGTGCGATAATGGACTCCTGCGCAATACCTCCGGAGACGAACTTTGCCGGCGGCAAGTTCTCGTCCTCAGTCGAGTGAATCGGCCACGACTTGTTGTACAGGTTGAACACCGGGTGGATCGAAATGAGATCCATGTGCGCGTCATAGAAGTTGTCGATCGTACCGACATCACGCCAGTAGCCCTTATCTCGCTCGGTCGCGCCCGGGACCTCGTTGGAGGAGAAGTCGTAAACATTAGCTTGGCCTTTACGCACGAAGAACGGGATGATGTCGCCGCCCATGTCGTGCTCAGACGCCTCGTTGACATTGTCCTCGCGCAGAGCGGAGATGAGCGCCTCCGTGGAGAAGCAGTAGTTGCCCATCGACGCGTAGGTAACATCCGGGTCGTCCGGGGTGCCCGGAGGGTCAGCCGGCTTCTCCAGGAACTCGGTGATGGAGCCGTTCTCGTCAGCCTGGATGCACCCGAACGCCGTGGCCTCAGAACGCGGGACGCGGATGCCAGCAACCGTGCATTCCTTGCCGGACGCAATGTGGTCCTCCACCATCTGCGCCGGGTCCATGCGGTAGACGTGGTCGGCGCCGAAGACCAAAACGTAATCCGGAGACTCGTCGAAGATCAGGTTGAGCGACTGCAGCAGCGCGTCCGCCGACCCTTGGTACCAGCGCTTGCCCAGGCGCTGCTGCGCCGGCACGGACGCGATGTACTGGTGCGTCGGGCCGGAGAAGTTCCACGCGGTAGCCACGTGACGGTCCAACGAATGCGACTTGTACTGCGTCAACACAGCGATGCGCATATATCCGGCGTTGACCAGGTTGGACAGTACGAAATCGATGAGGCGGTAGTTACCGCCAAAGGGCACGGCAGGCTTGGCACGGTCGAGAGTCAGCGGGAAAAGGCGCTTGCCTTCACCGCCGGCGAGGACGATGGCGAGGACATTCGGCTGGCGACTGTTCATACTGCCCAGACTAGGGAAAATCCCATCCGTGCGCACGGTTTGAAATGTCACTAGTCTCGGAAAGCATGAGAGTCGGAATGATGACCCGCGAGTACCCGCCGGAAGTGTACGGCGGGGCAGGTGTCCACGTGACTGAACTGACCCGTTTTATGCGTGACATCGTCGACGTGGACGTCCACTGCATGGGCGAACCGCGCGAGGGCGAGAACATCTACGTCCACGGCGTCGACCCGGAACTGACCGAGGCCAACGGCGCGATCAAGACGCTGTCCACTGGTCTCCGGATGGCGCATGCCGCCGACAACGTCGACGTGGTCCACTCGCACACCTGGTACACCGGCCTAGGCGGCCACCTTGCTGGCCTCCTGCACGGTGTCCCCCACGTGGTCACCGCCCACTCGCTGGAACCGGACCGCCCGTGGAAGCGCGAGCAACTCGGCGGCGGCTACGACATCTCCTCCTGGTCCGAGAAGAACGCGATGGAAAACGCCGACGCGGTCATCGGCGTGTCCACCGGCATGAAGAAGGCAATCCTCGAGGCCTACCCGAACATCGACGAAGACAAAGTCCACGTCGTGCTCAACGGCATCGACACGGAAGACTGGCACCGCGTCGGACCCGGTGACGCGGAGAGCAACGGTGTCATCGAGCGTCTCGGCGTGGACACATCCAAGCCCATCGTCGCGTTCGTTGGCCGCATCACCCGCCAGAAGGGTGTCCCCCACTTGGTCAAGGCGGCCCAGGATTTCGACGAGGACATTCAGATCATTCTCTGTGCGGGTGCTCCGGATACGCCGGAGATTGCGGACGAGACGCAGGCGCTCGTCGATAAGCTGCGTGAAGGCCGCGGAGGCGTGTACTGGGTCACCGACATGCTGCCGAAGGAAGAAATCCGCGAGATTTACTCCGCCGCAGACATCTTCGTCTGCCCGTCGGTGTATGAGCCGCTGGGCATCGTCAACCTGGAGGCTATGGCGTGCGAAACCGCTGTTGTCGCCTCCGACGTGGGCGGCATTCCGGAGGTTGTCGTCGACGGTGAGACAGGTACCCTGGTCCACTACGACAAAGACGACACAGAAACCTTCGAGAAGGATCTGGCCGAGGCCGTCAACACGCTCGCCGCGGACGCCGACCTGACCAAACGCTACGCGCAGGCAGGCCTGGCGCGCGTGAAGAAAGAATTCACCTGGGACAAGATCGCCCAGGAGACCGTCGACATCTACAAGTCGCTGATCTAACAAAGGAGCACAGTTGAGCACCTTGAGACCGGAACTGCACGTCACTGCGGACAACGGCATCCTCGACGCCGCTGCCGGCATGCTTCGCGACGGCGACAACTGGCACCTGTTCTACCAGTACGAAACCGAACCGGGCGCACCCGCGCGCTGGGCGCACAAGTTCTCCGAGGGCAACCCGTTCGACTTCTACGAGTGCAACGACGTCATCGCGCCCGTCGGCGGCGAAACGCGCGTACTCGCCGGTTCTGTCGTCGCCGGGCCCGCAGGCACCGACCTCTACTTCACATCCGAGACCTCTGCGGGCACCACGATCCAGGTCGCGCGTATCGACGACATCGGTTCCCTCTGCGACAACATCGACGATTCCCACCAGGTCGACCCCGGTGTGCGCCGCATGGGCCCAGTGGTGAAAGACAAGGGCCGCTTCATCCGCTTCCGCTCCCCCTGCGTCGTGCCCGACTGGAGTGCCTCCGACGACCGCGAGCAGGGCCAGTCCGGCTGGCTCATGCTCGCCAGCACCGGCGAGGCCGACAGCCCCATGCCCGTCGTGCTCGAATCCGCCGAAGAGGACACCTGGACGCTCATCGGCCCGCTGCGCTTCGTCGGCGACACCGGCATTCCTTCGGACGTCCGCGTCGTCGCTCCCCGCATCTTCCGCCTGCGCGACGAGGTCGACGGATTCATCTACGACGTCCTCTTCCTCACCCAAGAGCTGGAAAAGTGGGACCTGTCCGGCTACCTGATCGGCGAGCTCAACGGCAACGAATTCACCGTCAAAGCACCATTTAGCCGCATCGACCACGGCCACGACTTCACTCGCCCCCGCACCACCAACTTCGTGCCCGGCACGCTTTCCGACGACGAGCGCTACGCCGAAGCCCGCATCTTCGGCCTCCTCGCAGAAACCGGCCGCGGCGGCGACCCGACATCCCAGCCGTCCTGGGCAGCGGAAGGCTGGGCCAACGCCCTGTCCCTGCCGCGCGTGGTCACCCTCGCCGGCGGGCAGCTCTACCAGACCCCCGCTCCGGGCCTGCCCGCCGCCGTCGACGCCACCGAGCACGCAATGCTGTGGACCGGCATGTGCGACATCCCCGCCGGTTCTGAGGTGAAGGTCGAGATTGTCGACGCAGCCGACAACGTCTGCGTGACCATCACCCACTCCGGCGACCAGATCACCGTGGACAGGCACGACGGTGACCCCGCCTCCGCCTCGCTCGACGACGAGGACGAGGACCACATCTCCGTGCTTATCGACGGCTCCGCCCTCGAAATCTTCGCCGGCGGCGGCGCCGTCACCTTCTCCAGCCGCTTCCGGCCCGAGGTCGGCGCGACGGGGTTGCGTGTGAGCACCTCCGGTGACGCGCAGATCCTCAACCAGTGGCGCCGCGGCGCTGCGCGCTAAACACTCCGCGCGCTAGGTCCTTCTCGCCTAGACCTTCCGCAGACGGGTGAGCTGCGCCCGCGCCGTCACCGTCATCGTCTCCGGTAGCGCGGCGACGCGCTCAGCGAGAACCTCCGGGGCGAGATGGCGTGCCGAGGGGCTCATGCCCACCTGGGCGGCGATCGATTCGCGGTCGAGCTTCATGGGAAACTCGACCAATTCGTGCGGGTCGTCGCCGACCGGTTCCAGGTAGCCGGCGGCCTGCTCAAGCATTCGCTCGACTTTGCCCTCCTCGACGCCGAGGATCCCCAGCGGCACGCGCAGTTCGTCGAGGTGGCCGGATTGCGGCGTGAGGATAATGGCCTCGCCTCCGCTGCCAAGCGCTCGGGCGAACTCGGCCGGGTTGCGCGGCGCGAAGATGACCGTGATCACATCGATGGACTGGTCACGCACCGGCAGCCCCTGCCACACATCGGCAACGATGGCGCCGACCCTCGGGTGCGACTTCGCCAGGTGCTTCGCCGCCGGAACCGAAATGTCCACACCGACCCCGCGTGCCCCGTCCACCGCATCGAGCGTGTGGGCCAAGTAGTAACCGGTGCCGGCACCGACTTCGAGGATGGTGGGGGCTGAAGCGGCGGAGGAATCGTCGATAAGCGCAAGGGCGTCGAGGACGCGTTCGGTGACTGTCTCCACGAACGGCGCGAAGTGCCCACGCGACAAGAACGCCTCGCGGGAAGCGACCATCGCCGGGCTGTCACCCTCGTGCGCGATGCCTGCGCCGGACGCGAGCGTGACATACCCCTGGCGTGCTACGTCGTAGGAATGCCCGGACTCAGACACCAGGCGTGCGAAATCATCTGCGCCGTGCAAAGGTGTGCCGTCGACGGGGTCAGCGAGAACGTCGACAATATCCCGCAGCATTTGGCTTACTCGCCTGCGACGCCGAGCAGCAGGTTGCCCAGCTCAGCCGCCTCTTCGTTGTTCAGCTCCACAACGAGACGGCCGCCACCGTCGGACGGAATGCGCATGACAATCTTGCGGCTTTCCTCCACAACCTCCATGGGACCATTTCCGGTACGTGGCTTCATTGCAGCCATGCAGTGTCACTCCTCGACATGTAGGTGAGAGGATCCTCGCTCAGAACCCTCGGTTAAGGTGTCTACAATCTTACGCTCATTCGGCGCGGCCGGAGCCAGCTCCGGGACCGCCCCAGGGGCTATCCCGCACTTGGCGACGAGCTGCTCCACGAGTGCATCCACCTGATCCTGGCGGTACCCGCGCGGGACGACTTCGAGCGCGATGTCGTCGATGCGGCCGCCCTCGACGGCGGCGCGGTTGGCTTGAATGACGTCGTGCGGCTCATCCATCGGCGGCAGCACTTCGCCGCGGCCAAAGATCGACGCGGACACCCACGCGCCGAACACGGCGATGGCGGCGATGACGAGGATGAGCAGCAACCAAGACAGCATGCTGGGGATATTACCGCACCCACGGCGGGCGCTCGGCGTGCGGCGCGAGCACCCCTGCGCGCGACAGAATGGCCCGCGCGACCGTTTCGGACATCTGCGTCAGCTCCGTCAACGGCCGGTTGCGGTGGGTTTTCAACCCGAGGTCCACTTGGGTGATGGATGCGGGGCCGTGGTGGGTGGTGACGTCGATAAGCAGTCCCGCCTCTACGCCATACCCCGCGGCGAACGGCAGGCGCAGGGCAGTCTCGCGGCGAATCGCGTACTCGCCGGCGAGTGGCTGGTCCAGCTGCGGCACGTCTGGAAAGAATAGGCGCAGCAGGGGTTTCGCGGTCAGTTCTGTGACGCGGCCGCCGTCGTTGGCGCGGCGGTACGCGGCCTTGACCAGGTGGATCGCCGGGTCCTCGAGCGGTGCGGCGAGCGTATCGACCCACCACGGTTCGACGGTGGTGACATCAGCGTCGAGAAACACCACGACATCGCCGCTCGCCGCCTTCACCCCGCGCCACAACGCCTCCCCCTTGCCGGGGCGCACAGGTTGCGGGTCAATGTCGCGCCAGTTCACCACGGTCGCGCCCGCCTCTGCCGCACGCTGCGCCGTGTCATCGCGCGAATCCGAGTCGATGACAAGCACTTCATCAGCGCCCGACGCACGCGCTTGCTTGACGACGCCCCCTACCGTCTCCCCCTCATCCAACGCCGGCACCACGACTGAAACGCGCATCAGCCCAGTCCTCTGACGGTGTCCCGGGGCGGTACAGTCCCTTGGATCGCGGCGGTCATGTAGAGCACGTCCATGGTGTCGGCGACCTCGTGGACGCGGAAAGCCGCGACACCGCGGGCTGCGCACCACGCCGTCGCGGCGAGTGTTCCGGTGACGCGCTCCCCGACGGGCTGGCCGTTCTTGCCCAGTGTCTCCCCAATGAAATCCTTGTTGGACAGAGCCATGAGGACGGGCCAACCGGTGGCGACGATCTCGTCGACACGCCGGAGAATCTCCAAGCCGTGAAAAGTGTTCTTGCCGAAGTCATGCGTGGGGTCGATGAAGACCTTGTCCTCCGGCACGCCGCAAGAAACTGCGCGCTCGGCCAGCGCGGTGGTTTCGGCGATGATGTCGGCGACCACGTCGTCATAATGCACCCGGTGCGGGCGTGTCCGCGGGGTGGCACCACCCGTGTGAGAGCAGACGTAGCCGACCTTGTGGGCGCCAGCGACCTCAACGAGCTCCGGCTCCCAGCCCGCCCACGTGTCGTTGATGATGGTGGCGCCCGCCGCAATCGCGGCTTCGGCGACCTCCGGGCGCCACGTGTCGGCGGAAATGTCGACGGTGCTTGCGGAGAATTCCTCGCGGACCGCAGCAATCAGCGGAACGATCCGGTCGATCTCCTCCGCCACACTGACGGTGTCGCCGGGTCCGGCCTTGACACCTCCGACGTCGATAATGCTCGCGCCCTCGGCGACTATTCGGCGGGCTCGCTCGACGGCGCTGTCGAAGGCATACGTCGCACCCTTGTCGTAGAAGGAGTCCGGGGTGCGGTTGAGGATGCCCATGATCCGGGCCATCTCACCCATCAGGCTTGGTGCGGCGTGTGAATGTTCCGCGGGTCGGTCATCTCGCGGTGGGACGCGCAAATGTACTCCACGGCTTCTTCGACGGAGTCGGTGACAAGGAAAAGCTCATCATCACCCGGAGAGATCAGGCCGCGGGCGAGCTGCTGACCGCGGATCCAGTCCACCAAGCCGGACCAGAACTCGGTGCCCAACAGGACCATCGGGAAATTGGTCACCTTGCCGGTCTGGATCATGCAGAGGACCTCGAAGACCTCGTCCATCGTGCCGTAGCCGCCGGGAAGCGAGATGAAGCCCTGGGAGTACTTCAAGAACATCGTCTTGCGGGCGAAGAAGTAACGGAAGTTCAGACCCAGGTCGACCCAGTCGTTGAGCCCCTGCTCGAACGGCAGCTCAATACCCAGCCCGACGGACATGCCCTGTGCCTCGTGCGCGCCACGGTTCGGGCCTTCCATCAGGCCGGGGCCGCCGCCGGTGATGACGGCGTACCCAGCGTCAACAAGGGCCTTGCCCAGCTGGCGGGCCTGCTCGTACTCCGGGGTGCCCTCGCCCAGGCGTGCCGAGCCGAAGACAGTCACGGCCCAGCCCAGATCCTGCAGTGCATCAAAACCGGAGACGAACTCGCTGGTGATGCGCATGACGCGCCACGGATCGGCGTGTTTCCAATCGTGATCGGCGCGGCCCATCTCGAGCAGGCGCTGGTCATAGGTCGAGCTCCCGTCCTTATCTCTATTGCGCTTGAGAATCGGGCCGGACAGCGTGCGGTTTCTGTCCGGGCGGGGTGTGATCTGTGGGGCCACGGGGTAAACTTGCCTTTGCGTAGGGTGCGGGGGTGCTGAACTTATAAGGTGGCCGGCATCTGCCAGCTCTTACCTACTCTGCGGAGCGAGGAACTCGCGCAGAGAGTCGGCGACGGTGCGGATCTGGTCCACCGGGCACTGCTCATCAATCTTGTGGGCAAAGCCGGGGTCGCCGGGGCCGAAGTTCACGGCCGGAACCCCCAGACTAGAGAACCGCGACACATCCGTCCATCCGAACTTGGCACGGAAGTTCCCGCCGACGGCGCGCAGCAGACCCTTCGCGACGGGGTCGTCGAGACCCGGCAGGGCACCGCCGACCGCATCGTCGTAGGTGAGTTCAAGGCTCTCGTCAATGTCTAGGACGGACTCAAGGTGCGCTTTGGCGTCCTCCAACGAGCGGTCCGGAGCGAAGCGGAAGTTCACCGTCAGCCGCGCCTCATCTGGGATGGTGTTGGTGGCCACTCCCCCGCTTATCCCCACGACGTTGAGGCCCTCGCGGTATTCGCACCCGGCGATGGTGACCGTGCGCGGCTCGTAGGCCGCCACGCGGCCGAGCACCCCGGCCAGGTCGTGAATAGCGTTGTGTCCCAGCCACGCGCGTGCCGAGTGGGCGCGCGTGCCGCGGGCGTCGACGAACACGCGGATCGTGCCCTGGCATCCGGCCTCGATAATCGCTCCTGACGGCTCGCCGAGCAGCGTCAAGTCGCCGTCGAGCAGCTCCGGGCAATCCCGCTCCAAGTGTGCCAGGCCGTTGTATTGGGCGGCGACCTCCTCGGCTTCGTAACAGATCAGGGTCAGGTCGGTGGTGAGGGAAGAAGCGTCGTAAAGCGTGGCGAACGCGTGCAAATAGCAGGCCAGGCCCGATTTCATGTCCACCGAGCCGCAGCCGAACAGCGTATCGCCCTCAACGCGGTGCGGGACGTTGTCGGCGATCGGCACCGTATCGATGTGCCCTGCCAGCACCACCCGTTGCCCCAACCCGCGGTGCGTGCGCGCGATGAGCGTGTGGCCGCGCCGGGTCACCTCCACGCCGTCCAACGCGCGCAGGGCCTCCTCGATCGCATCGGCGATCTGCTCTTCCTCATGCGACGGCGACGGGATGTCCATCAGCGCTTTCGTCAGCTCAACAGGGTCCTGAAATAGATCTAACGTCACGTGGGCGATCTTAGCGCGCGGCCGCTGAGTCCCTTTCGTACGATGTGACGCATGGGTCAATCCGCACGCGCAGTAGGAATCGCCAACATCGCCGCCGACGGTACCGTGCTGGACAGCTGGTACCCCTCCGTGTCGCTTATCGACGACCCCGCCGACATCCTCGCCCCCTCCACCCGCCGCGTCAGCGCCAACGACCTTTCGCAGCGCCTGCTCAACCTCGTCGGAATGGACAGGGACCGCCGCGTCGAAGTGGTGCCCGTGCTCACCGAAATCGCCGACCTGGACGCTCCCGCCATCGACGCTCATGATGTCTACCTGCGCCTGCACCTGCTCTCCCACCGCAAAGTGCGGCCGCTGGAGATCAACATGACCGACTGCCTCGAGCACCTCGTGCCCGTGGCCTGGACCAACAAAGGCCCCTGCCTGCCCGACGACTTCGAGTACGTGCGCACCAACTTGCGCGCCCGCGGCACCATTCACGTCTACGGCATTGAGCGGCTGCCCCGCATGGTCGACTACGTCGTGCCCACCGGTGTGACCATCGCCGAGGCCGAGCGCGTCCGCCTTGGTGCCTACCTCGCCGAAGGCACCAGTGTGAACCGCGAAGGCTACGTCTCCTACAACTCCGGAACACTCGGCGCTGCCCGGATCGAAGGGCGACTGTCATCGGCGTGCGTCGTCGGCGGCGGCTCCGACCTGGGCCTGTCGTCGCTCGTCATGGCCGGCCGCTCCGGCGGATCCAACCGCACCCCGCTCCACATCGGTGCGGACTGCATCATCCACCCCTCCGCCGGCATCATTGACCTCGACCTGGGTGACCGCTGCGAAATCGGCGCCGGCGTCATGCTCGAACCGGGCACTATTCTCCATGACTCCCGCATCGGCACCGGCTTCGAATCCTACGTTCCCGCCCGCACCATCAACGGCCAGTCCGACATCACCATCACCAACGAAGCGCACAGCGCCACACCGGTGATCCGCGAGCGGCGCGCGCAATAACGCGAAATCCTCCCCTGATTTCTTGGTCAGCCCCCGCTATTCCTAGACTTGACATTTATGTCAACATCCCTGAACGCCGGGCTGAAAACCCGTCACCTGACCATGATGGGACTCGGCTCAGCTATCGGTGCCGGCCTGTTCCTGGGCACCGGGGTGGGTATTCAAGCCGCCGGCCCCGCTGTGCTCATCGCCTACATCATTGCTGGCGCCATCACCGTGTGCGTGATGCAGATGCTCGCCGAGATGGTCGCCGCGCGCCCGTCGTCGGGCACCTTCTCCACCTATGCCGAGGAAGCGTTCGGGCCCTGGGCTGGCTTCCTCATCGGCTGGCTGTATTGGTTCATGATGATCATGATCATGGCCGTGGAGATCACCGGTGCCTCCGCCATCATCGCCGCCTGGTTCAGCATCTCGCCATGGATTCCGGCGCTTGTGGCGATTGTCGTGTTCACGCTGATCAACTTCGCCGCCGTGCGCAACTTCGGCGAGTTCGAATTCTGGTTCGCACTAATCAAAGTCGTAGTCATCGTGGCGTTCCTGATTCTCGGCGTCGCGCTGTGGCTGGGACTGCTGCCGGGCACGTCGTTTGTCGGCCTGTCCAACGTCAGCGACATCGGCTTCATGCCCAACGGCTGGGGCGGCGTGGCTACCGCGCTGCTCGCCGTCGCGTTCGCCTTCGGCGGCATTGAGCTGGTCACCATCGCCGCCGCCGAATCCGAAGACCCCGAGGTCGCCGTCCACTCCGCAATCCGCACCATCATCTGGCGCATCTCCGTCTTCTACATCGGCTCCGTGCTGCTCATCGTGCTGCTGCTGCCGTTCAACCAGATCGGCGGCGCGTCCGACGCCTCCGAATCGCCCTTCACCGCCGTGCTGCGCCTGGCCAACATCCCCGGTGCCGTGGGCATCATGGAGGCGGTCATCGTCGTCGCGCTGCTGTCCGCGTGCAACACGCAGATCTACGGCTCCTCGCGCTTCCTGCACAACCTCTCCGTGCGCGGCGATGCCCCCCGCGCCTTTTCGCTTACCGACGCCCGCGGCGTCCCCCTGCGCGCCGTCATCGTCTCCGTCATCTTCGGATTCGTCGCCGTCGCCCTCCAATACTGGAACCCGCCGGGGCTGCTCGCCTTCCTGCTCAATGCCGTCGGAGGCTGCTTGATCGTGATCTGGTTCGCCATCGCGTTCTCGTTCCTGCGACTCCACCCGCGCCTGGAGGCCACCGGCCAGCTCACCGACGTCCGCATGTGGGCCCCGTCTGTCTTGCCGTGGGCAACCATTGCGCTGGCTGCTGGGATTGTTGTCCTCATGCTTACCGACGACGGCGGCCGCTTCCAGGTCATATCCGTCGCCGTCGTTGTCACCGTGATCACCGTCGCCGGGCTGATCTGGACCAACACCGGCGCGTTCAAGCGCCGCCGCGCTGATATTGCCGCGAACTCCCCCGCAGCACCCGCAGCGCTCGATGAAGCCACCGCAGACACCGACTCCACAACCGAAACCACCACCGAAGGACCCCGTCGATGACTACTGCCGCTAACACCTCCGGGCCGGACTCCGGCGCCAACCACGGCGCCACCACAACCGCCGCCGCGTCGACCGCGGACGCGAATTCTGAACTCGGCAGCGGCCTGAAGTCGCGCCACCTCACGCTCATGGGCCTGGGCACTGCCGTCGGTGCGGGCCTGTTCCTCGGCGTCGGCGTGGGCATCCGCGCGGCGGGACCGGCGATTTTGCTGGCTTACGTTATAGCCGGTGTCATCGTGATTTCCGTGATGCGCATGTTGGGTGAGATGGCGGCGGCGCGCCCGTCGTCAGGTTCTTTCGCGACGTACGGACGCCAAGCGTACGGCCACTGGGCGGGCTTCCTCCTCGGCTGGATCTACTGGTTCCTGCTCATCATGGCGTGCGGTGTGGAGATCACCGGCGCATCCGCCATCATGGCGGGCTGGTTCGGGGTGCCGCAGTGGATTCCGGCGCTCGTCGTCGTGGGCATTCTCACCGCCGTCAACCTCGCGCAGGTCAAGGGATTCGGCGAGTTCGAGTACTGGTTCGCCATGATCAAGGTCGCCGTCATCTTGCTCTTCCTGGTCATTGGTGCCGCCCTGTGGCTCGGCCTGTTGCCCGCCAACGGCTTCGTCGGGTTCTCCAACGTGACCGAATCCGGTTTCGCCCCCAACGGCATCGCCGGTATCGCCGCCGGCCTTCTCGCCGTCGCCTTCGCGTTCGGAGGCATCGAGGTGGTCACCATCGCCGCCGCCGAATCCGAGGACCCCGCCCGCAACGTGCGCAACGCCGTCAACTCCATCATCTGGCGTATCGCGCTATTTTACATCGGCTCGGTCATCGTGATCATCCTGCTGCTCCCCTACGCGCAGATCGACGGCGCGGACACCGCCGCAGAATCCCCCTTCACTCAGGTGCTGGACATGGCCAACATCCCGGCCGCGGCCGGCTTCATGGAGGCCGTCATCGTCTTGGCGCTGCTCTCGGCCTTCAACGCGCAGGTCTACGGCACCTCCCGCCTGGCCTACCAGCAGGCGCTCGAAGGTGACGCTCCGCGCTGGATGGCACGCACCAACGCCCACGGCGTGCCGATCAACTCGGTGCTCGTCTCCGTCTTCTTCGCCTTCGTGGCTGTCGGTCTGCAGTGGTGGAACCCGCCGGGCATGATCGACTTCATCATGAACGCCACCGGTGGCTGCCTCATCGTGGTGTGGATCATGATCACGCTGAGCTACATCAAGCTCAAGCCGGGCATCGCCGACTCCGCCGTCCAGGTCCGCGGCGCATCCTGGGTCCCGTGGGTCACGCTCGCCGCGCTCCTCGGCCTCGTCGTCCTGATGCTTTTCGACGCCTCCGCCCGCCCCCAAGTCATCTCCGTCACCATCCTCTCCCTCGTGCTGGTGGGCTTGTCTCTTCTCACCCCCGGTAGAAGCGTCAAAAACAACGGTGAAACCGCACCGGACGGGAACAAAACCTCTGCCTAATAGCGTTTCACGCGTGCCAAAGCTGAGATATCGCCCCCGATTCTCTAAGCTGGCTCACGGAAACAACGCGACGAGTCCCCCGTAGACACGTCGCATCACTGAGCAGAAAGAGCTGATACAGAGATGACCACCGCAATTGCTAAGGGCCTGGCCACCGTCACCCACGACGGAACCGTTCTGGATGTCTGGTACCCGGCCCCGAAGATTGGGGAGTCCGTCACCGAAGCCGGCACCACGCGCCTCGAAGAGACCCCGCAGCAGTTCGAAGACCTGGCCGGGCCGGATGAGGATCGTGGGGTGGCGCGTGTGGCAGTGGAGACGCGGATTGCGTCGATAAGCGATGCCCCCGCAGATGCGTACGACGCGTACCTGCGCCTCCACCTGCTGTCCCACCGCCTAGTCAAGCCGCACGAGGCGAACCTCGACGGGCTGTTTGGTCTGCTGGCCAACGTCGTGTGGACCAACTACGGTCCTTGCGAGGTGTCTGACTTCCAGGTCGTACGCGGTCGCCTGGCAGCCAGGGGCCCGGTCGTTGTCTACTCGGTAGACAAGTTCCCCCGCATGGTCGATTACGTTGTGCCGTCCGGCGTGCGCATCGGCGACGCCGACCGCATCCGCCTCGGTGCCCACCTGGCCGAAGGCACGACCGTCATGCACGAAGGCTTCGTGAACTTCAACGCCGGCACCCTCGGCGCCTCCATGGTCGAGGGCCGCATTTCCGCTGGCGTGGTCGTCGGCGACGGCACCGACATCGGCGGCGGCGCCTCCATCATGGGCACCCTGTCCGGCGGCGGCAAGGAAACCATCAAGATCGGCGAAGGCTGCCTGCTCGGCGCCAACGCCGGCATCGGCATCTCGCTCGGCGACAACTGCACCGTTGAGGCCGGCCTGTACGTCACCGCCGGCACCAAGGTCGTCATCACCGATAACATCGCCGCCGACCTGGGCCGCTCCGCCGGCGACGAAGTCAAGGCCGTCGAGCTGTCCGGCCACAACAACATCCTGTTCCGCCGCAACTCCCTGACCGGCGCCGTCGAGGCTTCCCGCGCACACGCCGTCGAGCTCAACGAAGAGCTGCACAAGAACTAACCCCTGTTGCACACTGCAGTGTGCACGCTCTTGCCCCGCCTTGTGCGGGGCTTTTAGCGTGTGAGGCATGGAAACTTTCGATGACCTTGTCAGCGCGTTCAGCGCCCCAAGGTTGGGGGCGTTGAAAGATTTCAACAAACAGCAAGCACTCAGCGCCGGCGTGGAGCCGTCGGTGGTGAACAACTGGAAACTTGTCCATGATGCCTACTTCGGCGATGGCTTATCTGCAGCCAAGCGCGAGAAAGCCTCGAAGAAAGCGATGCGCTTGGGCCTCTCCGTGGGCATGCTCGCAAAAATCGAGCGCTCCATCGCGCACATCAAGCATGCGACACGCCGCCACACCATGCGCCTGAAGCTTCTCGACGCCGCCAGCCGCACCACCCGCACCTTCAAAGCCTTGGGAGCACTGATCAAGAAGATCGTCCCGCCGAAAAACCCACCCGCGCGCCAGGAGCGCGCCACCATCAGTGAAGGCGACGACGACATGGCCACCCTGACCCTGACGACCGGTAAACGCTTCCTCGCCGACCTCAAGCACGTTCTTACGGCCGGCATGGGTGCCGACGTTTCTCCAGGGGCGCACATGGCGCGCAAGCTCATTGCCTTATTGCGTGGCGACGGCAGCGTCCCCGAAGCCTCACCCCGCCCCATGCTCCTTGTTCCCCTGCCGGAATGGACGCGTATTGTCCGCGGCGACGGCGACGATGTGATCCTTGGCTTGACCGACGGCACCACCATGACCGGCAAGGAATTCATGGACCGGTTCATCGCCACCGGCGACAACGAGCTGGAAGCCGCAGTGTTCCACCCCACCGAAGGCGCCGTGAATCTGTACCGCACTGAGCGTCTGGCCAACGCCAAGCAACGCGACCTGGCCAAGGCAGTCCAGCCGATGTGCGCCCACCCGGACTGCCACCATGCTGCCGACTTCTGCCAGGTCCATCACGCGGAAGCATGGGCGCGCGGCGGGGAGACTAACATCGCCAACCTGGTTCCGCTGTGCCGCTACCACAACCGTATTAACGACGACGCCCCAGACGTGCACCGCTCCCGAGGCCACATTGCAATCCGCGACGGCCGGCCAGTATGGGTCTCCCCGTACGGCACCGTGCGCACCAACCAGCGGCATAGGTTCGGCGCCATGGACGCTCTCTTCGGTCCTGCAGTTGCCGCCGCTTAGACTGCGGGAACTCGAAGGGCGGCGAGCTCGAGGGGCGGCGAAGCCGGTCTAGACGACAGCGAGGGGGCTTTTCGGTTTCCCGAACGTCCAGAGTTTATTGATGACGAAGTTGACCGGCATCGCCACCAGGGTCGAAATCGCGGCGGACCAGTAGAATTTTGTGCGGAAGCCGGTGGAGTTGTCGAAGATGTCGTCGGAAAGCGCGATGGGCGATGTCGGATTCATCAGCAACGTCGCCACGGTCTGACTTACGAGGAATGCGACAATGCCCGTGGTCATGAACGGGAAATAGCCGCGCAACCACGACTTCTTCGGCACATTGCGGAACGTCCACGACCGGTTGAGCTGGTAGTTCCACGTGTTTGCCACCACAAACGCAATGGTCATGATGACGTGGTACCAGCGGACGTTCCACCGCGTGCCGAACAAGTTCATGAAGACTTCGTTCTCGTGGATATCCCACCCGAGCTCGAGCGCCTTCTTGACTACATAAACCACCGCAAGGTTGACGAAGACCCCTGACCCGCCGACAATCCCGAATTTGATGAATTCTCGTGCGCCGTTAGCGAAGCGGACAGCGGTACTCCCGCCGCCCTCAGCTGGCCGTGGTTCGGCCGGTGTCACAGTGTCCGTCAATGAGCGTCCTTAGTCCTCAGTGGCGCCCGAATCGACGCGCAACTTCCCGGCAACATTACTCTGGTAGCGCGCGAACTCTGGGATTGTCGTGGCGTTATCTTGCTCACGAACCGGTCGAACCGCCCGTGGACGCGGCTGCGACGAACCAGAAGCGCTACTGCGCTAGGCGGGCGACTGCGGCATCGATGCGCTCGTCCGTCGCGGTCAGCGCAATGCGGACGTGCTGAGCGCCGGCAGGGCCGTAAAAATCGCCCGGTGCGGCGAGGATGCCGCGCTCGGCGAGCCAGTCGAGCGCCTCGCGGGAGTTCATGCCTTCGCGGCGCACCCAGAGGTAGAGGCCAGCGTCGGATGCATCGACCGTGAACCCAGCGCCGGGCAAAGCCTTCAGCAACTCGACGCGGCGGGTGGCGTACACCGACCGTTGCAGCTCCTCATGGAGGTCGCTACTCAGTGCTGCGGTCATTGCGTGCTGGATCGGGCCAGGCACGATCAGGCCGGCGTGTTTGCGCACCTCCAGCAGTTCTTGGACCAGGTTCTCGTCGCCGGAGATCATGCCGGTGCGGTAGGAGGCGAGATTCGAGGTCTTCGACAGCGAGTGCAGCGCGAGCAGCCCGGTGTTGTCCCCGTCAGTCACGGACGGGTGCAGGATGGACACTGGGTCGGTGGTCCAGCCGAGGTAGAGGTAGCACTCGTCGGAGGCCACGATCGCGCCGGTGTCGCGGGCAAACTCAACCCACGCTCGCAGCTGCTCCACCGATGCCAGGGCGCCGGTCGGGTTCGAGGGCGAGTTGATGAACACCAGGGCGGCGTCGCGGGGGGCGTCGGCGGGATCGTCGCAACGCACGATGTTGCACCCTGCGATGAGTGCCCCGACTTCGTAGGTGGGGTACGCCACTTCTGGGATGACCACGGTCTCGCCGCGCAGCCCGAGCAGCGTCGGCAGCCACGCGACGGCCTCTTTCAGGCCGATCGTCGGCAGAACCGATTTCTCGTTCAGCCCCGCGATGCCGAAGCGGCGCTCCAGAGCCGACACGATCGCCTCGCGCAGCTCCGGGGTGCCCATGGTCTGCGGGTATCCGGGCGCGGCAGCATTCTCTGCGAGGGCGAGCTGGATCGTCGGGGGCACCGGATCCACGGGCCCGCCCACGGACAGGTCAATCAAACCGTCCGGGTGGGAGGCCGCCTTCTTCTTGACGTCGAGGATCGTGTCCCACGGGAAGTCAGGCAGGGTCGAGGAGAGCGGGCTGCGCGGCATTTAGGACTCCCGCATCGGCGGCAGCGCGGCCACGAATGGGTGGTCGAAGTCGTACTTGCCGGCGGCAGCCGCTCCGCCCGGGGAGCCGAGCTCGTCGAAAAATGCGACGTTGACGTCGTAGTAGTGGTTCCACTCCTCGGGCAGGTCGTCTTCGTAGAAGATGGCTTCGACCGGGCAGGCGGGCTCGCAGGCGCCGCAGTCCACACACTCGTCGGGGTGGATGTAGAGCATGCGTTTGCCCTCGTAGATGCAGTCGACGGGGCATTCTTCGACGCATGAGCGGTCGAGCAGATCAACGCACGGTTCGGCGATGATGTAGGTCATTGTTGCTCCTCTGGGTTTTCCTGTTGCCCGTCAAGTATGTCACTTGCGCCGTAGGAGGGGCCAAACCCCTCCGAGGCAACCGGCGATTAACAGCGCGAGTGCGCGAATGGAATTGTTGTTCAGGATATCGCTGGTGACGTCGACGCCGAAATAGAGCATTGCAAAGCAGGCGGCCCACACGAGGGTCGGCACGAGCACGCGCACGCTTTTCGACGTCCACAACCGCCCCGTCCGCGTGACCACCCCCTGAAAGAGGAACGCGGTAGCGATAGAAGGGATCCCCCACGCGGCGTTGATGGAGGTGACTTGCAGCAGCACGGCGAACATCGCGCCGATGCTGAGCCACGCGATGGCCCAGCGCGCTTCGGAGGGGCTGAAGTCAGTGCGGACCTGCGGCTCCCGGCGCATGGGTGGCTCGGGCGTCACGGCGCGATGCCACTGAGCAGGTCAGCGCCGTGGTCCAGCGGCTGCCCGGCCCCGAGCTGGTAGTGCTCGCGGCGGATGACGGGCTGAGCAATGAGATTGGACAGCGCGTAGGTGGTCACGTCGGCGGAGGGGGCGCGGCCGAAGGCGGCGTGGGGGTTGGTGGTGGAGGTGGAGCCGTCGGCAATCCAGATCTGGGTGGCGTGGGCGCGCATGGCGTCGATCTTGGCGGCGTAGACGGTGTCGTTCATCTCTACCCAGGTGTCGGTGGTGTCGACGGCATCGAGCTCGCCCGGCGCAGGACGGGTCCAGCCTGCGGGGACAACCTCGGCGGTTTCAGCTTCAAGCTCGCTGCGCAGGCGCGTGGCCCAGAGAATGCGCGGCACTCCCCCGATCTGGTCGGCGGCGGCGTGCGTGATCTCGTGGGCGCGGATGTGGTCGGGGTGGCCGTAACCGCCGTTGGGGTCGTATGTGAGCACGAGGTGGGGCCGTTCCCGTTCGAAGATGGCGGCAAGGTCGTCAACCGCGCGCTGCCCCGAGTTCACGAACGCCCTTGCGTTGCGTGACGCGGGCGCCCCCGCCATCCCCGAATCCCTGTACTGCCCCGCCCCGCCGAGGAACTCGCCGCGCACGCCGAGGATGTCCAACGCGCGGGCCAGCTCGTGGATGCGGAAGCCGCCCAACTGGTTGGCGCCCCGGCCCTGGTCGTCGACGAGGCCCTGGTAGGTCTCGCCGATGACTTCGCCTTCCTCGCCGAGCGTGCAGGTCACAACGAGGACGTCGGCCCCGCGGCGAGACAGGTCAGCGAGGGCGCCGCCGGTGGAGATGGATTCATCGTCCGGGTGGGCGTGGACGGCGACGACGCGGTACCCAGTGAGGTCTCTACGATCAGCGTGCGCGTTGGGGCGGGGGTTACTCGGGTTCTGTGGTGCGTTGCTCATTGGCAGTTGTGTCCTCTTTCCATGTGTCGGCCCCGGCAAGGCCACGGTCCCATTCTTCCAAGTTCGGCGACGGGCCAATGATGCCTTGCCCCAGGACGATGATCCGGCGCTCGCGCAGTACCGGCACCCACACGGCTTCGATTGCGGTAGCGGCGGTGACCTGTTCGCGGGCTTGTTGGCTGGAGATGTCGCCGGCGAGAATTGCCTCGGCTAGTCGGTCCGTGTCCGGGGTGCATAATCCGCTCAGGTTGCCGGAGGCGTAGCGGTCAGCGCCCGCACCGCCTGCGTCGTTGCCGTTGGCCCCATCGCCGCCACTGTCCTGGGCGCCGCTGTCCCCGGCTTCCGTTGCGGCGGTGTAGGGGCATTGGACCTTGCTGGCCCACGCAGTCGAGCTGTTGGTGAACGACCAGCTCATCACCGCATCGATCTCACCGGCAGGCAGTCGCTCCGCAATATCGGTCATGTCGGCGGCGACGGTCTCCGCGGAGATCCCTTCGCCGTTGAGGATGTCCACGAGCGCTCTGGTGGCCGGCATCGACTCGTCATCGCGCGGGTCGGCGGCGATGCGCAACGGCCTGTGCTTATCGACGGCCGCGCGCAACTCTCCCGCTTCTCGACCCAACGCCGGAGTCGCTTCGGCGGCATCGACGTCGCGGGAGCGGGAGGAGGCGATGCGGGCGATGAGGGGGACGTCGATAAGCGAGCGCAGCTCCTCGCGTGCCGCAAGGTCATTGAGAATGGGCGAATCGACGCTCATGACCAGGCCTAATTCTCGTGGTCCGCGCTCCGTGCGGACTTGGGTTCCGGGGATGAGGGAGTACGCGTCGGCCGATGTCTCCCCCGGCACGTGATCGACGAAGGCGAGCTGGCCGGCGCGCAAACGGTCGGCGACCTGCTCGGTGGAGCGCACCGAATTCAGCGTCAGAATGTCAATGCTCGCCGGGCTTTGCCCCCAGAACCTGTCATTGCGGTTCAGCGTGATGATGCCACTGCCGCGGTCGACTTGGTCGACCATGTAGCGGCCGGCCGAAGCTGGGATCGAGTCTGCGAGCGCCGCTGCGAAATCGGCTGCGGTCGAATCGAGCAGGTGTGACGGCAGCAGGTTGCGGAACATTCCCTGCCAATCGCCGACCGGCTCGTCAAAAACGACGTCGACGATCTTGCCGCCTCCGCCCGAGACCCGCACGTCGCTCACGGCACGGTACGGGGCCGGGTCGACCGTGCCCGGCGTGGAGGTCATGCCACGCCACAGGTAGGCGAAGTCGGCGCCGGTGATGGGACTGCCGTCGGACCATTGGGCGGCCGGGCTGATTTCGTAGCGCACGGTCATTGCCGCGTCCTCGTCACCCTCGCCGGCGGGCAGCTCGCTGGTGCTGACGAGCAGATCAGTGTTCATCTTCCCGTCCACGAACGCGCTGGGCAGGGTGAGCTCAGCAATATCCTGCACCGTCGAATTCTCATCGGCGATGAGGTGCGGGTTGAGCCCGTTGCGCAGCGGCTGCACCCCGACCTGGACTTGTGACCGCGTCGGGCCGGGCTGGACGGTCGTCGTCGCTGTCTCCGTGGTCACCGTCTCTTCGACGATCGGGGGCGGGCCCGGGTTGGCTGCGCACGAGGAGAGCAGGCTTATCGACGCGAGCGTGACCGTCGTCAAGCGAACTGCTTTCATGCGCGCTAATGCTACTTGTTCATCTGCTTGGCACGAGAACGTGCACGGCCGCGCTCGGTGGAATTGAGGATCACCTTGCGCACGCGCATGACCTCGGGCGTGACCTCGACGCACTCGTCGTCGTCGCAGAACTCGATGGCCTCATCCAGGGAGAGGGTCCTGGCCTTGGCCAGCGTGACCGTTGCGTCTGCGGTGGCAGAACGCATGTTGGTCAGCTTCTTCTCCTTGGTGATGTTGATGTCCATGTCCTCGTCGCGGCTGTTCGCGCCGACGACCATGCCCTCGTAGGTTTCCGCGCCGGGCTCGACGAAGAAATCGCCACGGTCTGCCAGCTGCGTCAACGCGTAGGCGGTGACCTGGCCGGAACGGTCGGCAACGAGCGAGCCAGTCGGGCGGCCCTTGATCTCCCCTGCCCACGGGCGGTGCTCGATGGAGTAGCTGTTGGCAATACCAGCGCCGCGGGTCTCGGTGAGGAACGTCGTGCGGAAGCCAATCAGGCCGCGGGACGGGACGTCGAACTCCATGCGGACCCAGTCACCGGCGCCAGAGTTGCCCATGGCGGTCATCTGGCCCTTGCGGTTGGCCATGAGCTGGGTGACAGCACCCTGGTGCTCGGACGGAGTGTCAATGACCATGTGGTCGTAGGGCTCATAGGTCTTGCCGTCGATCTCCTTGGTGACCACCTGCGGCTTGCCCACGGTCAGCTCGAAGCCTTCGCGGCGCATCGTCTCGATCAGAACGGTCAGGGCCATTTCGCCGCGGCCCTGGACCTCCCACGCGTCGGGGCGGTCGGTCGGCAGCACCTTGATGGAGACGTTACCAATCAGCTCCTGGTCCAGGCGCGCCTTGACCATGCGGGCGGTGAGCTTGTCGCCACCGCCGCGGCCGGCCATCGGGGAGGTGTTCACGCCGATGGTCATGGAGATTGCGGGATCGTCGATTTTGATGCGCTCGCGGGCCTCGACGTGCTCCGGGTCGCACAGGGTGTCGCCGATCATGATCTCGTCGATGCCGGACACCGCGGCGATGTCGCCGGCGACGACCTCGCCCTGGGCCGGAACACGCTCAAGACCTTCGGTGACCAGCAGTTCGGCGATCTTGACGTTCTTGACGTGCTCGTTGCCGTCAGAGTCGTAGTGGACCCAGGCGACGTTGTCGCCTTTCTTCACGCTGCCGCGGTACACGCGGATCAACGCGATACGGCCCAGGAAGGACGAGGAGTCTAGGTTGGTGACCTGCGCCTGGAACGGGGCATCGATGTCGGCGGAGGGTTCGGGGAGGACGTCGTAGATGACGTCGAAAAGCGGCTGCAGGTCGTCGTTGTCCGGCAGGCCGCCGTTACCCGGGTTGTTGAAGGAGGCACGGCCGGCGCGGCCGGAGGCGTAGAGCACCGGCAGCTCGAGCAGGTTCTCTGCGGCTTCAGCCGCATCCGGATCCTCCAATGACGCGCCGAGCTCGAGGAGCAGGTCCTGGGCCTCGTCGACGACTTCGTCGATACGCGCGTCCGGGCGGTCGGTCTTGTTCACGCAGATGATCACGGGTTTTTTCGCCTCGAGCGCTTTGCCCAGGACGAAGCGGGTTTGCGGGAGGGGTCCTTCGGAGGCGTCGATAAGCAGAACAACACCGTCGACCATGGACAGGCCGCGCTCCACCTCGCCGCCGAAGTCCGCGTGGCCCGGCGTGTCAATGACGTTGATAACTAGATCGCGGCCATCCTTGCCCGCGCCTTTGCGGCGGATGGATGTGTTCTTCGCCAGAATGGTGATGCCGCGCTCGGACTCGAGATCGCCGGAGTCCATGACGCGGTCCGCGACCTCGCCGTGGTCACCGAACACGCCGGACTGCTCCAGCATGCCGTTGACGAGGGTGGTCTTGCCGTGGTCAACGTGCGCGACGATAGCGACGTTGCGGAATTCGGGGTGCGACACTGCGGATCTGCTCCTTCTTGCTTTTGCGTGACGACGCCACCGCAACGGCAGCCCCGCTTGAACGGTTAAACCCTACCCGCATACGGTGGGTAACGCGATGTCGGGGCGCAGCCGAACTGAAGACAGAACCCAACAGAGAACTCAACACACGCGGAGCAGGACCCAGGAAACAACACGCAACGCCCGCCCCAATCCCGACATTGGGACGTAAGAATACTATTGATATTTATGTTGCAATTGTTTTCAAAGTAACTAAAGTGTCCTGTGATAATGCGTTACTTTCCCGACGCGAAGGACCCAACTCCCATGAAGCTGAAGAAGCTCCCCGCCCTGCCGGCCCTGCCAGTGCCGTCGCGCCCTGTGAAGGCTGCTGCTGCGGCGACCATGCTCGCCGCCGGGCTCGTGGCCGGTGCGGCCGCTCCCGCCTCCGCGCAGAGCGCTGCCCCGGGACTGCCGGATCTATCGAACGTCACGTCGTCGCAAATTATCGACGATCTCGGCCGCCCCACCCCGCAGGTCCAGCGCGCCGTGACCGATTTTGCTAGCCAGCCGTGGGTGCCGCCGCAGGTGCGCGACGCACTTCTGGCAGCGGTCGGGTTCACCGCCGGGAAGGGGCAGACCGGTGGACCGGCCCTGCCGACGAACGGCCCGGCGTTTCGCCAGGGGTACTGGCCAACGGTGTCGCTGAACTGCATGGGCCCGGGCCTGCACTCCACAGGGTCCGTTATCGCGGTGCCGGGACCGGCGAACTCTCCGCAGCCGGCGCCGAAGGCCGGGGAGAGCACGTTCGTCTTCACCGCCCTGGGCACGGGAGCTGCGGAGAAGCAGCAGGGCCAGATGAATGTGTACTGGGTGAATGTTGGCTCGCTGCGCAGCGGTGTAACGCCTCTGGGCAATAACGGGATTAATCCCACAGGACCGGCAACCTTGTCCGGGGTGGCCTCCACGGGCCCCGGACCCGTTCTGGCAGTGGTCGACGGTGCGGTGAAGACAGGCGGGAAGTCCTGCCGCTTCGCACCGGTGGCCCTGACGGCGACGGTGAAGTAGGACGCCGGATGTAGGAAAGGCGATCGAGATGACTGGCACAGGCCCCCAGGTAACCCCGGGCGCGGCAGATTCTGCCGTGGATCTCCACCCCGTCAAGCAGGAGACCTTCGACACGATGTCGAAGACGAACACGGACCCGAAGGGGTACCTGCGCGACGTGGACACGTTCACGGTGACGGATTTCGGCCTGTACATGGCCCGTGGGGCCAACCACCCGAAGTTCGGTTACCTGGAGAGCTGGTTGCTGCCGGAACTCAACTTGCGCGCCAACATCTTCCACTTCCGCGAGGGCGTGGATGTGGAGCAGGACTTCTACTTCGACATCGCCGCCATTGATCACGAGGGCGAAGTGTGGCGCACACGCGACTTGTACGTCGACCTCGTGGCCATCCAGGGCGAGGCGATCGACGTGCTCGACATCGACGAGCTTGCCGCGGCCACCTCAGCAGGCCTGATCAGCGCCGCGGAAGCGGAGAAGGCGATCGATGCCACGCTCAACGCTGTCGAGGGCATCACCCGACACGACGACGACGCGATGGAATGGCTCCGCGCCCAGGGCATCGAACTGACATGGGCTGAGGAAGTGGAGTTGGCGCCGGTGGGTTAGGCGCTGTCGCGCGAGAAACGTGCGACGGTCTCTCCCCCGCGTAGCCACTCGACGACGACATCGTCTTCGTTCGCGATGTGGATCAAGCGTGTGGCTACCTGACGTTCGGCCTCCTCAACGCCGTCACGGGGACCCTCGACGCTGAACATGAGCACGCCGTCGGTGCCGATGACATCGCACGTGGCGTCCGGGAATTTGAACAAGCCTTTGGAACCGTCGCTGTCCCACGTCGCGTCAATGGTCTGAGCGAAGTGGGCGGCCAGCCGCTTGCCGCACCGCCCTGGGCTGGACAAACGCACCCGGGCTGTCGATGTGACCGTTTCAGACATGCTCACACCATACATAACGGGGTAGGCTCTGCTCGTTCCCTACAGAAAGGCTCAAACAATGGCCGGTGGTTTGCTCGCACTGCTTGACGACGTCGCCCTGATCGCCCGCACCGCCGCATCCAGCATGGATGACGTGGCTGCCATGACGGCGAAAACGTCCGCTAAAGCTGCAGGTGTTGTAATCGACGATGCTGCAGTGACGCCGCAATATGTCACGGGGGTGACGCCGGCGCGCGAGTTGCCGATGATCTGGCGGATCACAAAGGGTTCGCTGCGCAACAAGCTGCTCATCATTCTGCCGATCGCGCTACTGCTCAACGCCGTCGCTCCGTGGGCTTTGGTGCCCATCCTCATGATTGGTGGTTCCTATCTGTGCTTTGAGGGTGCGGAGAAGATCGTCGATAAGCTTCTGCACGACGAGGATGAAGCAGCAGAGCGCGCCGTCAACCGCGATGCTGAAAGCGAAGACTCGCTGGTCCAGCGCGCTGTGACGACAGACCTAATTCTGTCTGCGGAGATCATGATCATCGCGCTCGACGAAGTCGCTGACCAGCCGCTGTGGATGGAATTCCTCGTGCTGGTGGCCGTGGCCATCTTCATCACGATCGCGGTCTACGGTGCGGTGGCGCTGCTGGTGAAAGTCGACGACATCGGTCTGGGCATGGTTGAGCGCGGCAATACGCCAAAGCTGGGCACTGCCCTGGTCAAGGGCATGCCGTACGTGCTCAAGGCGATCGGTGTGGTGGGCACGGTAGCCATGCTGTGGGTCGGCGGACACCTGATCATTCGTGGTTTCGACGAAGTCTTTGGCTGGCACTGGCCGCACGACATTCTCGCCCGCGGTGTGGAAGCAGTCGGCGGCGGCTTCGTCGGCTGGCTTGTGGATACTGCTGGGTCGCTGGTGATGGGTCTCATCGTCGGCTTCGCCGTCCTGGCTGTTGTGGAGCTGGTTCGAAAGATGCTGGGCAAGTCCCACCAAGCTGGATGATCCCTGCCAATCGAACCCAGCCATTCGTTCAGCCGTTGCCTAACGCGTAAAGTTTCGAGTCATGGAACCGACCCCGCGCTACCCCCTTGCGCCGACCGCCTTAGGCGACGGCATGCGCGTGCGCGTGGGCAACGTCATGCACGCCACGGTGCATGAGAGCCTCGGCACGGCTGGCGGTGCTGGGCAGGCAGGCCTCACAACGGTTGAACTGGAACCGCACCCGATCTCCGGCGGGTGGCGCGTGCGCTGGCCGCAGGCGCACGGCAGCGTCATCGGTGAGATCGCCGCCGCAGACCGCGACACGCTGTTCCCTATCGACATCGTGCACGACGCGGGCATGATCCCGACCGCGACCGCCACGCTAGACGTCGCACCAGGCACCGGTGTCTGCGACGTCACGGTCAACCTCGCACCGGCCGAATTTGTCATTCCGGGCAACAACCCGCTCCCCGGTTCGGTAATGCTGCCCGGCAGCTACGACGAAACCGTTTTCGTCGACATCTCCACGGGCGAGTTCAGCGCTTCCGACATCACGGACATGTCCCCCGGCCAGTGGCTCGTGGGGCTGCTGGTGCGCGGGCAAGACATTGTGGTCACATGCGACGGCCGCGTACTCGGCACATTGCCCCACCCCGAGGCCGACCTTTTGCGCTCGCTTATCGACGCCTCCCCCGCCCCCGTCATAGCCCGCGCCTTCGCCAACAACGGACGCATTGGCGTCGATGTCTCCCCTGTTTCTGGGGCGGGCGCAATCCAGCAACTTCCCGAGCTGCCTCTCGAGCCGGAAACCTCCGACGACCCCTGGCAGGTCTACGAATACGCCGACGGCACCCTAGCCATCACCGTCGAGCTCGATGCCGCCATCGACCCGGAGGACCAAGTCATCCCGTTCCCGGGTGCGCGGGAGATCTTCCTGGATTGGGAACCGAAATACCAGCCGCCAGCGCAGGACGAGACCCCGGAAGCAGCCCCGCGGGTGCGGGTGGAGCCAGTCTTCGAGCCGGTACCAGCGCCCGAGCCGGAACCAGAGCCTTTGCTGCCCCCAGAACCGGAGCAGGAGCCGTTGCTGCCACCGGAGCCGGAGCCGTTGCTGCCGCCGGAGCCGGAGCAGGAGCCGTTGCTGCCACCGGAGCCGGAGCCCGTGTTCGAGCCGGAGCCGGAACCAGAGCCGGAGCCCGCGCCGAGGCCAAAGCCCATGCCGGAGCCGGTGTTCGAGCCGGTGTTCAAGACGAAGCCCGAGCCGAAGCCCGAGCCGGAGCCGGTGCTCCCGCCAGAGCAGCCGTCCCCCGCGGAGCCACCAGCGCCGGAACCGCTGTTCCCGGCCGAACCGGCGGAGCGCCCCAAGCCGGAACCGCTGTTCCCGGCCGAACCGGCGGAGCGTCCGAAGCCGGAGCCACTGTTCCCGCCCGAGCCGGCTGCGAAACTGGAGCCGTTGTCCACCGCAGAGCCGAAGGCTCAGCCGGAGCCGCTGTTCCCGGCCGAACCGGAGGCTCGGCCAGCGTCCCGCGCGGGGCGAAGACCACTGTTCCCTGCAGAGCCTTCGTCGGAGCTGCACCGCCGAGCGCAGGCTCATGTGCCTACGCAGTCCTTCCCGGCTCCTATATCGTTCAACCCCGGCCGCAGCAGTACCTCGGCCGACCTCGCCGGCGAGAACACCTACTTGTCCGAGGTGGAAAAGGTGCGGTTGCGGCGTGCTACGCGTTCTCGGCGCGCGGCACAGGGCACGGGCCGGCACAGGCGCCCCGACGATACGTCCAGTGTCGGGCGCCACAGGAAGCCGGAATAAAGCACTCGCCCTTTGCTAGAGTCCAATCCGGTTGCATCATCGCCCCCGGATATCAAAGCGAGCTAGCCCCATGCATACCCCGCGTACCCCGCGTTTCCTTCGTCCCGGTCGCTCCCGTCGTTCCCCGCGTCCCCTGCGTTCAACGTCTTCCGCCGTGCTCGCTGGACTTGCCGCTGTATCCCTGATCAGCCCTGCGGTAGCGGACGCACAGAGCTCGTCTTCTTCCTCGAGCTCGTCGAGTTCGCCGAGTGACTTCAGCTCCGGGCTCTTCGGCACGCCGTTGGAGAAGCCAGCGGCAAAGCCCGGAAACAACCCCTGGAGCCGGGTCAGCGAAGGCCTCGACGTCACGATGGTCGGTGACTTGCTGGGCACTCACCAAAACGACATTGGTGCCGGTGCGTTGGATCTGGGAATCATGGCGCCGCTGGGTATCGGGGAGGAATTCGCCATCGTCTTCGGCGACTCGTTCACCGGCCGCGGTTTTGGCCAGGGCGAGTGGCTCAGCCCCATCGGTGCAGTCGCTGAGATGGACGGGAACGGCCGGATCACTTTGAAGCGCCCGCTGAACAGTGGTGATTCTGTAAGACAGCTCATTAACTACCGTCACGACAACAACTTGACGTTGATTCCGTCTGATGTGATCAACATCAACGGGGTCTTGTACATGCAGGGCATGTGGAACGCGGGCCTGGGCAACATCGTGGAGACCCAGATCTGGAAGTCCACTGACAACGGCCGCACGTGGACGTCGGTGGGCACGACAAGCCCGCGCTATATGAGGGGTCTGGGCAACATGATCAGCTGGGAGATGGGGCCGGATGGTTTCATCTACGTGGTGTCGTCCGATTTCCGTCGCCAAGACTCGGTGTATTTGTCCCGGTTCCGCGAGCAGGACATTGGCAACCGCGAAAGCTGGGAGATTCACGATCCCGCCACCGGCACGTGGGGTTCGAAGATGGGCAAGCCGATGCTCTCCAAGAACATGAAGGCCGGTGAGATGTCGTTGCGCTACATCGACGGCCACTGGGTGCTCGCAATGTTCAACGCTCAAACCCGCTCCATCGAGGTGCGCGTGTCCGAGACCATCGCGCGCAACTGGGACGAGATTGCGCCGGCCCGCCCCGTCGTCGCTGGCGACGGCAATTGGCGCCACCGCCAGGACGAGAACAACTTCACCCAGCTCTACGGCGGTTACATTGTTCCGGGTTCGACTCTGGACAATATGGACTTGGTTGTCTCGCAGTGGAACACGTCCAACAATTCCCGCTACATGTCCACCCAGTTCAACGTGAAGGGCCTGGACAAGTTCTTCGGCATCGCCCCGTCGGATGCCCCAGCCGAGGTCGACCGCGGTGCGGTGGGCGACCAGACCGTCCTCGACGTCAACGAGTCGGACATCACGCAGGACGCCTTGGACCGCCTGGACAAGGAGCAGGCGATGGAGGAAGCTACCGACGTCACACTCGTGCCGCTGAACTAACCCTCTCCGCTAGACTCGCCGCCGTTTTGGTATTCCCGCACAATGCGCGCGGAGACGGCGGCGATCTCTTTCACTGCCTGGTAGAAACGCCCCATCTCGTTCCACACGCCGTCTTCGGACAGGACGCCGAACTGCGCGTCGGGGTAGTTCTGCATGTCGCCGCTCCAGCCGGTTTCGTAGTACTCGATCAACGGCGCCAGCTCACCCCAGGCCTCCTCAAGCTGCTCGGGCAGGTTCTCGAGGGTGGCGTTGGTGCGGGTGATGCGGGCTAGTCGAGCGTCGTTAAGCGGGATGCGTTCGGGGAGATCCATGCCCTTGGATTCTAGGTAGACTGAAGGTGCCTGATGTTCGCAACACATAAGGAGGAACAATGGCTGATCAAGGACCCAACCCGTACGTCGTTGACATTGAGAAGGCGACGGTGGATAACGAGGCCTTCCGCGACACGCTGTGGACCGGCAAGAAGCTCCAGCTGACCGTGATGACTATCCCGCCGGGCGGCGAGATCGGCGCGGAAATTCACGACGACCACGACCAGTTCCTGCGCCTCGAGGCTGGCGAGCTGCGCGCGATGATCGGCGCGTCCGAGACCGACCTCGAGGTCGACCAGGTTGTCGGCGCTGACTGGGCGGCGTTCGTTCCGGCTGGCAAGTGGCACAACTTCACCAACGAGGGCTCGGAGCCCGCGAAGCTGTACTCCATCTACGCGCCGCCGGAGCACGACCACGGCACGCGCCACGAGACGAAGGCTGACGCGGACAACGACCCGCAGGAGACTGACGGCGTTTAAAGCTCGTCCTGCGGAGAGGCCCCGAACGTACTGGAGGTGCGTTGCGGGGCCTTTCGCTTGTCGACGCCCCCCTACACCAACGGCCACGGGAACTGGTACTGGTGGCGCGGAGCCGGGAACATGGGCAGCCCCGCAAGACGTAGGGCGCGTTCCTGCAGTGCCTCGACCTCTGCGGGCTCGAGCAGCTCGGCGATGTCGGCCGGAACGTCATGAATGAGCGGCGAAACGGCCTCGATGAGCGCCGAGTCGATGAACTCGCCTGCGAAGTCCCAGATCACGGTACGCAATTTGGGGTCCTGGTGAAAGCACAGGCCTTGATCGATACCCCACACGTGTTCGGGCCCGGACGGCCCCTCCCCGAGCAGCACATGGCCGGACTTCCGGTCGGTGTTATTGGTCAGCACGTCGAAGACGGCCATGCGGCGAAACTGGTCGTGCAGGTCCTCGCGCGTTTCGTAGAGCGGGAAGTAGTGGGAGCCGTCATTGTCGATGTACAGCTGCAGCGAACCGATCCCTAGCCCCTCGATGTCGCGCACGACAGTCGGCGGGACGAGGTGCCATCCAAGGTGTTCGCTGAGCAGGAACGCCGCGCGCTCCCTCCGCCATAAAGCGGGCGAGAAGTCGTGCAGGTACTGCTCCCCTGCTTCTGGCTTGAATACAGCCCATGCGTACTCACTGTCATCCTGGTCGCCGCCAGCGGTGATGTCGAAGACGAAGGTCATGTTCGACGACCCAGCCACCTGCCCCACGAAACCTAGTTCACCGTGGGTAAGCAGCTCGAGCTCCCGCGTGAACGGCGGCTGAAGCGTGTGGTCAGACAACGCGGCCCACTCCTTCGGCGAACTCAATGACGGTCACGGACGCCGGATCTGCTTTCGCTTTCTGGAATTCGTCCAGGTTCACACCGCGGTAGTGGGTAATGGCCGCCTTGATGGGATCTGCATGGCTGAAGCACGCGACAACGCCGCCCGGGAATTGAGCAGCTGCGCGCTCGATTCCGGCGACGACTCGGTCCTGCATCTCCACAAAGCTTTCCCCGCCGGGGAACCGGAACTGGCTAGGAGTCTTCTGCACGGTTTGCCACTCTGGCAACTTGCTCAAGTCGGTCAACTTCTGTCCCGTCCAGTCGCCGAAATCGCATTCAATGAATGCGTCGTCAACGACCGGCTCCAGCCCGAAAACGCGGGCGGTCGGCTCCGCGGTTTCGCGGGTACGTTCTAAGGGGGAGGTGAAGATGGCGTCGATAAGCGAAAAGCGTTCCTTGAGCTGCACAGCGACACGTTCCGCTTGCTGGCGGCCCGTCTCCGAAAGGTGCAAGCCCGCCGCCCGACCAGGCAGAACGACACCGGTGGTAGGGGTTTGACCGTGGCGGATGAGGAGAACGCGCGTAGTTGTCATCCCGGCCAGTGTATGGCGAGCCGGAGTAGTCTGGGGCGCATGACTTCAGCTCCGAATATCTCGACCCTCGGTGAACTGCGCGAAAGCGGGAATTACCCGTACCGGACAATCCGTGAAGAGCTGCGAGACAATCTTCTCGCAGCGCTGGCGGCAGGCGACAACCCGTGGGAGGGGCTGCACGGCCTGGAGAACACGGTCATTCCGCAAGTCGAGCGCGCGATCATTGCCGGCCACGACATCGTGCTGCTCGGCGAGCGCGGCCAGGGCAAGACACGTCTGCTGCGCACGTTGCCATCGCTTCTCGACGAATGGACCCCTGTCCTCACCAACTCCGAACTGCGCGAACACCCGCTGCACCCGATCACCGACGCTTCCCGGGCGCTGGTGTCTGAGAACGGCGACGCGACCCCGATCTCGTGGCTGCACCGCGACGAACGCTACTCCGAGAAGCTCGCCACCCCAGACACATCGGTGGCGGATCTGATCGGCGATGTGGACCCGATGCGTGTGGCCGAAGGCCGCAGGCTCGGTGACCCGGAGACCATCCACTACGGGCTCATCCCCCGCTCCAACCGTGGCATTGTGGCCATCAACGAGCTTCCTGACCTGGCTGAACGCATTCAGGTAGCCATGCTCAACGTCATGGAGGAAGCAGATATTCAAATCCGCGGGTACATGCTGCGCCTGCCCCTCGATGTGCTGGTCGTGGCGAGTGCTAACCCGGAGGATTACACGAACCGCGGACGCATCATCACCCCGCTCAAGGACCGCTTCGGCGCGGAGATCCGCACCCACTACCCGCTCGAGCTGGCCGCGGAAATGGCAGTCATCGAGCAGGAAGCGGATCTCACAGCCGAGATCCCGCCTGTGCTGCTCGAGGTCCTCGCACGGTTTACCCGCGCGCTGCGCGAATCCCCCGCCGTGAACCAGCGTGCAGGTGTTTCCGCACGCTTTGCCATTGCTGGCGCGGAAACGGTCGCCGCATCAGCTCGCCACCGCGCCGCTGTGTCAGGCGAGGACCCCGTTGCCCGCCTGGTGGACCTTGAAGCCGCCGTCGACGTGATGGGCGGCAAGGTCGAGTTCGAACCCGGCGAGGAAGGACGCGAATGGGAGTTGCTGGAGTACATCCTGCGCACCGCCATCGCCGGGGCCGTGCGTCGGTCGGTGCGCGAAATCGACTTCGCTCCGCTCATTGCCGCGCTGGACGGCACCCGGACAATCTCCACGGGTGAGCACGTCACTGCTGCTCAGTTCCTCGCCGGCCTGCCGGACCTTGACGGCGCAACGCTGTACGACGATTTGACCGCCGCCTTCGCACCCGAGAACGGCGCTGGTTCGGACGGCCACCGTGCCGCAGCCATTGAGCTCGGCATCGAATCCCTCTACTTGTCCCGGAAGATCTCGAAAGACTCTGGAGAAGGCGAAACAATCTATGGCTAGATCCCGCTACACCCGCTATACCGGCGGACGGGACCCCCTGGCTCCCCCGGCGGACCTGACGAAGGCACTGCGAGAAATTGGCAATGAGGTCATGGCCGGCTACTCCCCGGAACGCGCGCTGCGCGAATACCTCCGCCGCGGTGCTGACGGTTTCGAAGGCTACGACGATCTGGTCGCGCGCATTTCCGAGCGCCGCCGCAACCTGCTGCAGCGCCACAACTTGGGCAAGACGCTGCAGGACGTGAAGAAGCTTCTCGACGACGCTGTGCTCGCCGAACGCGGCCAACTCGCCCGCGACGTGCACATGGACGACATGGACCGGCAACTGCGGGAAATGCAGCTGGATAACCTACCCGGTTCCCCTGCCGGCGCAGTGAGCGAACTGGGCACATACGAGTGGGCATCCTCGGAGGCGCGCGAAAAGTTCGAGCAGATCAAGGACTTGCTCGGCCGGGAGATGCTCGACCAGCGATTCTCCGGAATGAAGGATGCACTTGAGAACGCGACGGACGAAGACCGCGCCGCAATTGCAGAAATGCTGCGGGACCTCAATATTTTGTTGGGCAAGCACCGCCTCGGCGAAGATACCGAGGAGGACTTCCGCGCCTTCATGGACAAGCACGGCGCGCAGTTCCCGGAGAACCCCAGCACGATCGACGAGCTCGTGGAGCTGCTAGCCAAGCGCTCTGCGGCCGCCCAGCGCATGCTCAACTCGATGACGGACGAGCAGCGCCGCGAACTCATGGAGCTGTCCGCGCAGGCTTTCGGCTCGCCGGAATTGATGAACCTGATGGGCGAGTTGGACGCGAACCTGCGCGGCATCCGGCCAGACCTCGACTGGCACGGCGGCGAACAGTTCGAAGGAGACGAGGGGCTGGGGCTGGGCGACGCAGCCCGCGCAATGGAGGACCTCGGTCGTCTCGACCAACTGGCCGATGATCTCTCCGGGCTCACCCCGTCGGATGCCGATCTCGAAGACATCGAAGATCTGCTCGGCCAAGACGCGGCCGTGTCCGCGCGCACACTCTCAGACTTGGAGAAGGCGCTGCGCGATGGCGGGCTTCTTCAAAAGGGTGACGACGGCAGCCTCAAACTCTCCCCGCAAGCCATGCGCCGACTCGGCCAGTCACTGCTGCAGGATGCCGCGCAGCACCTCTCCCCGCGGGAGGGGTCCCGGGATTCGTCGTCCGCCGGCCAGACCGGTGAACCGACCGGCTCGAGCCGCGCCTGGGAATTTGGCGACACCCAGCCGTGGGATACGACCCGCACGATCACCAATGCGATTCAGCGTCAAGCTGCAGAAGGATCCCTGAGTGCGGGCCCAGTGAACATCACGATCGGCGACGTAGAAGTCCAGGAAACGGAGGCCCGAACCCGTAATGCGGTGGCCCTGCTCGTGGACACGTCCTTCTCCATGGCGATGGAAGGGCGCTGGCTGCCGATGAAGCAGACTGCTCTGGCCCTGCACCACCTCATCTCTACGCAGTTCCGCGGCGATGAGCTTGCACTGATCGGTTTCGGCCTTTACGCGCAGACGATGGACATCTCCGAGCTGACCGCCTTGCCGCCGCTGCAGGAAAAAGGCACGAACTTGCACCATGCGCTGCTGCTCGCGGACCAGTTCTTCTCCCGCCATCCGAACATGAACCGCACGCTGCTCATCGTCACCGACGGGGAACCGACCTCCCACCTCACCCAGGACGGAGAGCCTGTCTTTTACTGGCCCACCACGCGCGAAACCCTCGCGCTGACCGTCACGCAGCTCGATACTGTCACGCGTCGCGGGGCGCATACCACCTTCTTCCGCCTTGGAGGTGACCCGAATCTCGTCGCGCTTCTCGACGCACTAGCCTCCCGCGCCGGCGGCCGCGTCGTCGCCCCCGACCTCGACGAGCTCGGTTCCGCGGTCGTCGGCGAGTTCCTCGGCGGCTTGTGGTGACACAGTGAACCTGAGTGGCTATTCGGGCATTCCTTAACGTTTCGGACATTCCAGCTTCACGTCGCCGCCACCTTTCTGACTTAGGTTCGATTGCGGTTCTCTGTCTCTGCATGTGCCAGTAGCTGAGTACGGACCGACATTTTCCCCCAACCGCTTTCGAACCGAAAGGTGCCCACGCATGCGTAAGAACTTGCGCGCCACCATCGCTACCGCGACGATCAGCGCCCTGTCCGCATCCGCTCTGACCGTGCCGGTCGCATCCGCCGACGAACAGACCGCCAAGATCTCCATCTCGAATATCACCGACTTCCACGGCCGCTTCGAGCACGACGAGAAGAACTCCATCCCCGGCGCCGAGCGCTTGAAGTGCGCCATCGACCAGGAGGCCGAACCGTTCGGCGACGCGCACATTTTCACCTCCTCCGGTGACAACATCGGCGCTTCACCGTTCTCGGCCATGCTGCTTGACGACGCTCCCACCATCGAGGTCCTCAACCAGATGGGCCTGAAAGTCTCCGCTGTGGGCAACCACGAATTCGACAAGGGCGCGGCAGACTTGTCCGAGCGTGTCATCCCGGACGCTGCCTTCCCTTATCTTGCAGCGAACGCTGATTCCGTGAACGGCACGGAGCCGTACCACGTCGAGGAAGTCGACGGCGTGAAGGTCGCTTTCATCGGTACCGTCACCGCCGACATGCCGAACCTGGTCAGCCCGGACGGCATCGCGGGCATCACGTGGAACGACCCAGTTGCCACCACCAACACTCTGGCGGAGGATCTCAAAGACAAGGGCGAAGCCGACGTTGTGGTCGCCCTCGTCCACGCCGGCGGCATCGCCCCGGACAAGTTCGAGGCTGTCGACGTCGCATTCCTCGGCCACACCCACGTGGTTGTTAACCCAGATGCCTCCACCACCCCGGTTGTGGCGCAGGCTGGCCAGTACTCCCAGGGCTTCGCTAACGTTGACTTGAGCATCGACCGTGCAACCAAGCAGGTCACCGTCGATGAGGCGAAGGTCGTCGACAATGCCACCGTCCTCGCATGTGACAAGGCCTACCCGGAGATTGCCACGACCGTCTCGACAGCCGCAGCGGAAGCCGAAGAGCAGGGCAAGCAGGTCGTGGCCAACACTCCGGTCGCGTTCACTCGCGGCAGGAACGAGGGCGCAGAATCCGGCACGAACCGCGGTGTCGAATCCTCACTGAGCAACCTGCTCGCGGAGGCCGCTAAGTGGAGCGTCGCGGCGAACTCGAACGTCACGCCGGACATCGGCATCATGAACGCGGGCGGTGTCCGCGACGATCTCCCTGCAGGTGACGTGACCTACAAGCAGGCGTTTTCCGTTCAGCCGTTCGGCAACGAGAACTCCTACAAGTCCATCAAGGGCAAGGACTTCAAGGACGTCCTCGAGCAGCAGTGGAAGCCCGGTCAGGACCGCCCGCGTCTTGCGCTCGGCCTGTCCAACAACGTGTCCTACACCTACAACCCGGACGCGGAGCAGGGTCAGCGCATCACCTCCATCACCATTGACGGCAAGCCGATGGACATGGAGAAGGACTACGTCATCGCCGGTTCCACCTTCCTGCTCGGCGGTGGCGACAGCTTCGAGGCCCTGACCCGGGGGTCCGAGATGTCTAACATTGGCCTGCTCGATGTCGACGCATTCATCCAGTACCTCAAGAGCGACGAGGAACTCGCCCCGCGCGGCCAGTCCGCCGTGGGCGTGAAGCTGGACCAGCCGCTCAAGCCTGGAACGGACGCCACTATTGATCTGTCTTCCCTGATCTACACCATCGACGACCCGGCCAAGAAAGTCACTGTCTCACTCGAGAACGCTGGAGGCGACAAGCTCGCCGAGGCATCTACCGACATCGATCCGGACCTCGGCGAGCAGGGCTACGGCGAGGCCGGCAAGGCCACCGTCAAGCTGGCCGTCCCAACTGACGCTAAGGGCGATCTGGTCCTGCGCATCACCACCGACGCGAAGACCGACGTCACCATGCCGGTCAAGGTGGAGGGCAACAACGGCGACAGCGACACCGACGACAACAATGGCTCCGCCGCATCCTCTGCCGCCAAGGGAGTGCTGCGCTTCTTCCGTGCGCTGGCTGCCATCGCCGCGCTGATCGGTGCGCTCAATTTCTTCAACCCGAAGCTTTTCGAGGACACTCGGAAGCCTTTTCTCGGGAATGATGTCGTAACTGGGAACTGACACGACCACTGAATAGGCGCCGCTGGGGTTTCCCGGCGGCGCCTGAGCGTTTCTAGATTCTCAGTATCGCCTTTTACAGCGGAGCGAAAGCGTTTCTGCAGGTCAGATTTCGGACATGAACCTGAAAGGCGATACTGAAAAAGTAACTCCCGCCCGACCAACCCCGGAAGAGCCCGCCAGGAGTAGATTCGCCCAGGTGAGTACGTACGCCCAAGATCAGCGCTCGCCATGGCCGGCTTTGTGGTCGATGATGCTCGGATTCTTCATGATCCTCGTGGATTCCACCATCGTCGCCGTGGCCATCCCGGCGATTGCTGGAAGTTTGGACGCCTCGTACAACGAGGTCATCTGGGTCAACAGTGCTTATCTGCTGGCATACGCTGTCCCGCTGCTGATCACAGGACGGTTGGGCGACCGCTTCGGTCCGCGCAAGCTGTACCTAACAGGGCTCGCCCTGTTCAGCGTGTCCTCACTGGTCTGCGGGATGGCGGGCGCGGTCGGATCGGTCGGGGTGCTCATCGCCGCCCGCGCGTTCCAGGGTCTGGGCGGGGCGATGTTGTCCCCGCAGACGATGTCGGTGATGATCCGCACGTTTGCGCCGAACGAACGCGGCACCGCGATGGGCCTGTGGGGCGGCACGGCGGGTGTCGCCACAGTCGCAGGTCCGCTGCTGGGTGGCTTCCTCGTGGACCTCGGCGGCTGGGAGTGGATCTTCTACGTCAATGTGCCGGTGGGCATCATCGGCCTCATTCTCGCGTGGAAGCACGTCCCCCGACTGGAACTCACCGCGCGCAGTTTCGATTGGCTCGGTGTCGCGCTCAGTGCTGCGGGCATGTTCTGCTTGATCTTCGGGATTCAGGAGGGTGCGAACTTCAACTGGGACATTCGCGTGGTGGGCCTCATCGCGACAGGCGCAGTGCTGCTCGTGGCGTTTGTGTGGTGGCAGACGCGCACGTCGCGCGATGCGCTGGTTCCGCTTTCGCTTTTCGACGACAGGAATTTCGCTCTCGCCTCCCTCACCATCGCCACCGTTGGTTTCGCGGTATCGACCTTCACTATCCCGTGGATGATTTACGTCCAGAGCGTGAAGGTTCTCACGCCCACGCAGGCAGCTCTGCTGATCTTGCCCTCGGGCGTGGTGTCGGGAGCGTTGTCTGGGTTCATCGGCAAGCTGACCAATACGCGCGACCCGAAACCGATCGTGATCACCGGTTTGAGTGTGACTGCGTTGAGCATGGTGGCGGCGGCGGGGATCACACAGCCGTCGATAAGCAGTGCGTGGATGCTGCTCATCTCCGTCTTTTATGGTTTGGGGAACTCGATGATGTGGGGGCCGCTGTCGATGATTGCCACGCGCAATCTCGATCCGCGGCTGGCGGGGGCTGGGTCGAGTGTGTACAACACGGTGCGGCAGGTCGGTGCGGTCATCGGGTCGGCGAGCGTGGCCGCGATGATGTCGGCGCAGCTGGCCGCGCGTGTTGGTGACGGCGACTCGACGTTCGCTGGGCCACTCCCGGAGCCGCTGCACGAACCATTCGCCACAGCGATGGCCGCCACAATCCTGCTACCTGCCGGAGTCCTCGCTGCGGGCGCCGCACTGGCGCTGTTCTTCAATAAGACTCGGACGTGGAACGACAACTAGCGGATGTGTGCGCCGGGTCACAAATTTCTAGCCATTTCGCCCCCACGAACAGTTTTGCAGTTCTAAGGTGTATCTCATGTGGAACCCTTTAGCTAAGCCATTTCGCCATGACGAGAACGAAACCCCCTACGCGAAGCCGGAGGATTTTGTCGCCGATGCTTCGAGGCGTCCTGCGGCCTTCATTTCCGGTGGTGCATCCGGCATCGGTAAGGCAACGGCCCAGCGTCTGCTGAACATGGGCTGGACCGTCGGCTCCTATGACGTCAACGAGACCATCTGGGGCACAGACGACATCCCCGAAGGCCAGCTGATCACCGGCCACCTGGACGTCACCGACCGCGAGAACTGGGATGCGGCTCTTCAGGACTTCACCTCCAAGACCGGCGGCCGCCTGGACTTCCTCTTCAACAACGCCGGCATCATCATCGATGGCGAGGTTGTGGACCAGGATCCGGAGAAGGTCCAGTTGCTCACCGACATCAACTGCGTCGGCGTTGTCTACGGTGCGCAGGCCGCATACCCCTACCTCAAGGCGACGAAGGACGCGGTGATGATCTCCATGTCGTCGGCATCGGCGATCTTCGGCCAGCCGGAGATCTCCACGTATTCCGCATCGAAGTTCTTCGTCAACGGCATGACGGAGGCGCTGTCGGTCGAGTGGCGCAATGACGACATCCGCGTCCACGACATGATGCCCCTGTGGGCCGCCACCCAGGTGGCCAACGTGAAGGCCCAGTCGGTGAAGAACATGGGCGTCAACCTCACTCCCGGCGACATTGCGGATGAGACGATCAAGGTGCTCACTTCCAAGCAGCCGTGGATCAAGTGGGTGCAGCACCACTCGGTCAGCCTCTCCGACCGTGGCTTGAAGTGGCTGCGCAAGCCGTTCCCGGACCCGATCGCTCACGTCTTGATGCGTTTTGCCGCCGTCTGGTAGTCGCCCCCGCAGACGTCAGGACAAGCCACGCGCCAGGAAGTTCCGTCCCGCGGGCACCTACCCCATCGACACCGGGTCAGCGCGGATCATCACCGACCCGGAGCGCGATGGGGCGTACGTGTTGGAGGTCAACGGTGTGCCGTCGTCACGCATTGTGTTGGGTGCGCCGCGGGTGCTGGGCTTCGACTACATGGAGTGGATTGCCGCGTGCCTGCGCGAGCCGCGCACCGTCGTCCACCTCGGCGGTGCCGGGTGCTCTCTGCCGCGCTATTGCGCCGACGTCTGGCCGGAATCGCGCAACATCCTGGCCGGAATCGCGCAACATCGTTGTGGAGATCGATGGCGCGTTGAGCGAACTCACCCGCTCGCTTTTCGACGTCCCCGCCCACTTCCACACCAGCGACGCCCGCACCTACGTGCACTCCCTATCCCCGGGCAGCGTCGACGCTGTCATCCGCGATGTTTTCGACGGGCCCACCACCCCACGCCACGTGACGACGGTCGAGTTCTACCGCGCCGTCGCACGCGCCCTGTCCCCCGGCGGGGTCTATGTGGCCAACATTGGAGACCGCGCAGGTCTCGCCGAAACACGCGCAGAGCTCGCCGGGATGGTGGAAGCGTTTCCGCACGTCGGCGCACTATCTACGCCTGGCATGCTCTCTGGGAACAGCTACGGCAACGTGGTCGTGTGGGGCAGCGACCGCGCTGTTGGACCGGGTGCGGTCAACGGCGTCAAGCAAGCGGACGCTGCGTGGGTTCGCACGATGACTGAGGGGATTGCACCCCGCCGCGACTAGGCTTGCAGGCGTTATGACTGCGCAAAGTAGAAGTGGCGAGCAAATCCGCGTCACCCACTGGATCGCCGACCGTGGCGAGCGCCCCCTCATCCGCGGCTGGGCCCACCTGTTCGCGGCCCAAGCGGCCACCATCGCCGCCACCGTGCTGATCACCTTTTCCTGGATGACGCTCACCTGGCTGGAGGCGCTGAGCGTGACCATCTACGGTGCCGGCCTGATCGCACTGTTCTCGGTCTCGGCGACCTACCACCGCTTCCCGTGGCGCACCCAGCGCGGCGTCGAGGCGTGGAGGCGAGCCGACCACGCCATGATCGCCGTCTTCATCGCCTCCACGTACACCCCAATGTGCGTCATCGCGCTACCGCCGCGGATGGCGGCGTGGACCCTGGCCATCGCATGGGTCGGTGCGCTGGGCAACCTCGCGCTGAAGTTGTTCTGGTCGGGCCACCCGCGCTGGCTCTCCCCCATCATCTACGTCGGGCTGGGCTGGATCATCATCCCGCTCATCCCCTACCTATGGAACAACGCCAACCCGGCCGTGCTGTGGCTTCTTTTCGTCGGCGGTGTCGCCTACACCGTGGGTGCCGCGATCTATGGCTTCAAGTGGCCTGGGCGCGAGGCCCGCTACTACGGCTACCACGAGCACTTCCACACCCTGACCATTGTTGCTGCGATCGTGCACCTGATCGCTGTGTGGATCCTCGTCGTCAGCGCCGGATAAAGCCGGACGCGGCAGCAGCTAGCGGCTGAAGACCGACTGCAGCGGCTCCTCGCCTTCGCGGATCTCACGCTGGTAGATCTCGCGCTGACGCGGGTTCTCGTTCGGGTCGTCGATGTGGAGCGCCTGGCGGCGGGCGTTGTAAATCACGATGGATCCGGCGATCGCCAGCAGCGACACCACAACCAGGACGACCAGGCCGGTCCAGAACGCGCTGTCGTAGATGCCGTCGACAGTGCGGACGAACAGGTTGCGGGCGTGGCTCATCGGGTGGAACGGGTTCAGGGCCGCCAGCGGTGCCGGCAGTGTAGACAGCGGCCAGACGGAGCCGGAGGTGAACAGGCCCAGAGCGAAGAATCCGATATTGAACATCGCGCCCACCACGCGTCCGAACAGGATGCGGAAGAACTGGAAGACGGAGGTACCCATCACGTCGATCAGCAGCAGGGTCATGATCATGACGGGCCAGCTCACCGGGCGCCAGCCGAGGGTGATGGACACGAACGCCAGCAGTGCAGTCAGCGCGACGTTGACACCGAAGTTGCTCAACCACGCGGACAGGACCGGGCCGGTGGCGCCGGATGCCTTGTGGCGGCGGCCAATCGCATGCGGCAGCAGGATGGACATGACCGCCATGAGCATGAAGTTGATCACGATGAGGCCGATGATGGAGAAACCACTCGACGGCTCCTTCACGGTCGGGTCAGCCTCATCGACAACGAGCTGCGTCGGGTGCTCGTTCGCCTCCATGAAGGCGATCGGGACGGCGATCTGGTCGGAGGACTTGTCCATGTCTTTGACCTCGGGGGCGCGCTGTGCGCCGTCGCCAAGCTTGGTGGACAGCTCGGTGGAGCCGTCCTTGAGGCGGGTGGTGCCGTCTTGGAGCTGGGCGCCGCCGTCGACAAGCTGGGTGGTGCCGTCCTTGAGGCGGGTGGTGCCGTCGTGCAGGCGGTTCGCGCCGTCGGTCAGTCGGGTGACACCGCCGTTGAGCTGGTCGGTACCGTCAGCCAGCTGGTTGGAGCCGTCGATCAGGCGGTTGAGGCCGTCACGGTACGGCATGTTCGGGTCGGAGAGGTTCGCGTAGAGCTCGCCGGTACCGTCGCGCAGACGGTTGAGGTCGTTGACGACGTTCTGCGGATTCTCCGGGTCGAGCTGCTTCACAATGCCGTCAATCTTGTCGGCCTGCTCGTTCATGCCCACAGTGCGCAGCGTGTCCACGATCGGCTTGAGCTGGCCCACGCCACCCTGCACGTTCTGAAGCAGCGGGATGAGCATGTCGGTGAGCTTGTTGACGCCTTCGTCGATCTGGCGGGCACCGTCGGCGAGCTGGTCGGTACCGCCCTCGAGCTGCGTCAGGCCGTCGCGCAGCTGGTAGGCACCGTCCTTGAGGCGCCCTGCACCGTCGCCGAGCTCACCGACACCTTCCTTGAGCTCTCCCGTACCGTCGTTGAGCTGCGTGGCACCGTCGTCAAGCTGGTTGATGCCATCGACTGCACGACCGGTACCCTCCTTCAGCTGGCCAGCACCTTCGTCGAGCTGCTTGGAGCCGTCGGCTGCGGCGCGGATGCCGTCGCCAAGCTCGTTGATGCCGCCGAGAACCTCCTCGCCGTAGGTCTTAGCCACCTCGGCTTTGACCTCGGACTGGATCTGCGGGAGCAGGCCGGAGGTCAGCACCGCACCGTTGGTGCCGTTGTAGTCGTTGAGGTTGATCAGGATCTCCGCTTGCTGCGGCTCCGGGTCGATCACGCTGACGACCTTCTCGGAGAAGTCCTCCGGGATAGTCACGGTGAACAGGTACTTGCCCGTGAGCAGGCCCTGCTTCGCCTCTTCATCCGACACCTTGGAGAAGTCGAGGTAGTCGCGGCTGGTCAGACCTTCGACGACCTGGTCGCCGATATTCTCCATCCCGGCACCTTCACCGCGGTCAACGCCCTTGTCGTTGTTGACCACAGCCAGGCGCGTCTGCGGCACGGAGCCCGTCGGGTCCCACATGGACCACATGTACAGTCCGGCGAACAAAAGCGGCACGACCATCGCCAGGATGATCAGCGTGCGTGCGACCGCGGAAAACGGACGCCAGGTCAGAAGGCGTTCGAGCGGCCCCATGTTTTCCCGGGCCTGAGCCTGGGCGGAATCGCCCTGGCCTGTAATTTTGGTGCTCAACGGTAACCTCTCTCCGGTTCGACGCCCGCATCACATTGACTGGAAGCACAATATTTAGCGGACGTGATCAAAATTACTTTGTAGAGGAATATAGCTCTAATCGCCCAGGAATTCATAAGTTTTCAGCGTGAGTTTGTGCGCATTCCACAGAAATAACCGATATCCGCCCCCGGGCAGTACTGTGTTATCCCAGCTCAGGAGTCCAATCGACATCGCTGGGTTGCTTATCGTCGCGCCACCCTCGCCACGCGGCGTGTCGCACTTTCCCGTCGCGCGTACGCCCCGCCAGCGCGACTTCCGCGACGTACGTCGGCTCCACCCACCATGCGTCCTCAGGCATTCCGCTTATCGACGGCTCCTTGCGCCTCACCTTTTCCAACCGCCGTTCAATCTCCTCGATATCCTTGGTGCTGAACCCTGTGCCGACGCGGCCGGCATACGTGAGCTCTCCATCCTCATCGGGCACAGCGACAAGGAGCGAGGCGATCCCGCGCTTGCCTTCACGCACACCGACGACCACGACTTCTTGGTGGATCTGGAATTTGATCTTGATCCACGCTGTGCCCCGCTGGCCGGGGAGATACGTCGAGTCCGTCCGCTTCGCCACCACCCCTTCGAGCTTCAGCTCGCGGCTCACTGCGATCGCCTCCTCCAGGCTGCCTGTATGTGCGGGAGGAATGGCCACGTAGTCACCGCTGTCCAGAAGACTGCGCAGCAACTCGCGACGCTTCTCGTACGGCTCGCGAATCAGAGAGCGCCCTTGTCCGCCCGGGGTGCCCATGTGGAGAATGTCGAAGACCATGTAGCGAATCGTCGCCTCATCACCACCCAGCTCGCCTTTTCTGTGCGCCTGCAGAAGGCCGAAGTCCGGCCGCCCTTGGGCATTGAGCGCGACTACTTCCCCATCGAGAACAGCGCCGCCAGAGTCATCTCCGATGAGTTCCTGAAGTTCCGAGAGCTCCGGGAAGATGTCCGTGTAGTCCTTCCCGTTGCGGCTGGAGAGCACTACTCCTCCCCCGTCGCGTGGATCACCGACACCGGCGATAATGCGGTAGCCGTCCCACTTCATCTCGAAGGCCCACGTCTCGCCGTCTTTCTTTCCCAGTCGGATGTCGGCCTCGCTGCCAGCGGTCGCGAGCATCGGCTCCGGTACGTCAGCGACGCTAAACGGCACGGATGCAGGTTCGGCGGGTGGCTCGAAGGCTGGCTCGGCAACTGGCTCAAGGGCGGGCTGTTTCTTCATGAACTTCATCAGCCACTGCTGTTGCTCAGAGCCCTCGCGGGATCCGGTGCGGATCATCGCATACCGGCGCGGCACTCCGCCCAAACCGCCGTCGGGACGGCCGCGAAGGACGACGATGACCTCCTTGCCGTCACGCCACTTCTCTACCTCGATCGTGCCGGTGTCCCAGATGCTCACCTCCCCGGCGCCGTACTGCCCCTTTGCGATGGCCCCTTCAAACGCGGCGTACTCAATCGGGTGGTCTTCTGTCTGGACCGCGAGCCGGTTCTCCGCCGGATCGAGCGGCGGGCCCTTCGGCACCGCCCAGGACACGAGCACCCCCTCGCGCTCGAAGCGGACATCCCAGTGCAACGACGAGGCGTGATGCTCCTGGATGACGAAGATGGGCTCCTCCCCGGCGCGGTCGGCCGGCGGTTCGGCGGGGACGGGTTCGGCGGTTTTGGAGGGGTTGCGCATGGAGCGGTACGTCGATAAGCGATCGGGGTGAAAGCCCAGGTGCGCGAGCGGATCACTGTCATCCGCAAGCCGCTCCATGACCTCGGTGTACTCGAGCTGGCTCGGGTCTTCGAGCTCGTCCCACGTGCGTGGGGCGGCAACGGTCGGCCGTTCGCGGCCGCGCAACGAGTAGGGCGCCACGGTCGTCTTCGACCCGTTGTTCTGGCTCCAGTCGATGAAGACCTTCCCGGCGCGCTGATCCTTCTTCATCACATGCGTGACCTCATCCGGATTGTCCGCGGCGAGTGCGCGGGCCAGTTCCTTCGCCACCGCTGAAACCCGGTCCGCAGTGCTCGTGCCGTCGAGCGCGGCGTAGATGTGGATACCCTTCGACCCCGATGTCACAGGAACGGACTCCATGCCCATGCCGTCGAGGATCTCCTTGCACCAGCGGGCGACTTCGGCGCACTCGGCAAGGCCCACGCCAGGACCAGGGTCGAGGTCGAGGACCATGCGGTCAGGGTTGGCGGGGTAACCGGTGTCGTCGAAACGCCACTGCGGGGTGTGCAGCTCCAACGCCGCGACCTGCGCGAACCAGGCCAACACAGCGGGCTCGTCGGCGAGCGGGTACCGGTTTGTCGACGTCTTGTGCGCGATGATGCCGAACGGGATCCACTCCGGCGCCGAATCTTCCAAGTCCTTGCGGAAGAAGGCTTCTCCTCCGACACCGTCCGGGAACCGCTTTCGCGTCACGGGGCGGCGGGCGATCTGCGGGATGAGCGCATCGGCGACCGTGAGGTAGTAGTGCATCACGTCCGCCTTCGTCACGGCCGGAGCATCATCCGTGGCCGGGTAAAGCACCTTGTCCAGGTTGCTCACGGCGAGAGTGCGCTCGCCGACCTGAAATTTCTTGCTGCGCGCCATGAACTGCCTTTCGCTTACTCTCCCACAGAACTTACATAACCCCCGTACACTGCGGGTATGCGCGCAATTTGGAGCGGTTCCATCACCTTCGGCCTCGTCAACGTCCCGGTCAAGGCCTACGGGGCGACCGAAGACCACGACATTTCTTTTCACCAGGTCCACGACAAGGACGGCGGCCGCATCCGCTATGAGCGCCGATGCGAGGTGTGCGGCGAGAAGGTCGAATACAAGAACATCGATAAGGCCTTCGAAGAAGACGGCGAGACAGTCGTGCTCACCGCCGACGATTTCGAGTCCCTGCCGGAAGCGAACAACAACGAGATCGAAGTCGTCCAGTTCGTTCCCGCCGATCAGATCGACCCGATCATGGCGGAGAAGGCCTACTACCTCGAGCCCGTCGGCAAGACGCCCAAGTCCTACCTGCTGCTGCGGGAAACGCTCAAGAACACCGACCGTATGGCCGTGGTCAAGTACGCCCTGCGCAACAAGACCCGCCTGGGCGCGCTGCTCGTGCGTGGCAAAACCCTCGTGTTGCAGGGCATGCTCTGGGCCGACGAGATCCGCGATGTGAACTTCAAGGGCGTCAATTCGCGCGCGAAGATCGGCGACAAGGAGCTTGAGCTCTCCGCCGCGCTCGTCGAGCAATATTCCTCAGACTTCACCCCGGATGAGTTCTCTGACGACTACCAGATCGAGCTGCGCAAGCTTATCGACGCGAAATTCGAGTCCGGCGACACCCTGGACACCTCGAAAACATTCGGCGAGGATGCCGACTCCGACTCCGACAGCAGCGACGACGGTGACGACGCTGACGTGGTCGACCTCATGGAGGCTCTGAAAGCCTCGCTAGACAGGAAGAAATCCGGCAAGTCCAGCAAGTCCGGGAAATCCGCTTAGGAACACCGGCTAGAGAGTGTGTGATGTTCAGCGCAGCCTTGTTCGCCGCGGCGGTGTTTCTCGTCTTCCTGGGTTACAGGGATTACAAGTCCCGCGAGCGCTTCGCACAGAAGGGTGTGCGTGTCACAGGTCGCGTTGTTGACACCTACCTGCGGGAGACTCCCACTACAGATTTCAAAGTTCGCAGTAAAACCGACCGCAACATGATCGAGACCATCGAGTTTCACACCGTGGACGGAACCCCGATTCTCGGCCGGCCGTCCGATGGCGTTGGAGAACTCAACCGAATGGGTATGACTGTCCGGGGGATCTACGACCCAGACTCGCCGAACCATTTCTTGGCCCCAGCGTCCGAGGATGCAGAGATTAGTGTCATTGAGCCGTTTGTGACGATGGCCGCCGGTGGATTCTTCGCGTTGGTTGCCCTGATCTTCCTGTTTACCTAGATCTTTTCAGACCAGTCCTGAACCTACCCCCTCCCCGGCGCGTTACACATGATGAATAGGCACCTAACACTGAAGCGTGGAACCAATGGATTACATTCTTCTCATCATGGCCGCAGTGGTCATTTTCAAAGGCATCTCTGACTACATGTCCCGCGAGAGGCTCGCCTCGCATGGGGTGCGTGTGGAAGGCCGGGTCGTGGATTCGTTCATGCACGAAAAACGCACGCAGGACAGAGGCAGCCGTACGAGAGTGGAGCGCACCATGGTTGAAACGATTGAGTTCACCACTGTCGATGGCCAGCCGCTTCTGGGGCAGCCAGCCCATTCTGATGTGGGGATGAACAACCGCATCGGCCAGATCGTGACGGTGATCTACGACCCGAACTACCCGCAGCACTTCACCGCCCCCGCCCACGGGAACGATGTCAACGTCGTGCTACCCGTCACGACAATGCTCATCGGTGGACTCATGTTGCTGGTTGGTCTGATTGCGGCGTTCTAATCGCCCCGCGCGTCGACGACATTGAGAGCAAAGACCGCGTCAGCGTGTTCGCCGCCGGCCTGAAGGATCGGTTGCCGGGTGAGTATCCGGAGGTGGTGGCGGGAATCGTCGATAAGCTTGGACCTGAACTCACGGAGAGCGAGGGCTATTTCAACCACTCGTTCCACCTGTGGCCCGTCAGCCGCTACATCGAGGACTACGGTGCATTAGCCCCAGTACGTCTCGGCGATTTCGTTGCATATGCGCCGACCCGAAGCTGCAGTGTGAGAAGGCGGAATGAACCCTCGGTTTGCCAGGCAGCGAGCAAAATACACGCACATGCACAATTCCGGTTCTTCATTTGACCATCGCCTACGCTCTGAGCACTGTAGCTTTGCGGACTAACGGCCGCGTTAGACTGACGAGCAACGTAACCCCCGAAGACCGTTGCGGGCCCCTATTCTCGCGGCCCGAGAGATAGCACCTACGCTTTGAGCCGGTTAGTTGCGACTGACGCGTTTCTTTACCCTCATCGGTCACCTAGGAATCGGCACGCCGACGGAAGGCGACCTGCGCATGAAAGACTGCATCGACCAGATCGTTTTAATGTTCTGTTCGAAGAGATTGCCCTGTTCCCACAGCTTCCGCACAGACCATGGGCACAATCCCTTGAGCAAAATGGTGCCCAACTTCATTAACCATCCGTTTCACTAGGTTCACTCATACTTCCGTTGAGTGCCGTGGACCACGCACGCTTCACTACATCAGGCCGACGGAAATGGCCGAATGACCAACAGCAGACAGCCCTCCGGCTCACAGGTTCGCATTTTCATTCTCAGTGACCCGTTATTTCTCTTTCCGGGGATCCCATGAATCGGCTCACTAACCTTTTTCGAGTGCCATCTCTAGAAAGGAAAGTTAAATGAAGGGGTACCGTAATGCTGAGCGTGCCTTGGCCATTTACCTGTCTTCGATCACGGGATTCGTGGACACCATCGGATTCATGTACCTCGGGGGGTACTTCCTCTCGTTCATGTCGGGCAACACCACCCGCTTGACCGCCGCAATGAGCGAGCGGCGCTGGGAAGTCGCCGGCCTCACCGGAAGCATCATGATCACGTTTCTCGTAGGTGTCGGCGTAGGCGCAGCCATTAGCCAGTTGGGACGTCGTATGCTCCCGCACACGCGCACGCGCGAAGCGGTTCTCCTGTTCATTTGCCTAACTTCAACGTTCGCATCAATTCTCATTACTGTCGATGCTCAGCTCGCGGCGATGTACATGCTCTCTTTCACCGTAGGTGCTATGAACTCGACGTTCGAGCGTGACGGTGAAGTCTCGATCGCTCTGACCTATATGACGGGGACCTTGGTGAAGATGTCCCAGCGCTTTGTGGGTGCGCTCTTCGGTGACCCCCACAAGCATTGGCTCGGACACTTCGCCTTGTGGGCGTCTCTGGCGTGCGGCGCCCTGCTTGGTGGTCGCGCATATGTGTTGTTCGGCACCGATGCCGTGTACATCGTTAACGCTCTGATTGTGTTCGGCGCTCTCGTTGCGATTATCAACCGGCAGCGCCTGCGCAACCGCGGTTTGCCGGTTTAGTCCTTCACCGCACGAAAACTGCATTGAGACAGCGTGATCAAACCCATCCTGACGTTTGCCTCAGACGCGTTCTTCGTGGTGGATGTGATGCTCTAGCCAGCTAGTTGCCGGGCCTCCTCGCTGGTAGGGGGCGAGCTGCGAACCGCCCGGTTAATCGAACGACTGTACAGTGGCTGCCATGAAGATGAAGTACTACTTCGGCGCAGACACCGCCCACAAGCTCGGCAAGCAGCTCGGGATCGACGCCGAGGAGTACGCCGCCTGGGTCGCCCCACGCGTCGACGACCTTGAGATCAAAGACCGCGTCAGCGTGTTCGCCGCCGGCCTGAAGGATCGGTTACCGGGTGAGTATCCGGAGGTGGTGGCGGGAATCGTCGATAAGCTTGGGCCTGAACTCGCGGAGGGCGAGGGCTATTTCAACCACTCGTTCCACCTGTGGCCGGTCAGCCGCTACATCGAGGACTACGGGCTGGAGCATCCGGAGGTCTCGCTTGACGCGATTGAGGCACTGACCCGCGTGTTCACCGGCGAGTGGGCAGTGCGGCCGTTCCTGGCACGCTACCCGGAGGCCACGCTGGAGTGTGTCCACGTATGGTCGCGGTCGGATTCGCACAATGTCCGCCGCTTATCGACGGAAGGCATCCGCCCCCGCCTCCCCTGGGCCGCCGTCCACAGGCCGTTCACTGAAGATCCGTCACCCATCCTGCCGGTGCTCGACCGTCTCTACAACGACGAGTCGCTGTACGTGCGCACATCCGTGGCCAACAACCTCAATGACATCGCGAAGACGCACCCGGACCTCGCGGTGGCGACAGCGCGGCGGTGGCGCGAAGAAAACGACTCCCCCGAGGTCACCTGGGTGGTCGACCGCAGCCTGCGCGGCCTGGTGAAGCAGTCCCACCATGAAGCGCTCGACGTGGTCGGTTTCGCGCCGGACGCGGGCATTGAACTGCACTCGGTGGCATTCCCGGTTGCTGCAGCGATTGGGTCTAGCGTCGAACTCACCGCCACACTGGTCAACCACGGCGACACCGCGCGCGATGTCCTCGTGGATTACAAACTGCACTTCCTCAAAGCCAACGGTGGCCGCCGCCCCACTGTCTTCCGCTTCGGCCGTTTCACTCTCGCGCCGGGCGAGGAGCTTGAAATTTCCAAGACACACCCATTCCGCGTGACTGGGACCCGCACCTACTACCCCGGCACGCAGGCCGTGTCCGTCGTAGTCAACGGCATCGAGAGCGAGCCGATCGCGTTTGAGCTCTCTGCTGCGGACGCGGAGTGATTCCCCGATTCACGCTCGCACACCTACAGCTCGCGGATGTAGCACAGCATCCGGTATTTGCGTCCTGCCCCCTCCGTCTCGACATTGCTGAAACCGTGGCGCTCATAGAAGCGGCGCGCGCCGGTGTCCGGTTCATCGACGTTGATGTGGATTTCCCCGCAACCGCGTGCGCGCAGTTCGTCCACGACCGTGGTGATCATGCCGGTACCGATTCCCTGCCCGCGCAGCTCCGGGACAACATACAGCTCCTCGAGCTGAGCTAGCGGGCCGTCGTAGTACGGCGTGGGGCGCAACGTCAGGTACGCGAACCCGACTGGGGCGGGATGTTCTGCGAGCACGACCAGCACGTCTTCCCGCTCAAGGAGAGTGCGCCACCGCCGGGTGAGTGCGGCCTCATCCGGCACAGATGCGTCGAACTCGGCGTTGAACGCGCGCAACAAGGCGCTGAGGGCAGCGGCGTCGGCACCGTGGGAACGCCTGTAAACCGTGGTCATGCACACCACTCTTAGTCGGGTGTTACGTTAGCTGCACGCTCGCTTTTCGACGCGCCGACGACGCGACCCGATGAAGGGTTACCGCAGAGGTGAACACGCGCTGGCGATCTTCCTGTCGGCAGTGGCCGGGTTCGTGGACACGATCGGCTTCATGTACCTGGGTGGTTACTTCTTGTCGTTCATGTAGGGAAACACCACGCGCATGACCGCCGCCGACACGCACCCGCGAAGCTATCCTCCTGTTCATTTGTCTCACGTCGACGGTGGCTTCGGGGTTGCTGGCGGGAGGCATCGATAAGCTCGCGGTGTATGTGCTGTCCTTCACTGTCGGTGCCATGAACTCCACGTTCGAGCGCGGCGGCGAAGTGAGCATCTCCCTGACCTACATGACGGGCACGATGGTGAAAATGTCGCAACGGTTCGTCGGCGCGTTCTTCGGCGGCCTGCGCGCGGTGTGGGTGGTCAACGTCATGCTCGTCGCCGCGACAGCCGCAGCGTTAGTAAACAGGCAGCGGCGACGCGACCGCGGACTGCCGGTCTAAGGCCTACTTCCCCAACTCTTTGCGCCGCTGGTGCGCCAAGCGGAGACGCTCAGCGCGCTCCTTGTTGGCGTCTTCCATGATTTCTTCGAGCACCTCATCGTCTTCATCGCTGATCCCGTAGAAGGTGTACAAACCCGCTGTCAACACACCCGCGACGGGTAAGACGACCCAAAAGTAGTCCCAGCTGAACACGAACATGCCCAAGAAGAACATGGTCATCGTCGCTGCCCACAACACCGCCAAAGCGCTGTCGAGCTTGCGTTTACGGGCAATCATGTTCTCCAACTCGGCGTCAGAGTCACGATGCGCTGGAGCTGGAACCGGACCCTCACTGACCTCAGGCAAATCTGTGAACAGCGCGCTAATTTCACCGCGGGTGCGCGCAGCCGCAGCCTGTCCGGAACGCTCCTCAAACTCCGCCGGCGTGAGATATCCATTGGCGAAGTGCTCCCCCAGCCGGTCCAACGCCGTCGAGCGCTCCGTATCCCCTACTCGAACATTGGGCGCACCGTGCGACTCCGCCATTTCGTCCTCCTTGCTCAGTTTCCTCACAGCCTACCTCGCTGAGCAGTTTAGAATGAGGCCATGAACATCGATGCGACCATCGCCGTCGGGTTTCTTATCGTGTTCGTACTCGTGAATATTGCCGGAGCGCTGTTCTTTCACCTCGCAGAAGACGTCACAGAACCGGGCTATGGCTCCCCAACGCCCAACGGTGTCCCCTACCGTCCCTCCTCACTTCACCACCGGCACTCCTGGCGTTATCGCCCTGGCGACAGAACTGTCTCGCCGCCTCGCAGAAACCCCCTGCCGCGTGTTCACCACCCCGGACAGCGTGGTTATCGAATCCGCCCCGGACTCATTGCCCCACGGCCACTGGTTCACCATCACGCTCACGGAAACACCTACGGGATTCAAGCACCGGGACCGTCAGTGGACTGGACGCAGGGGGCACTATAGCGAAGCCGTCCCTTTGACTAGCGTCCAATGGAGTACCCGCCGTTCGTGGAGTATTGGCGCGTCTTGGGAACTGGAACGAGTGAACGGCAAATGGGTCAAACGCCGCACAGAGAAGCCCTTCGACCTAGACCACGAGATCCAGCAGTCCCTTCGTGCCATCGGGGCCACATAGCATTCTTGGTTTTTCGGTTTCACCGCCGGTTAGAGGTTAGGAAGACTCCGCTCCGCCGCACACGCCCCCGGGTCTCGGCGGATCTAGATTTTTAGTATCGCCTTTCAGTCAGTTGGCGAAGATCCCACCTGGGAAAACGTTACCGTGCCGCCGCGGAGGGCGATATTAAACATGTAGAACCGCCTTGATCCTCCCCTCCATCTACGAACCAGCCCGACGGGCTTAATCCTGCTGCGGGCTAAACTCGCCGACATGGAACGCAGTTATGAGTGGGAGCACGTCAGCGATCGCCGCATCCGAAACGAGGCAACAGTTCGGTTCGAAGTGGGCGGGCTGGCGGCCACGGGCACTCAGACCGGCTCCGACTACAAGGCGGAATGGCAGCTCGACGCGCGGGACAACTGGACGACTCAGCGGGTTGCCGTATCCGTTGTGGGCGAGGATTGGAAGCGGAGCTTGATCCTCTCCCGGTCCGCTACGGGAAAGTGGTCCTCCGAAACTGCGCTGGACGGTCAACAGCCGGCCGACATGGCCCCGCCAGGCATCGCCACGGGTGAGGATCTCACCCAAGCACTCGATTGCGACCTCGGTCTATGCCCGCTCACGAACACGATGCCGATACGCCGGTTAGGCTTGCTGGGCTCGGCAGTACCGGAAACGAAACTCATCATGGCGTGGATCGACACGCCGTCGCTCCAGGTGATCGCATCCGACCAGTACTACGCGTCGGTTGATTCTCAGACGGTGAGCTACGCCAGCGGCACGCGCGGAGTCGATGTCGAACTGCAGGTTGACGATGACGGAGTGGTGCTCCTCTACCCGGATATGGCGCGCAGGGTGTGATCGCCTTCGTACTCAACTCCGCGAGACGTTCCTAGTCATTGGCCTCCGCACCAGAACCCGCTCCTGGGGCCGAAAGAATTTCACGTTCTTTGGTGTCGCTAAGGCCCGTTTGTCGAGGTTCAACGCGCTGCCGTTCATAGTTCAAGGCTGAGACTAGAGTCTCTCCGAGCGATCGAATCTTCAACCCCATTCCTACCGCGAGACTGCGATCAAGAAGCGCAATCTTGCGTAGGTCAGTTCCAGGTATCCACAACGGTAAAGATTCAGGACCCATCCACGGAGACACACCATGTTCTGAAAGCATCTGGTCGTTTACTACTCTCGGCTGGGCACCATTACCCGCAATCTTTTGCGAGATTGCGAGCACCTCTGCAAGGGTGGTCGGCTCGCCGGCCACGTTTACTACACCGTCCGCACGGTTTTCTGCGCACCTAACAATCCAGTCTGCTAGATCCTGAGCATCGATCATGGCAACGGGGAAGCTTGGATCCGGCACAACGACTTCATCCGCAACAGGATTAGCGAACCGCCATGGGTAGTAACCGCTGCGCCCTGTTACATCTCCTGCGCCGCCAATCAACCCTGGTCGAATGACGAGTACCTTTGGAAATGCTGTTAAGTACGCCTTCTCGCATGCTGCCTTCGCCGCGGCGTATTGCTGCATGTCCACCATGAAGTCATCCTGGAGGGGAGGAACGATCTCATCTGATTCTGCATTGATCACAGACGGGTCTGCATAGACGCTGCTCGAAGATACGAATATAGCCTGACCAGCCGTAAGTTGCTCGACCACCCGGCTCGCGTGTTTCGGCTGGCTCGTCAGATCAATGACCGAATCCCATGAATCATCTGCTACTGGATTCAGAGCCGTTTCAGTATCTCGGTCGCCTTTCACGAACCGTACGCCGTCTATGGGAGGGTTGGTTCCCCGCGCCAAACACGTCACCTTGTGCCCTCGCGTCAGGGCAGCTCGCGCAATGTGCGCTCCTAAAAACCCAGTTCCACCAAGAAGAAGAATGTTCATGAGTGGATGGTAAAACCGGCTCTTCTCTGGCAGCAACGCATTCTGCTGTTAGCAGAATCAAGCCGCGAGAAACACCTCTAGACGCGCGGTTGCACACTCTATTAGCTCGGATGACCGGCGCGTTACTTCACGTGTTGTCAGATCGAGCGCACCCGAGACAGCATGAAGCACCTCAGATGACGGATCTTTTAAGCCGCGCTCAATCTCCGATAGATACTGCGTGGAAACCCCCGCACGCTCCGCGACGTCTGTTAGCCGGTCCCCACGTTCAGTCCTCGCTTCGCGAATGGTTTCCCCTACCGCCTCGCGCCACAGTTTCTGTGGCCAGGTGCCCGTTTTCCAATCGCTTGAACGATCTTCAAACTCGCTAGTGTCTGACATTTCCGTATTCCTTGTTCTGCTGGTGCTCTGCCGACTCGACGATTACCTCGATATATGCAGGGATAATATCTTGGACCGCTTCTCGGCCAAACTACGTCTACATAATCAGACATAAATGAGGATAACCAGGAGAGCCTGCAAGGTTGGATACTCGAGGACCAGAACCAAAAAATCGCATTCCCAACCTCTGCGCTAAAAACATCCATGCGTTACGACCTAGATGACCGTTAAGGTGGTGAGCCATGCAGAACGCGGGCTCCGCTACCCGTTGGGGTAGGAGCATTGTTGCCGCGGGGGCAAACCACACCATTGGTATTGCCTCGAATGGAACGACGCTTTCCACCGGAGCAAACTTCGATGGAGAGTGCAATGTCTCCGAATGGAATGGCCTGCATTCGGTCAGTGCATCTCCGGTCCACCTGGCCCGTAATACTGGGAAGTCCCACACCCTTGGCCTGCAAACGGACGGAACGGTTCAAGCGGTCGGTTGGAACCACGCCGGACAATGCAATGTCGATGAATGGATGAGCATGGTATCCGTTGCCGCAGGATGACGCTTCAGCATTGGGACCGACAACGAAGGGAATGTGCGTGTTGCCGGCCGATTCGAATCCGATTCTCTTCACGACTGGCGAGAAGTAATCGAGGTTGCAGCGGGAGACTGGCACGTCGTTAGCAGGCGCGCTGATGGCCGGGCGTTAGCAGCGGGGAACAACTCTCGAGGCCAGTGCAACGTTTCGGACTGGAGAGATCTTCAGAGCGTTTCCGCCGGTTATCTACACTCAATCGGTTTGATGTCCGATGGTCACGTAATCTGCGCTGGGATGAAGGCACACTGGGATGGGTGCGAGCAGTGGGAGAACGTTGTCTCCGTGTCAGCCGGTGCCTACCACAGCGTCGGGTTAACCTCCGAGGGCACAGTAGTGGCTGCAGGCAGCAATGACTACGGCCAGTGCGATGTTCGAAGTTGGCAGCGGATTGTAGCGGTGGTTGCTGGAAGCGCTTTCACTGTGGGAGTGAAGGATGACGGAAGAGTGATCGGGACCGGAGATAATCGTCATGGCCAACTAAACCTAGATTCTTGGCAGATCGATATCGCGCGGAATCGATTCGGCCCGATGAGACCTTGACCACCGACAGCCTAACGCGACTGAAACGAAAGAGGGCACCCATCTCAAGTTTCCCTTCACTCAATCAGACACTTAACCGAGCGGTTATGTCACCAAACGAAGAAATATTGCAGGTGCCATGGCTCGAGCCCACAATGGGGACCATGAGTGACATCACCTTCGGTATCCGCCAAATCACCTTCGACTGCCACGATCCTTCTAAGCTCGCCGAGTTCTGGTCAGCTGCAACTGGCTGCGGGATCTCTGCCGACTACGGTGACTTCGTCATGGTCGATTCCACTCCGGCACTGGGGTTTCAGCGCGTTGAGGATCCCACGCCTGGGAAAAACCGCATGCATATCGATGGCGGCGGCGTTGAACGCGAGACTCTAGTGGAGCGTCTCAAGGGTTTGGGCGCCACCGAACTGGGCACCCACGAGGTGCCGGGGCTCGTATGGACAGTCATGCAGGATCCGGAAGGCAACGAGTTCTGCGTAGGCAACCCCGAAGCCTAGCTTGCTTCACTCGGACACTGATGCGGGTGCGACGGCCTCACGCGTAGCGTTGTAGGCATGCGCATTTTCACTGTGGGCCACTCTAACCTCGAGTTCGAAGACTTTGCCGAGATGATTAGGGCTGCCGGTGTGGAATCCATCGTGGATGTGCGCAAGCTGCCCGGGTCCAGGAAGTACCCGTGGTTCAACGACGACCACCTCGCCGAACACCTTCCCACGCACGGCATCACTTACAGCAGAAGCGAGGGCCTGACCGGGCGGCGCAACGTGTCTCACTCCGTACCGTTTGAGGTCAACGGCAACTGGCGTAACCGCAGCTTCCACAATTACGCCGACCATGCGCTTGGCGAGGAGTTCTCAGACGCGCTCACGCAGTTACGGGCGAGCGCCACCGAAACCCCCACAGCGATCATGTGCTCCGAGGCGGTGTGGTGGCGCTGCCACCGACGCATCATCGCCGACCATCTCCTCGCCCACGGCGACGAAGTTGAGCACATCATGGGGATGGGTGCTGATGGGGCTAAGGTGAGCGAGGCCACGCTCAACGACGGCGCCGTCATCGGCGACGACCTCCTCGTGCGCTACCCCGAGCGCGGCTAGCTCCCACACCAGCACCGAGCCTATACCAAAGCTGTGGGTATCCGCTTGTAGGGTGGGCGGCATGAAAGATCTGACCATTGCGCCCGGCCCGGGGGTCCCCGGCGGTGTGGTCATCGCCGCCGCCGACCTGACGGAACGGTTCTCGAAGTCGTCGGGTCCGGGTGGTCAGGGCGTCAACACCACGGACAGCAAGGTGCAGCTCTCCCTCGATGTCGCTGCGTGCACATCGCTTTCCGACGCCCAACGTCGCCGCATCCTACGCAACCTCGAGCACCGCTTGGACGGCACCGTCCTCACCGTGGCCGCGTCGACCCAGCGGTCGCAGGCCCGCAACCGCGCCGAGGCTCGCGAGCGTATGGCCGCGCTGTTGCGCGAGGCGCTCGTCCCACCCCCTCCCCCGCGCCGCAAAACCAAACCGACGCGGGGCTCGGTGCGGCGACACCGCGAAGCGAAGAAGCGGCGTTCAGAGCTCAAGTCGACGCGGCGACGGCCGCAGATCCCCTAGTTCGGGGCAGATCACCGGGATCGGGATCCAGTCGGAGGATACCGTCGCAGGGGACTTCGAAGGGAGTTGGTCCTATCCTCTGCACCGACCCTCGTATCACGCAGTGCCCAGCAGCTCCCGGATACTGACGACCGACCTCGTCGCCTTGCTCACGCCACCGCCCTGGACGGTGGACGGCGGAGGGTAGAGAAAGATGCCCTGGTTCAGCGCCAAGGACGCCACCTCGTCCTGCCAGCCCGGCCAGCGCTGCCAGGAGGAATGCCGAGTAGCCGCCACCGAGCCCGTCCCATTCGAGGGTGTCCGACCCGAAATAGCAGACCTCGCCGGGTGCGACGCCCAGCGCACCGCCGTCGATGGCGAATAGGCCACCTAGAACATCGTGCCCGACGACGAGCTCGCCGGGCGGCGCTGAAACGGAACCTCCCAGCCCGTTGGCTTCGGCGATGCTCGGCAAGTGCTCGCTGCCGCCGCCGTACAGACGCACCCAGCCGTGGTCTACGACGATGCCACCGGTGTGCAGCGCGACGGCTCCCATCGCCGACGCGGCGGTGACCTGCAGCTCCCACAGCGAGCGCCGCCCTTGCTCTGGGTCGACGGGCAGCACGGCGGCGTCGGATTCGGCCAGCGCCTGCTGAAGATGGGGCCAGGCCGGATTGTCGACGGCGACGAGGCTTTCGATATCACGCATTGGGGTTCCTTCGCCTGCCATGTTCATCCGCAAGGGTGGGTGGTGAGCACCGGGCTATACGTGGAACTTGAACTCCACGGTATGTCGTTGCAAAGTTACTTTCTCGTTAGCCTGCAACAATCAAAAAACAGTAATTTGCGTCAGTACACAGAGAACATATGGGGCGCACGGAAACACGCATTGGTTTTGCGGGATGGGCGTGGACGCCAACGTGAAGATTCTGGAGAAGTTCGCCACCCGCGTCACCCCCGTCTTGGGGTGCCAGCCAAACCGCAAAGGACTAGTCATCGGCTACCCCATCGACTAATTCTTGCAGGTCACATGACCTTCGCGTAACTGTCAGTACAGTCTACGTTGAATAGTTCAGCGTACCGTGTATTGTTCAGCACATGCTGACTATTGCTTCACGCCTCGACGTCATGAACCGGCTCGGCCGGGCCATGGCGGATCCGACGCGTTCCAGAATCCTGATGACCCTACTTGACGGCCCGAGCTACCCGGCCGTGCTTTCGCGCGACCTGGACCTAACCCGCTCGAACGTCTCGAACCACCTGACCTGCCTGCGCGACTGCGGCATCGTCGTCGCCGAGCCAGAGGGCCGCAAGACCCGCTACGAAATCGCCGATCCGCACCTCGCGGCAGCGCTCGACGCGCTGGTGAACGCGACGTTGGCTGTCGATGAAAACGCCCCCTGCATCGACCCTGAGTGTTCCGTGCCCGGCTGCGGCGAGAAGGGAGCGGACGTATGAGCTCGGCGTGTGGGTGCGAACACGAACCCGCCAAGGAGATCGAAGAGCTCGATCGGCCATGGTGGAAGGACCCCGAGTTGCTACTGCCAATCTTCTCCGGCGTAGCCCTCTGCATAGGCCTGGCGCTGGACTGGTCCGGGCTGGAGACACCCGCAACAGTACTGTTCTGGGTCGGCCTGCTGCTAGGGGCGTATACCTTCGCGCCCGGCGCAATACGGAACCTTGTCATGAAGCGCAAGCTCGGCATTGGCTTGCTGATGACGATCAGCGCGGTCGGCGCGGTGATCCTCGGCTTCGTCGGAGAGGCCGCGGCGCTAGCGTTCCTATACTCGATCGCCGAGGCACTGGAAGACAAGGCGATGGACCGGGCCCAGGGCGGACTGCGGGCACTGTTGAAGTTGGTACCGCAGACCGCGACGGTGCTACGCGACGGCACGGCGGTCGAAGTCGCAGCGAAGGACCTCGTGGCTGGCGAGCTGATGCTCGTGCGCCCCGGGGAGCGGATCGCCACGGACGGCATCATTCGGTCTGGGCGCTCCAGCCTTGACACCTCAGCGATCACCGGAGAATCCATTCCGGAGGAGGTCGCGCCCGGCGACGAGGTCCCCGCGGGAGCGATCAACTCCGCCGGTGTGCTGGAGGTCGAGACGACCGCAGCTGGAACGGACAACTCGCTGACCACACTCGTGGACCTGGTTGAGCAGGCGCAGGCGGAAAAGGGCGACCGCGCCCGGATCGCCGACCGGATTGCCCAACCCCTAGTGCCCGGGGTGATGATCCTGGCGGTGCTGGTCGGCGTGATCGGCTCGCTGCTGGGCGACCCCGAGACGTGGATCACCCGTGCGTTAGTGGTTCTGGTCGCAGCGTCGCCGTGCGCGCTGGCAATCTCCGTGCCGCTGACGGTCGTGGCCGCGATCGGCGCGGCCAGCCGGTTCGGAGTAGTCATCAAGTCCGGCGCGGCGTTCGAGCGGCTCGGCGGCATCCGTCACCTGGCGGTGGACAAGACCGGAACCCTCACCCGCAACCAGCCCGAGGTTACCGGCGTGATCCCGGCAGACGGATTCGATCGGGCGCAAGTGCTTGCCTTCGCGGCGGCAGTTGAGCAGCAATCCACGCACCCCCTCGCCGCGGCGATCGCGGCAGCGGGGCCCGAAGCGCCCGCCGCCCTGGACATCAGCGAGGAAGCCGGGCACGGCATCAGCGGCACCGTCGAAGGTCGACGGGTGCTGGTGGGCAGCCCCCGGTGGATCGACGCCGGGCCGTTGAAGGCAGACGTTGAGCGCATGGAGTCCGAGGGCCAGACCTGCGTCCTGGTCACCGTCGATGACGCTCTCGCTGGGGCGATCGGGGTCCGCGACGAGTTGCGGCCCGAGGTGCCCGAAGCCGTGCAGGCCCTGCACGCCAACGACGTGGAAGTAAGCATGCTCACCGGTGACAACACTCGCACCGCCCGGGCGCTGGCTGAAATCGCCGGAATCGACGACGTGCGCGCCGAGCTGCGACCCGAGGACAAGGCGAGCATTGTCGCCGAACTCTCCTCCAAGACGCCGACGGCGATGATCGGCGACGGCATCAACGACGCACCGGCACTGGCGGGCGCGACGGTGGGCATCGCGATGGGAGCGACCGGCTCTGACGCCGCGATCGAGTCCGCTGACGTCGCCTTCACCGGCCACGACCTCCGGCTGATCCCGCAAGCGCTGCAGCACGCCCGCCGAGGCAGCAGGATCATCAACCAAAACATCGTGCTGTCTCTGGCCATCATCATCGTGTTGATGCCGCTGGCGATCAGCGGCGTGCTGGGCCTGGCCGCCGTCGTGTTGGTTCACGAGGTCGCCGAAGTCATCGTGATTTTGAACGGCCTGCGGGCTGCGCAAGCGAAGCGCTGAGACACGCCTTCGCCCAGCGCGCTGGCTCTCCAACGCGGATCATGGAAGGATCGAGCTGCTTAGGGACCAAGCGTCATCTCAAAACTTTTGGTGCCGAGCTTCATCGACACGGCCCGCGACTACCCGGGCAGTGTGTTTGGCAAAGGGCCCGACACCCATCAGGGTTGCCGAACCGTCGCCGGTCCAGTTGCCGTAACCAACTAGATGCAGATTCTTCACCGCGGTTTCGCGGCCGCGCATGAGGTGGCGGAATGGGCCGAGAGCCGGACGGAAACCCGTGCACCAAATCAGGTGGTCGTGGTCGAGCTCGCTCAGGCTATCGAAGATGGGGGTAGCGGTGAGCTGACCGGAGTTGCGGAGCTCACGTAGATGAGGAAGCGCGACAATATCCCCGAGGGTCGGGCCGGAATCACCGCCGAGAATCGGACGGCGGCTGCGTAAGAAAAGATCACGGCCATCGACATCATCAGGCATCCAGCGAGGCTCCTCAAGCGTGAACCATGTGACCTCCGACGGCCCGATGAGGTCGGCAGCGATCTGGGCACCCGAGTTCGCCCCACCGACCACCGCGACCTTCGCGCCGCGGAATGGTTCAGGCCCGGGGTAGGTCGACGAGTGCCACTGGCGTCCGCGGAAGGTGCCAGGATAGTGGGGCACGAAGGGCGCGGACCACGTGCTCTGCTGTGAACTGACCGGCAGACGTGTCCAGATGGAACACCCCACCATCAAGAGAAACGCTGCGAACGCGCACTGGGCGCCGAACCGGGAGGTCGTAGCGCCGTTCGTAGTGTTCGAGGTAGTCGATGACATGGCGTGCCGGCGGATACCCCGGGTACTGCGGCATAGGCCAGCCGGGCAGGTTGGAGAACCCCGCGGCGGAGAAAAGCGTCAGTGAAGGCCACGCGTGCAACCACGCTCCGCCGGGTTCCTCTTGATTGTCTAAGACCAAGAAGTCCACTTTGAAGCGCCGCAGGTAGTATGCCGTGGCTAGGCCGGACTGGCCACCACCGACGACGATGGCCGTGTGATGCTCAGCCAATCGATCATCCCTCCATAAACTCCCCATCGAGAATGGTCAGCTTCACGCGCATGCCGCCCGCGAGCTTATCCTCATCCAGCAGGCCAGCTAGCTGGATCGACTCGAACCTGTTGTCGGCCACGGGGCTCAATGACTGCGATCGAAAGGTCAGCAGTTTCAGAAGTAACGTGCAGGGGGAGCTTCTCCACCCCGCGTTACACGTTGAACTTGGACTCGACCACATTCCATATTCTTATAACGTCTCGAGCGATGTGCATACACACTCCAGCTCACAGTGTCCTGCAAACTCGCTGTGTGACGCGATTTATGCCGCTCAGTGCAGCCCGCGCCGGAAACGTTCTGCGTCCTCCTCGTTCCGTCGTGCGTCGTTTTCGTACGAGGCAGCGATTCTCCTAAACAAACCAGCCACTCGAGGCGCGATGTCGGCGAATGCTTGGGCCTTGACTCGATAGTCCGCAGCAAGCCTGAGCTCCTGCTCGCCGCCGTCTTCCAAGCCGCGACTAGTAACTCCACGACTATTAAGGATATAGAGGCACAAACCGGTCTCAATGTGATCAAGCTGCACTTCTTCAATGAGATCCCGCACGACGTTGCCCGGCCAGGTGCCGTCAGCGTCTGGTGGGGTGTGGCCGAGAACCTGGCCAATCTGCTGCAGGCCGACCTCGGTCCGGCCTCGTTCAGCCAGGAGCTCCATAGCTCGATCAAGCCAGGCTCGAAGCACCTCGGCATTCATGACGCCATCGACGAGGCCGGGCGGTGTGTCCCATGCATTGAGTAAGCGGTACGCATTGGTTGCCAGGGAAGCGTCGTGTTGTTCTTCGCCAGCCGGGTCCTCGGCGCCTTCTCCGTCCTCGCCGCTCGGCCGGGCACGGTAAACAGTGCACACGATCTCGACGAATTTTGCAGGGTCGGCAGCTAAGCTTTCGGATAGCGCTGGGACTCTCGCGTCATAGCCGAGCGCCGGAAGGTACGACCACTGTAGTCGAACAAGGCAGCCAGGCTCAAGGTGCTCGCGCATAGCTTCGAGGTAGGCGAAGAGCCGCTGAAAATCATAGGACGATAGATCACGAGCAGCGGCAGATGGAGTTTGATCTGCCAGGAGCCCGTCCAGTGCTCGCACAATGAGTTTCGCTACCTGGGGACGCGGACCGTCCTTGTCGATGTGGGTGTACATGCTCATGAGATGTACAACGTCGGCGTGGCGGCCAACTTGGATCAAGTGCTCAGCAATTTCGTCGATCTTGTCAATGTCTTGCCCCAAGCCGATTGTCTGGAATGCCCTCCAGTACCGGGCCTCAAGATCCGGGTCCGTATCAACCAGAGCCCATACCTCCGCGAGGTTGTCGCGCGCGACAAGCAGGAGTCGAACACGTTGATCGACCGTAAGATCGCTCTGTTCAAGGAAGTCTGTGATCAGAGCGAAACCTTCTAGGGAATAGCGAGTCGAGAAATACGACATCGCGGTGCTGGCGAGATCCTGGTCGGCAGACGTCAACCAACCGAGCAACTCATCATCGTGCGACGAGCCGATTTTCGCCAAGGCGATACCAACGGCCCCCGGCACCGACGCGTCTCGTGCCAGTCTCGTGATGGCGTCAAAACCGCCCTCGGCCTCGATCTTCTCTACGGCTTGGACGCGTCGGCGCCCGAGCTCACGTTCAAAGGCTTCATAATCATCTTGTTTGTGAGCGCCGATATACGGAGTCCATGATTGAAAGAGTCCGATCAGTCGGACATACGCAGACCTCGGCTGGTAGCGCGCTGCCAGTGCGTCGAGCTTGCCGAGTTCCTCGTCGGGAAGTGTCCAGGCAGCATCCGGAAACTTGCGATGACGGCCGATGAGGTCCACCAGGGTTCGCCACACCGCTTCTCGAAAGTCAGCCGTAAACCGCGGCTGGTCGGCCATCGATTCGAGAGCATCCACCACTCGCGCTCGGTCTGCTGGTGGTAACTCTGCCGTGTGAGAAAGGATCGTTGACCAGCGCTGCGCATCCTGACCAGCATCTTCGATGCAACGCTCTACCGCGGCGGTCGTCATCTTCCAGAATTCGCCGTATGTCACAGATAGTTTGTCCGGCCTCCAAGTTCGGAACGCAGGTGTACTAATCGGGAAATGTGTCCCGTGCCCCTCAGGAAGCATGCTGCACTCCAACTTCCAGGCGACGCCAGGGCGTCTTCGGCGCAACGTGTCGAGGACAATAAGTCGCCGGTCAGGATCGACAGAGCTATCTGGATGCCACGGGCGGAACATTGCAGCCAAAGAGGCCGCGGGACGGTTAGCCAGCCGACCACCCGGATCGATCTCGTCAAGGCGTGCCAGGAGATCGACAGCACGTCCGAAATGATCAGAGGACCAGGACACGCACTCGAGCGCCCACAGCAGATTGCTGTGGGGAGTTCCGCCCGAGAAGATTCCCGATTCGTCGGCGTTGTCCTGGAACATGGTGGCCAATAGAGGGGCATCGCCCGCTGTTGCTGCACTGACCGCATCGAGGAAGGCGTCCGGCCCGGCCTCAGCGAGGAGGGGCAAGATGTCAGCTAATGATTGCCACGCTCGCCCGGTATCATCTGTCGACGCCCATTCGAGTAGCTTCCCAACCAGATAGTTTGCGAAGTCTGACCCTGATACTCCACCCGACAAGACGACAGTTTCGCCGTACATTCCCAATAGAGCGAGCGACTGAGCGAGGCCGCGGCGGAGGTCACCGGAGTAGCGACGGGTTTTGCCATCAATCGATGCTCTCCACCGTTGATCCCGCGGTAGGTCGAGGGCCGGATCATCCTCTGCGAAGACCCTCTCGACGATGGTCTCGAACCGCTTCATGTCATCGTGAGTCAGCTTCGGCACCAACAGCATCCAAGCATCCACCGGTGAGACAAGATGCCAAGCTTCGCCAGTGCGGATTACCAGAGGATCGGTAGGATTGTCGGCTGTTCCTGTGATCGCCTCTCTAAACGACTCGTAGTCGGTTCCCGTGAGCGCCTCGAGGATCGAACGATCCCATTCTGCATTGTCTCCCCAGGAGCCAACCAACAGGATTGATCGGAAGTTTCGGGACGGACTCGCATCAGCCCAGGTCGGTCGATGCAGGACGGCCTTTACAGCCAAGTTTCGCCGCAGACCGGTCAAGCTTCGCCGTGCGAGCCTACCGAGCTCATCGGCCCTATCTCTATCTGTGACTCCGGCGCTCGTCAGCGCGACTGCTGCCTCAGCAGCATCCAACGCTGGAAGTGTGACGTCGGCACCTTCGTTGGAGACAACCGGCACACAAAAGTTGTGCACAGTACCTGCGGGGATCTCGCTTGCCAACTCGGGCCTGCGAGGGACCAAGACGAGCGGTTGGGACGAGGTTGTCAACTGCCTCCATGTGGATATGTCGTCGACGAATGCGAGCCGTGCGAGCATCTGGCCGCTGCCCTGGTCATCAAGGTTGACGGCGATCGCAGCGATGAAGGCGCATACTTCCTCCATCGAGGCGCCAGCAATCGTAGTGACGGAGCCGGATGAACCAAGCCGGTCTTCAAGATCCTTGGCAGTGTCAGTTCGACCGGCGAGCACAACTTTCGGTATCAATGTTGGATTCGTTTGTGCTGCCCAATCTCGCCACCAGGTCAGACCGGTGCGAAGTCCGTATGGAGAAAGCCCCAGTTCTTCCGACAGCCACGCCCATGTAATTGGGGCGGCCTCAAGCCAGGTCTCGATATCATCAAGCCCGAAAGCCTTGACGTCTCTCCAGACCTGGTCGTTTCGCTTATTTGTAGCCCACTTGTCCCGTGCCGTCCAAGTGCGCAGGATCACTTCGATATAGGTGCATTCAGCGGTCCGTGTGCCGTCTGGAGTGTCTGTTCGCTTAGAATAGTCCTCATCGGCCTTCTTGTTAGGGCTGGAATTAACCGACAACTCCCATACCGACAAACCATCTGGAACCCAAGCCGTCGCTTCGGTTGCCCGAACAGAACCGTCCCAATCCCCTGCTGCCACGCCGTCGCCTGCGGGCATCCCTAGCTGGACCAACCCCGGTGTCGTTTCAAGGATGAGACGACGAACCAGACGCGGGAGTTCAGACTCCGAATTACGAGTATCGGCCCAGTTCTTCAGCTTACTTCGGTCAATGTAGCCTGCTCTAGTCCTCACGGGACACGCCTCCAGTCGCGCAAGTTACTCCCCATAAACAAGGTCGCTCCAGATCCAGCTTTAGAGAGTTTAATGGATAACCGATTCCTTATACCTGAACGCGCAGCCCCAAATTGATCAATATCAGAAGAGTAATTACGGCAGAGCACTATATGTTGAACTGGACCACCACGTTTCACATAACTACAACTTCACAGCGCTCAGTCACGCTCTGGGCCGCTCATCCGTGTTATTCTGGTGTCACGTTGTGCTGGTGTGACTATCCTTCATCTGCAGCATGACGGGAGTAATTGCCTGGGGCGTCACTGGATTGGACGTCTGGCGACAATGGTCGCCACTGGCCCGCGCGACGGAACGGGCTCGCCGAATACGCCTGAGGGGATGGACCCCGGGCCGGAGCGCCGATTGGCTCCGGTAGCGCCTTCTTGACGGAAGGAGAAACGCTACCGGGAGTTTCCATGGGCGCATTCGCCTTACCGTCACTAGAAGACGAGAAAACACTTCTTACCCTGCAGGATGCGGTGGCCGAAGGTTTCGGCGGCTACTCCACCCTCCGCAAGTACATCTCCGAGGGGCATCTGCGCGCCAGGAAAATCGGTGGGCGCATCAAGATCGAGAGGGCTGACCTCGAGGCCCTCAAACGCCCCACCGGCCGCCAGCCGACATTTGAGGATATCGAGTCGGCCGTGAGCCGCATCGCCGCTGCTCCCCCGCTGAGTGATCAGCAGATCCACCGTCTCGCTCGGCTCCTGGGCGGTGGCCAGCAATGAGCACAAGTAAAAACCCCGCCAGCCTGGGGTGAACTGCACCCCATTAGTTGGACTGAGAAATCAGTTACCGACTAGTGGGGAGCAGTTTTCATTGAGAGCACGAAGTTCGCTGAAAGGGCCTGACCCCGATGCAGTATTAGAATCAGACCCTTGAACCCCTCACAGCCTAGAATTAAACCAGTCCAACTTTCGGGGGCTAGTTCATGTATAGGGGGAGCTTGGCAGTGGTAGTCAAAATCTCCACCTCGCTCTCGATTCCACAATCGTTCAGCGTCCTTGTCGGTGAACTACTGAGCTACGCTTCAAACTACCCCAATAACGCGAAGCGTCATTAACACCCCGCGTTACACGTTGAACTTGAACTCGACCGAGTTTCAGTCGAAAGCTACCTGCCTTTTCGCACCATCCCCCCGGTATCGTCCAGTCAGCCGACCTGAAAGCCGCACTCGATCGCGATCTCGGTCTGTGCCCTCTCACCAACACAATGCCTATTCGTCGCTTGACGCTGCTTGAGACTCAGGTTCCGAAAACGCAGCTGATCATGGCTTGGATTGATATACCGTCCCTCCAGGTGATCGCATCAGACCAGTACTACCGCTCCGTCGATGCTGAAACTGTCCGATACAAAAGCAGAACACGGGGAGTCGACGTCGAGTTGGAGGTCGACGGTGACGGAGTGGTCGTACACTACCCTGATCTCGCACGGCGGGTCTGATCCGGAAACAACTCTAACTAAGCTGGGCGGTATGAACGACCTGACCATCGCACCCGGCCCGGGCATCCCCGGCGGCCTCGTCATCGCCGCCGCGGATCTGACGGAGCGGTTCGCGAAGGCGTCGGGCCCGGGCGGCCAGGGCGTCAACACGACGGACAGCAAAGTGCAGCTCTCCATCGATATCGCGGAATGCGCATCGCTTTCCGACGCCCAACGCCGCCGCGCCCTGCGCAACCTAGAACACCGCCTGGCCGGCACGGTGCTCACCGTGAGCGCGTCGACGCAGCGGTCTCAGGTCCGCAACCGTGCTGAGGCGCGCGAGCGCATGGCCACCCTATTGCGGGAGGCGCTCGCCCCGCCGCCTCCCCCGCAGCGGAAGACGAAGCCGACGCGCGGCTCGGTGCGACGCCGTCTCGAAGCGAAAAAGCGGCGCTCGGAACTCAAGTCCACGCGACGGCGGCCCCAAATTCCCTAGTTCGAATCATCCGCGTGCATATCCTCACGCTGACGGACCTGGTTCGGGTAACCGCTACGCCGAGACAGCGTGAACCGGCTGAATTCGCTCGATCTCGGCGAGGATTTTGTCTTCTGCCACATCCAGGTCGTACTGGGTCTGCAACCCGAGCCAGAACTGGGGGCTCATCTCGAAAAACTTCGCTAGACGAAGAGCAGTGTCCGCGGTTACAGCGCGCTTACCGTGAACAATTTCGTTGATCCGGCGGGGCGGAACGCCGATGGAGACGGCGAGCTTGTGCTGGGTGATCCCCATTTCCTTGAGAAAGTCCTCCATGAGGATCTCACCGGGGTGAACCGGAGGGAGCTTGTCAGTGGTAGTCAACGATCTCAACCTCCTCTGGCCCCGCGGCGGACCACCGAAAACAGATCCGCCACTGGTCGTTGATTCGTATGCTGAACTGACCCCGCCGATCACCTTTTAACGCCTCGAGCCGGTTTCCCGGGGGAATCCGTAACTCATCAAGAGTCTGCGCGTACCCAAGCTGGCGAAGCTTGCGCAGCGCTACTGAGTGAATGCGGGAATCGATCGAGCGAACCCGCTCTCGATTCCACAGACGCTCAGTGTCCTTGTCAGCGAACGACTGGATCATGCTTCACCCTATCCCCCATAACGCGAAGCGTCAATAACGCTACACGTTAAATTTGAACTCAACCACGTCACCATCGGCCATGACGTAGTCCTTGCCCTCCTGGCGGACCTTGCCCTTCGCGCGGGCCTCGGCCATGGAGCCGAGTTCGTCGAGGTCATCGAAGGCCACGATCTCAGCCTTGATGAAGCCCTTCTCAAAGTCAGTGTGGATCACACCGGCGGCCTTCGGAGCAGTGTCGCCCTTGTGGATCGTCCAGGCGCGGGACTCCTTCGGACCAGCAGTCAGGTAGGTCTGCAGGCCGAGGGTTTCAAAGCCGGCGCGCGCGAGCGTCGACAAGCCTGGCTCGTCCTGGCCGACGGCGGCGAGGAGCTCGGCGGCGTCTTCGTCGTCAAGCTCAAGGAGCTCGGTCTCAGTCTGCGCGTCGAGGAACACGGCTTCAGCAGGCGCAACGAGTTCGCGCAACTCGGCCTTCTTCGCGTCATCGGTGAGCACCCCCTCGTCGGAGTTGAACACGTAGAGGAACGGCTTCGCGGTCATCAGGTGCAAATCGCGCACGAGCGCGAGGTCAATCTCGCCTGACTTGGAGGCGGCGAACAGCGTCCGATCTGACTCCAGGATCTCCTGTGCCTTTTTGGCCTCGGCGGCCTGGGCAGCGATGTCCTTGTCTTTGCGGCCGTCTTTCTCCAGGCGCGGCAAGGCCTTCTCGATCGTCTGCAGGTCGGCCAAGATGAGCTCAGTGTTGATCACAGAGATATCGCTGGCTGGGTCGACGTGGCCGTCGACGTGGATGACGTTGTCGTCAGCAAATGCGCGAACCACCTGGCAGATCGCGTCCGCCTCGCGGATGTTGGCGAGGAAGGCGTTGCCCATGCCCTCGCCCTCGGACGCACCCTTGACGATGCCTGCGATGTCGACAAACGACACCGTCGCCGGAAGAATCTCCGCGGACTCGAAGATCTCCGCGAGGCGGTCCAGGCGTTTGTCCGGCAGTGGCACTAAGCCGACGTTGGGTTCAATGGTGGCAAACGGGTAGTTCGCCGCCAGAACCTCATTGCGGGTCAGCGCGTTGAACAGGGTGGATTTGCCCACGTTAGGCAGGCCGACGATTCCAAGAGTAAGGCTCACGCTGGCCAATCATAACGTACGCCCCGGCTGCCAGTTCAGACTGGGCCGGGGCGCGGCCAGCCGCAGGCTAGCGCGGCTATGGTTACAGCTCGAGGCCGAATTGACGGGCAATGTCACCCGCCTGCCGAGCAAGCGGAACCGCCCTAGCTATTGCGCTGGGAGGAGCCAGAAGAACCGAAGGAGCTGCCATTGCCTTCGCCACCACCGGGTTGTGCAGGGGCTGCGCCGCTGCGGTCGATGGTGAACTCGTCGACAACCGAGTTGTCGGCGACATTGTGCGTACGCACGGTGAGCGTATTCTTGCTCACCTCAATGTTGGCGTAATCCGGGTTGTAGTCCTGGCGCCACACAGCGATCTCCGGGATGGCAAAGTCCTTACCGTAAGTCTGGGAGACATCGGTGAACTCCTTGCGCTTCTTACCGTCGCGGGTGTGGAAGTCGTAGTATTTGCCGCCGCCTGCGGTCGTGGTTGTCATGTAGACGGTCTCATTAGCCTTCGGGCGCAGCACGTCGCCGGGCTTCGGCGTGTCTTCCGGGATGACGGGCTCGGTGCCGTTCATCAGGTGGCTGCGGTTGTACATGTGGTCGTGGCCGTTGAGCACCAGGTCCACACCGGTTTCGGAGAACACCGGCGCAAGGCCTTCGCGCATCTGCGTGATCTCTTTCTCGTGGTAGCGGCCACCGTGGGAGTACGGAGCGTGGTGCATGACCACGATGGTCCAATCCTTGTCCGCGCCGTGGGCAGCGGTAGTCTCGCGCACGAACTGAGACTGCTTTTCGATCGCCCGCTTGCGCTTCGAATCGATCGGCTCGGAGTACTTGTTTCCGGTTTCGTTAGAGTCCAAAACGATGAACAGGGCATTGTTGCGCTCGAAGAAATAGTTCGCGTCACCCGGTTTCGCGTTTGGCAGGTTCCCGTGCTCTTTGAAGTGCTTATCGACGATAGACGTGGGCAACAGCTCGTGATTGCCCTTCGCCATAGCGAGCGGGTAGGACTGCAGCTCTTCAGCGGTAAAGAACGCCTCCCACTGTTTGATCGGGTCACCCCAGCCCTCAGCTTGGTCACCGGCGTGGACGATGAACTGGGAGTCCGGGTAGGCGCCGGTGGCTTGGCGGACCGCAGTGCGCCACGCTTCAGCCTGCTCGTCCACTTTGAGGTTCACACCGATCTGGGCGTCGGACAAGGTGAGGAAGTTCCAGCTGTCTCCTGCCGGCTGGGTGCGGAAGGTCGCCGCTTCGCTCCATCCGCCCTCATCGGAGCCGAGCTGGTAGGTGTACTCGGTGCCCGGCTGCAGACCGGTGACGGTGGCGTGGTTGGCGCGGTAGGCGATGGCGCCGAAGTCAGCCTCCGTAGCGGCCACTTCGTTCACCGCCTCAGGGGCGTCAGTCGGGTAGTACTTCACAAACTCCTGGCCGTTGTAAGCGGTGCGCCAGGAGAAGTTCATGTCGGCAGAGGTAGCGCCGACATGCACGTGACTGGACGAGATCGGCCCACCGGCTGCCTGGCTGGATCCTCCAGGCTGACTGGACTGCGCAACAGCTTCTGGTACGGCGGTGAACGACAGACCGAGCGCGAGGGACATCGCGGCTGCGGTCACTTTCAGGGAACGGGCGGGAGTCAGCGACATGGGAGGCCTTTCAGCAAACAGGCGCGGCACGGGAAGAGCAGCGTTCGCAGGCAAGGTATCACGGACGGGGTGTGGTTGCTGGGTGAGCGGGGAGGAATCGTCGATAAGCATTGCTTAGCGGGGCTGCTGGTGCTTCGGGCACAATAGTCTCCGTGACTGAAACGACGAAGGGTGGCGAGGACGCGGGCGCCGCCATGGCCTCCGGTTCCGCGCAAAAGCTCGCGGAGGAGGTCAAAGCCTCCGATAAAGCTAACGCCGGCGACAAGAAATCCCACGAATACGACAACCGCGTCGACCGCGCGGTGGTGTTCAACTCGTGGATGAAATCGACCGCGCTGTTCTCGCTGCGGATGGTGGCCATCTTCATCCTCATCGGTGCGCTGGCGTACCTGGTGGGCAAATTCTGGGCCGGCATCCTGCCGATCGTCCTCGCACTGATCGTGTGCACCGTGCTCGAACCCGTGACAAGCTTCCTGCGCAAACACGGCCTCCCCGGTGCGTTGTCGGCGCTGATATCGATGCTGCTGGCGCTGGCTGTGCTGGTGTTCTTCGTGTCGATGATCCTGCCGGACATCATCACGAACTCCCGCGTCCTTGCCATCCAGGCTGGGCAAGGGCTGCAAAGCCTGGCGCTATGGCTGCAGAACCAGGATTCGCTGCCGTTCAGCGTGGATGCGGAGCAGATCAACGAAGTCGTCCAAGACTCGATCACCTGGGTCCAAAACCGCGCCGGCGCGATCGCAGGCGGCATTTTCTCCGGTATCAGCACGGCGACGTCGATGATGATCACCTTCGTCGTTGTCGTGGTCCTCACCTTCTTCTTTCTTAACGACGGCCCCAAGTTCCTCCCCTGGGTCCGCTCCGCCACCGGCGGCCGCGCCGGACTGCACGCCACCGAGCTGCTCACCCGCATCTGGAACACGCTGTGCGGATACATTCGCGCCCAGGCGGTCGTGTCGTTTATCGACGCTGTCTGTATCGGCGTCGGTCTGTGGGCGGTCGGCGTGCCCATGGCGTTCACCCTTGCGGTGATCACGTTCATGGCAGGCTTCATCCCGCTTGTCGGCGCAATTGTCGCCGGGGCGCTTGCCGTGATCATCGCGCTCGTTTCCCTTGGGTTCACCGAGGCGCTCATCGTCCTGGGCATCGTCATCGCCGTCCAGCAGCTTGAAGGCAACGTCCTCTCCCCGCTGCTGCAGTCCCGCGCGATGAACCTGCACCCTGTGGTCGTCTTGGTCTCCGTCACAGTCGGCGGCGGTCTCTTCGGCCTCGTCGGCGCGTTCCTAGCTGTTCCCGCCGCCGCGACCGTTGCCGTGATCTTCCGCTACATGCAGGACATGCTCCAGCTGCACGCCGGTGAAGTCAGCGCAAGCGACCTTGAGTTCGCCACCGACGTGGGCAAGGCGCTCGCCGAAGCAGAAGAGCAGGAAAGCGCGGCGCAACGCGATGAGCTCATCGACAACCATGTCTGGAAAGCGCCGAGCATTGACGACGAGCCCGACGCACCCGCCCCCTCCCCCGGCTCAACGCTCGTGCGCCAGTGGAACAAGGTGGCCGCCCGACGCCGCTCCGACAAAGCAATGGACAAGACGGCGGACACGACAGAGGACAAGACCGCCTCAGCGAAGACCGGCGGCGACGGCGCGAACGGCTCGAACGGCTCAGCACGGAAAACTCGCCGTTTCGAACTTCCGTTCGGTACATCCAAGGGTGGCGGCGAGGACATGTCCTAACCGTATGCAAGGGTGAGACACATGAGTTCTGTGTCCCCAGCGCTGACTTTCACCCTTGTCTTCCTCGCGTTCATTCTCGGGCTGCTTGCCGGTGCGGCCGCGATGCACCTATTGCGCCGCCCCGCATCCCCGCCTTCCCAGCCGCCGCGGCAGGATGTGCGGCGGGAGTTGGAGCCGTTGGAGAGGGCCGTCGATAAGCTCGCGGCGCAGTTGCGTGACATGGATGAAGATCGCGCTGTCGCCCACTCAGCGCTCGCCGGGCAGGTGCAGGCCGTGACGCGTGCGAGTTCGCGGCTGAGCGATCGCACGGATCAGCTGGTCAACGCGCTGCGCTCACCGAACACGCGCGGGCGTTGGGGCGAGATGCAGCTCGAACGTGTCGTGGAGCTCGGCGGCATGGTCAAGTACTGCGACTTCGATGTGCAGCAAGCAGCGCGTATCGACGGTCAGCTGCTCCGCCCCGACATGATCATCCGGTTAAGCCGCGGCCGCAACATCGTGGTGGATGCGAAAGTGCCGTTCAGCGCCTACCTCGACGCGCTCAACACGGAGGATCCCGAGGAGAAAGCCGGCTATCTGCGCAGGCACAGCCACCTACTGCGGCAGCACGTGGCAACACTCGGGCAGAAAGCGTACGTCGAGGCTTTCGCGCCGACGCCCGAGTTCGTGGTCATGTTCATCCCCGCCGACCCCTTCCTCGACGCAGCGCTCGAGCAAGATCCGCAGTTGCTTGACGACGCATTTGCGCGAGGCGTTGTCATCGCCACCCCCTCCACCCTGTTCGCGTTGTTGCGCACCGTCGGGCTGGGATGGCAGCAAGAAGACATCAACGCGAAGGCGGCCGAGGTGCAGCGGCTCGGTGCGCAGCTGTACACGCGGTTGGGGACCATGGCGGAGCACTACAACCGCGTCGGCGGCTCGTTGGATAAGGCCGTCGAGGCGTTCAATGCCACGCTCGGGTCAATGGACGCCCGCGTCATGGTCACCGCACGCCGGCTGAAAGACCTCGACTTGCCCGGGCGTACGACTAGTGAACCCACCGAACTCCGTGCGGTGACTGCCCGGGCACGCACCGCCAACGGGGAAGAAAGTTCGCACTCCCACGTCGAGTAAAAGCTGTCCGCGCGCGGCGGCACGGTAACATCACACAACGTGTCGCATGCAACGTCCCGATCCTCAACGCAGTCAGACCCGGCAATGCCCGGTTTCTCGACGGGATCCGGCGTGGGCATCATCATCGCGGCCCTTGTCACTGGCGGCCTACTGTCCGTCTACAACGAAGCAATCGGGTGGCCGTTCCTAGCGCTGTTCGCGGTGGCCTCCTTGGTCGTGGTCACGTTTGTCAACCCGCGCGGGCTGTTTCTCATCGTTGCGTCCATCCCGCTGCTGTACACATTGTTTTTGTTGGTAACGGGCACCCTCAACGCGTACTTCCAACTGCCGGAAGGCCAAACATCGCTGGGACGCACCTCTGCCCTGCTCATTTTGTATCCGCTGGTGCAGTTCTTCCCCGTGATGGCAATGGTGACCCTCGGTGCGCTGGTCATCGCGTTGTTGCGCTACCAGCTGCTGAAAAGGCACAACGAAGAGATCCGCCAGCAGGAACAGCGCCAGCGCAGGCAGGCTTCCGAATCGAATCGTCGTACCCAACGTGAGGCGACACGCTTCCGTGAACGGACCACCACGCCGGGCAAGGTCACCGTTGAAGAGCTACTGGCACGAAGCAACGAGCCCTCCGCTTCTAGGCGTCCCGCCCAACGTCTCGCGCCCAGCAACGCACGTTCGAAGGGCCGAGACGAACCCGTGCAGCGCAGCAATGCTCGACGCTCGGACGGGCGTGATCTCCGTCGCGTCAGCGCGCAAGACGGCCGCGACAGTGCATGGGACAGCCGAGATGGCGGCCGCGGATCATCTCGGCGGGTCAGCCACCGTCTCCGCGAAGACCTCTACGACGACTAGCCGCCACTACCCCGCCTGGCGCGGCGGGCGCAGGTCGCGCGGCAGCGCGAAGGTGATGGTCTCGGTGGTCGTGGTGACCTGCTCGACGTTGTCGTAGCCGCGCTCGGCGAGGTATTCCACGACTTCACGGACAAGGATCTCGGGCACGGATGCGCCGGAGGTGACACCGACCGTCGTCACACCGTCGAACCAGGCGTCGTCGATCTGGTGCGCGTAGTCAATGAGGTGAGCGTCGTTCGTGCCGTTCTGCAGTGCGACCTCGACAAGGCGCTTCGAGTTGGAGGAGTTCTGCGACCCGACGACGATCATCAGCTCGCATTTCTCCGCGATCGCCTTCACCGCGACCTGGCGGTTCTGGGTGGCGTAGCAAATATCGTCGCTCGGCGGATCTTCCAGATTCGGGTACTTCTTGCGCAGCAGAGCGACGATCTCCATGGTCTCGTCGACCGACAGCGTGGTCTGCGACAACCACACCAGCTTCTGGTCCTCCGGGAACTGAGGGGCGGCGTCGACGCCCTCGACACCGTCTACCAGGTGCACCACGTCTGGCGCCTCGCCAGCGGTACCTTCGACCTCTTCGTGGCCTTCATGGCCGACGAGGAGAATGTGGTAGCCGTCGCGGGCGAAGCGCTTGACCTCATTGTGGACCTTGGTCACCAGCGGGCAGGACGCGTCGAGAGCAATGAGCTGTCGCTGCTGTGCCGATTCGCGCACGGCCGGTGAAACGCCGTGTGCAGAGAAGACAACGTGCGCGCCCTCAGGCACTTCATCGGTCTCCTCGACGAAGATGACACCGCGCTTGGACAGCGTCTCCACGACGTACTTGTTGTGCACGATCTCTTTGCGCACGTAAATGGGGGCGCCGTACTTCTCCAGCGCCTTTTCCACCGTCTCCACTGCACGGTCAACACCAGCGCAGTACCCGCGAGGGGCGGCGAGAAGGACGTTTTTTCCGGTGCTCGTCATGTGCCCAAGGGTAATGGATGTGCGGGCGAAAAGGTAAGCTGGTCCCGCACAACGGAAGGGGGCTGATGCCCATGGCGGGCGCACAACCGCCGAAGAGCACGCCGGAGGCGCCGTGGTCCGTCTCGCAGGTCAATGACAGCGTCAAGCAGTGGATTGAGCGTTTGGGTTGGCTGTGGATTGAGGGTCAGCTCACGCAGATCAATGTGAAGCCGTCGTGGCGGTTTTCCTACCTGACGCTGCGTGACACGCAGAAAGAGATGAGCATTCAGCTCACTGCGGACACGAAGATGGTGCGCTCGCTCGACGCCCCGCTTAACGACGGCGACCGCGTCATCGTCCTCGGCAAACCCGCCTTCTACGCCGGACGCGGTTCCTTTTCTTTGTGGGTCACCGAGATCCGCCACGTCGGCGAGGGTGAGCTGCTGGCGAAGATCGAGCAGCTGCGCAAGACGTTGGCTGCTGAGGGGCTGTTCGATCCGGCGCGGAAGAAGCCTCTGCCGTTCCTGCCGCGCCGCGTCGGGCTGATCACCGGCCGCGGATCTGCCGCCGAGCGCGACGTGCTGTCGGTGGCGAAAGACCGCTGGCCGGCGGTGGACTTCCGCGTGATCAACACCCCGGTTCAAGGTGCCGGCACCGTCCCGCAGGTCGTGGAGGCGCTGCGCACTCTCGACGAGGACGAGACTGTCGACGTGATCATCATCGCCCGCGGCGGCGGCTCCGTCGAGGACCTGCTCCCCTTCTCCGAGGAGTCGCTGCAGCGTGCGGTCGCGGAGGCGTCGACGCCGGTCGTCTCAGCGATTGGCCACGAGCCGGATAATCCCGTCTTGGACAATGTCGCTGACCTGCGCGCGGCTACCCCCACCGATGCCGCGAAGCGTGTGGTTCCGGATGTCGTCGCCGAGCGCCAGATGCTTGACGACGCCCGCTCCCGCCTCTCCTCCGCCCTGCGCTCCTGGGTCAGGCGCGAACGCCACGGCCTGAGCCAGGTGCGTTCCCGCCCCGCTATGGCGAACCCCCTGACCCAGGTGACGTTGCGCCGCGAGGAACTCGACCGCGCCACCGCCGCCATCCGCCGCGACATCACACGCCTGCTCAAGCAGGAGACCGCAGAGGTCAAGGCCTTGCGTGCACAGGTGTCCGCCCTCGGTCCAGCCGCAACACTCGCCCGCGGCTACGCGGTGGTCCAGGTCCAGCCGCGCGACGGCAGCGAGCCGGAAGTGGTGACCAGCATCGCCCAGGCTCCGCCCGGCTCGCAGCTACGCATCCGAGTTGGTGACGGTTCCATCACCGCAGCCAGCATGGCCGCCACACCCGCCGAATAACAGCTACGCACCCAAGGAGAACCCACCATGGCAGATAACACTTTCGGCCAAGGCACCCCGAACGCCGACGCAATCCCGGACCCGTCCTCCCTGACCTACGAGCAGGCGCGCGATGAACTGGTTGAAACCGTGAAGATTCTCGAGCTCGGCCAGATGAGCCTCGACGAATCCCTGAAGTACTGGGAGCGCGGTGAAGCCCTGGCCAAGCGCTGCGAAGTGCTTCTCGACGGCGCCGAGAAACGCATCGAACAAGCCCTACAACAGGGCTCCGACGATGAGGAACAGGCAGAGTAAAGCCGCCTTCAGCCGAGGCCGCCGACTCATCCGGCCCAGCTGCCTCAGCCGAGGCCGCCGCCTCATCGCGTAGCCTCCCTAACCCTCCTTACCCCTCCCCTAACCCGATTAGCTAGAAACAGACGACTAGAACGTCCGAAAATCAGGCCCGAAAGGATCATTCCAGTCGTTTGTTTCTAGCTAATCGCGGACGGGGCAGGACGGGTTGGCCTGGGGCCGGGTTTCGGGCCGGGGCGCGACTGGGGACGGGTTGGGGTCTGTTGTGAGCTAGTGCTATCGAATTACAGCGGCTCGGAAGCGGCGAACGCTTCAATGAGTTCGCGGAATTCGGCATCGGGGGCGGCGCCGGTGACCAGCAAGCGGACATCGTCAAGGTCAACGACCCACAGATCACGCACATCTTTGGCATCCGAGGTGTAGACGGTCGCCGGAAAGTCCGCGACGGTCTCTTCGCGGGAGTGTTCGCGGTACTTCCCGTCGGCTTGCGCTGCCTCATCGGCCGGCACACCGGTTTGGGTCACTTGCAAAAAGCCTTCTCCGGGGGTGACCCAGCCGGCGACGGGGGCGGGGGTGCCGTCGATAAGCGTGCGGCGTGCAGAGTTATTCGTCCACCCCTCCGGCATCTCCGGGAAACGCACCGGGAAATCGGCTGCGCGGGCCTCCATCTCCATGAACGTGCGGCCGTCGACCTCGTGTACTGGGCCGTTTTCTGGGCGGCCCGGATTGAACTCGCACATCCCAGTGAACGCCACCGACAGGATCATCAGGGCAGCAATGAGCACGACATTGATTGCCATGTCCCTGCCGTCCTGGAAAATCCGCGGTTTCTCATCAGCCACGCTTGCAAGTATCGCATGCCCGTTCCGCCCCACCCCAATTGCTCCGGAGCAGCAGGAAAAATGCCACAATGGGCTAATACACGTATCGTTCTGCAACTGCCCCAGGAGGCACAAACCAATGGGTAACCCCGTCGAAGCACCCGACCGCAACCTAGCGATGGAACTCGTCCGCGTCACGGAGGCCGCCGCCCTAGCCTCCGGCCGTTGGGTTGGCCGCGGCAAGAAGAACGAGGGCGACGGAGCCGCAGTCGACGCGATGCGCAAGATGATCAACTCCGTGAATATGGACGGCATCATCGTCATTGGTGAGGGTGAGAAGGACGAGGCGCCGATGCTGTTTAACGGCGAGCGCGTGGGCAACGGCCAGGGTGCCGAGCTCGACATCGCTGTCGACCCCGTCGACGGCACACGCCTGATGGCAGAAGGCCGCCCGAACTCCATCTCCGTCATCGCCGCCGCTGAGCGCGGCACGATGTACGATCCCGCGGACGCGTTCTACATGAACAAGATCGCCGTCGGCCCCGAGGCAGCAGGCAAGATCGACATCACGGCGCCGGTGGCGCACAACATCGAGGTCGTTGCGAAGGCGAAGGGCATTGAGCCGCGCGACGTTACTGTTGTTGTCCTCGACCGCCCGCGCCACGCCGAGCTCGTCGCTGACATCCGCGCCGCTGGTGCGAAGGTCCGCTTCATCATGGACGGCGACGTCGCTGGCGCTATCGCGGCAGCACGCAACAACAACTCCATCGACATTGCCATGGGCGTCGGCGGCACCCCGGAGGGCGTCATCACTGCCTGCGCCCTGAAGTGCCTTGAGGGCGAAATCCAGGGCATGCTCGCCCCGCAGTCCGACGAAGAACGTGAAAAGGTCGTCGCAGCCGGCCACGATCTGACCCGCGTCTTGGGCATCAACGACCTGGTCAGCTCCGACAACTGCTACTTCTCCGCCACCGGCGTGACCAACGGCGACATGCTGCGCGGTGTGTCCTACCGCGCCAACGGCGCTACCACTCGTTCGCTGGCGATGCGCTCGAAGTCCGGCACCGTTCGCCTCGTCGAGTCGCAGCACCAGCTGGCCAAGCTGCGCGAGTACTCCGTCGTCGACTACTCCGGTCCGGACAACTAAAAGGCCGGTCGACGACTCCCCTATTCGGTCTCCTCGGATCGGCAAATCAGGAATAATGGCGTGTGTCAGGAGCGGCGCCTTTGGCGCCGGAACACGTTCCAACCGCAAAGGATGATTATGGCTGATCAGGAATACCGCATCGAGCACGACACCATGGGTGAAGTGAAGGTGCCCGTGAACGCGCTGTGGCGTGCACAGACCCAGCGTGCCGTGGAGAACTTCCCCATCTCCGGCCGTGGGCTCGAGGCGCAGCAGATCCGCGCGCTCGGCCTGCTCAAGGCTGCGTGTGCGCAGGTGAACAAGGACCTGGGCAACCTGGACGCCGAGAAGGCCGATGCCATTATCGCCGCCGCGAAGGAAATCGCTGACGGCCAGCACGACGACGAGTTCCCGATCGACGTTTTCCAGACCGGTTCCGGTACCTCGTCCAACATGAACACCAATGAGGTCATCGCGTCGATCGCGAAGGCGAACGGTGTGGAGGTTCACCCGAACGATGACGTGAACATGGGCCAGTCCTCCAACGACACCTTCCCCACCGCGACCCACGTCGCCGCGACCGAGGCAGCTGCGAACGACCTCATCCCGGCGCTGCAGGTGCTGCACGAGTCCCTGGACAAGAAGGCCAATGAGTGGAAGGACGTGGTCAAGTCCGGCCGCACCCACCTCATGGACGCCACCCCGGTCACCCTGGGTCAGGAGTTCTCCGGCTACGCCCGCCAGATCGAGCTGGGCATTGAGCGCGTGCGCAACACCCTGGAGCACCTCGGTGAGCTGGCCATAGGCGGCACCGCTGTGGGCACCGGCATCAACACCCCGGCTGAGTTCGGCGGCAAGGTCACCGAGGAGCTGAAGAAGCTCACTGGTGTCGAGCAGCTGTCGGAGGCCAAGAACCACTTCGAGGCGCAGGCTAACCGCGACGGTTTGGTCGAATTCTCGGGCGCAATGCGTTCTGTGGCTGTCTCCCTGTACAAGATCGCCAATGACATCCGCTTGATGGGTTCCGGCCCGCTCGCCGGCCTCGCCGAGATTCACCTGCCGGACCTGCAGCCGGGTTCGTCCATCATGCCGGGCAAGGTCAACCCGGTGCTGTGCGAGACCGCTACCCAGGTCTCTGCGCAGGTCATCGGTAACGATGCAGCTGTTGCGTTCGCCGGCACCCAGGGCCAGTTCGAGCTCAACGTGTTCATCCCGGTCATGGCGCGCAACGTTCTCGAGTCCGCGCGTCTGCTGGCGAACACCTCCCGCCAGTTCGCCACCAAGCTTGTCGACGGCATCGAGCCCAACGAGGAGCGCATGCGCACCCTCGCAGAGTCCTCTCCGTCGATCGTGACCCCGCTGAACTCTGCAATCGGTTACGAAAACGCCGCCAAGATTGCCAAACACGCGGTCAAGGAAGGCATCACCATCCGCCAGGCCACCATCGACCTGGGCTTCATCGGCGACGACCTCTCCGAAGAAGAGATGGACAAGCGCCTCGACGTGCTGTCGATGGCGAACACCGACCGCAACTAGCTGCCACGGTTTAAGGCTCAGCGTGCTCGCTCGCTGGGCCTTCTTTCATGTCGTTTTTCAGGTGTAGTCTTCGATGAGTGACGGAAACTCAACACGATCAGCACACTGAAGAACACGAGCAAGAAGCCGGCAAACCGAACGTCGGGCTGGTGTTCGCTGCGCTTCTGACGACGATGCTCATGAGCTCGCTGGGGCAGATGATCTTCTCTACTGCCCTGCCGACAATCGTCGGCGAGCTCGGTGGTGTGGAGCACATGAGCTGGGTGATCTCGGCGTTCATGGTGACCATGACCATTGCGCTGCCTGTCTTCGGCAAGCTTGGCGACGGCCTGGGCCGCAAATGGTTCTACATCGGCTGCATCGGGCTGTTTGTCATCGGGTCGACCATCGGCGGTTTCGCCCACACGATGGAGTTGCTCATCATCGGCCGCGCGGTCCAGGGCTTCGGTGCGGGCGGCATGATGATCAATTCGCAGTCGATCATCGCGGAAGTCGTTCCGGCGCGCGAGCGCGGCAAGTACATGGGCGTTATGGGCGCGGTGTTCGGCATCTCCTCGGTGCTGGGGCCTGTTCTCGGCGGCTGGTTCACCGATGGTCCCGGCTGGCGCTGGGGATTGTGGATGAACATCCCGCTGGGCATTTTGGCCATGACGATCTCCGCGATCGTGTTGAAGCTGTCCAAGGGCGACAGGGAGAACTTCCGCTTCGACTGGTTCGGTGCGGTGTTGCTGGCGATTGCGACGACGTGCCTCATCCTGGCGACAACGTGGGGCGGGCTGCAGTACCCGTGGGGCTCCCCGACCATCCTCGGGCTGCTCGCGGCGGCGGTCGTCGTGGGCGCAATCTTCGTCTTCGTGGAGCTGCGGGCGGGCGACCCGCTCGTGCCGATGCACCTGTTCGACAACCGCAACATGGCTCTCACCACCGCAGCCAGCGTTGTTCTAGGTGTGTCCATGACCGGCGTCATGGCCTACCTGCCGACGTACCTGCAAATGGTCCACTCCATGTCGCCGACGGCGGCGGGCCTGATGATGATCCCGATGGTCGGCGGCATGCTGCTCACCTCCATCGGAGTCGGCGCGCTGATCTCGCGGACGGGCCAGTACAAGATTTTCCCGATCGTCGGCATGGGCATTGTGGCTCTCGGGTGCTTCTTGTTGTCGAGGTTGACGGCGGAGACGTCGTTAAGCGTGCTCGGCGTCTACATCTTCATTTACGGCTTCGGGCTGGGCATGGTGATGCAGGTGCTCATCCTCATCGTGCAGAACTCTTTCCCCATCCGCGTGGTGGGCACCGCGACGGCGGCGAACAACTTCTTCCGCCAGATCGGTATGTCCGTCGGCGCGTCTGTGGTGGGCACCATATTCATCCACAACACGCAAAACAACATGGAAGAACGGCTGCCAGGTGCACTGCAGCAGCTCGGTCCGGAAGCCGCGAAGTACACCGAAGGGTTCGACCCCAACGCGCTCACGCCGGAAATCATGGACCAGCTACCCGGCCCTATTCATGACGCGATCGCATCGAGCTACAACGACGGCCTGACGCCGGTGTTCTTGCTGCTCATTCCGCTCGTGCTCGTCGCGATGGCCCTGCTGTTCCCTGTTGAGCAGGTGAAACTGAAGGAAACCGTCGAGTAGTTATTGCCAGCTATTGCTTGCCCGGCTTGGGCAGCAGCAGCTCATAAATGTCGGTGTCGCGCCAGGTGCCGGCCAGCTCGCCGTATGTCATCAGTGCCATCTGGTGGTAGGTGCCCACCTTCACAAACCCGCGCGACTCGTGCAGACCCGCCGAACCAGTGTTCTCCGGGAAGATCCACGAGTGGATGGACCACTTGTTCAACCCAATGCACGTCTCGATGAGCTTGTCCAGTAGAGCACCCGAGACGCCACGGCCTTTCGCGTCATCGTGGATGTAGATCGAATCCTCCACAACACCGTGGAACACGCTGCGTGTCGACGCCTGCGCTGCAGCAACCCAGCCAAGCACACGGTCATCATCATGCTTTTCGACGGCGACAAACACCGTCTCAATGATCTTGTTCGTAGCGAACTTCTGCCACGTCGGCCCATTCTGTTCGTACGAAGCATGGCCAGTGCCTAGGCCTGCTTCGTAGATGTCGCGGACCTGCGGGTAGTCCTCCGGCCGGATGGGGCGGATTGTGAAATCGCGTTCGGACTCGGGAATCGGCATGGCGACCATCGTACAAGTCACTCCCACAGCACGAAAACCGCGCCGCAGACGCAGGTTAGCGCCCTGCGGCGTGGCTGAGCCCACGGGTTAGGCGTGGTCCTCGAGGAGGTCTGTCACCAGCTCCGCGATCGGAGAACGCTCCGAGCGCGTCAGGGTCACATGCCCGAAGAGGTCCTGGCCCTTGAGCTTTTCAATGACAGCCTGAACACCGTCGTGGCGGCCCACGCGCAGGTTGTCGCGCTGGGCGACATCGTGGGTGAGCACCACGCGGGAGCCGCGACCGAGTCGGGACAGGACAGTCAGGAGCACGTTGCGTTCGAGGGACTGGGCCTCGTCGACGATGACGAATGCGTCATGCAGCGAGCGGCCGCGGATGTGCGTCAACGGCAGCACCTCGACGAGATCGCGCGCTGCGACTTCCTCGAGCACGTTATCGGACACGACGCCCTCGAGGGTGTCGTAGACCGCCTGGGCCCAGGGGTTCATCTTCTCCATCTCGTCGCCCGGCAGGTAGCCCAAGTTCTGGCCGCCGACGGCGTAGAGCGGACGGAAGACGATGATGCGCTTGTGCTCCCCGCGCTCCAGGACAGACTCCAGGCCGGCGCACAGTGCCAGCGCCGACTTACCGGTGCCGGCGCGACCGCCGATGGAGACGATGCCGACGGAATCGTCGAGAAGCAGATCGAGCGCGACCCGCTGCTCAGCGGAACGGCCGGACAGACCGAACGCGTCGATATCGCCGCGCACGAGCTTGACCCCGCCCGAAGGTGCAACACGGGCCAGCGCCGACTTGTTGCCGGCGTTGAGCGTCAGGCCGCAGTGGACCGGAAGCTCACCGGTGTCGATGGCGCAGAAGCCGGTGGCATAAAGCTCGTCGATCTCTTCCCCGGAGACCTCGAGCTCAGCCATGCCGGTGTACCCGGTCAGAACGACATCCTGTGCGCGGTACTCCTGCGCAGGTAAACCAACAGCGCCGGCCTTGACGCGCAGCGGCACGTCCTTAGTCACCAAAACAGTGTCCCTACCTTCCTGCATGAAGTTGTAGGCGCAGGCGAGGATGCGGTTGTCATTCTCCCCGCCGCGCAGGGCGGACGGCAGGTTGTCATGGGACTGGTGGTTGAGTTCCACGTGCAGCATGCCACCGTCAAGGTTGACGGGCATGGGCTGGTCGAGCCGGTCGTAGTCGGCGCGCAGGTCTTCCAAAAAGCGAAGAGCTTGGCGGGCGAACCAGCCAAGCTCTGGGTGATGGCGCTTCTGCTCGAGCTCCGTGATGACCACGAGCGGCAGAACCACGTTGTGTTCCGCGAACTTTTTCAACGCCCACGGATCAGACAGAAGGACTGACGTGTCGATCACGTAGGTTCTCAAGGCGGTGTGCGCCGTGAGCTGCTCAGGTGCGGAGTCGATCTGGGTAACAGAAGGGTCAAACATGCAATTGCTCCCCTAGTGCGGTTGTCGGGTAGCCAGGACCGTGCTTCGCGGTACCTGACACCTGCCACACTAGGGGAGCAAAGTGGAAATTACATCGATGTAAGGTGAATTTCCGGTTACAGCGTCAACTAGCTGATCTTCGCGGTGAACTCGCCGTTCTCCTCGAGCCACTCGATGGTGCCGTTCTGGAATTCCTGGATCCAGCCGTTGTCGTCGGAGCGCTTCTCCTCAGGCGCGGTCGGCAGGCCGACCTCTGCGTCCAAGCCACCCTCTTCCTTCCAGGTCTTAGAGATCTCGCCGACGACCGGCACAGCGCCCGTCTCCTCGGAGTAAACGATGTTCTTCTCAGCGTCGTACTCGATCAGAGTGGTGCCGTCCTCGCGGGACTCAACGTTGAACGGGTCGCCCCAGTTGCCGCCGCTGTGCTCCTCAGCAGCTTCCTGTGCGGCAGCCGGAACCAGAACAGACTCGCCGTCCTGAGTGGTGATCTCGACGGTCTCGCCGTCCTCACCCTCGCCCTCAGCGTTCTCGTCAGCACCGGCACCCTCAGCGTCGGTCTCCTCGGTCACGGTCTCGACATTGGTCTCGGTTGCCTCGACCTCTTCGACGTTGCCGTCAGCGTTGTCAGCATCGTCGGAGCAAGCAGCAAGGCTGGTGGCCAGTGCGAGAGCTGCGACGGAAGCGCCGAGCTTACGGTTAATCTTGATGTTCATAATATGAAGTCCTTTCATAAGCTAACTTTTAAGACCGTTCACCATTATGCAAACTTCACGTTACATACGTTTTCTGCTTCCCCCCTTTTTGGGGTAATTGCGGCGGGATCCCTTGCGCTGGCCACTGCTTTTGCTTTTTACTTTGTGTTTTCGTTTGTCGCCCGAACGATGGTTTCGGTCCCGATTCTCAGCGCTGCTTCTCGACGAGTTCCGCGTCCTTCCCTTCGCCACCCCAACGAAATCCTGGATCGCATCGGAGTCTTCCTCCACCTTCCACACGAGCGCAATCGCCGTTGGCTCATGCGCCGGCTCCCCTTGCAGCTCCGCGACAACGACCTGTTTTTTAGACAGCACTTTCAGCAACGGTGCCGGGGCGAACGCCACTCCCACGTTCGCTGCTACGACTTGGAGCGCCATCCGCAGGTCGTCGGTCGTTCCGTTGGGATAGGTGTAGTTGACGGGCTCGTCGGTGACGTCAATAAGCGAAATGGGCTCCCCGATGTCATAGAGCGAGTCTTTCGGGACAGCGAGACCGGGTTTTTCCTCGTAGAGACGCACGTGGTGGAACTGCTCCCCTGGCTGCCCGATGCGGTCGTCGGGTACACGCATCAGGGCGAGCTGGGCGGCACCGCTGTCGATGAGTTCGAACGGGTCGTCGCTGGGAATCTCCTCGAGTTGGTGGTTTGCGCGGTAGCGGGCGAACCACTTGCCGGGCTCGGTGCCAGTGACGAACGCGAGGCGGAGGGGGCTGGACATGCCACGATGCTACCGTCTGTGGCATGAGCGAAACGCCCTCGAACACCCCGTCCAGCACAGCCATGAAACCGGAAACTGCCGCGAAGAAGCTCGGTATTTACCTTCCGGCAGCACCGCAGGAGTTCCAGGACGGTGCCGTCACACACGCCCAACTGCGCGAACTGCAGATGAACCCGCCGCAGTGGCTGAGTTCCTTGCGCGCCGACGGCCCCCACCCCCGCCCCGAAGTCGCCCGCAAACTCGGCATTTCCATTACTGCCTTGAAGAAGAACGACATGGATAAGCCGCTGACCACTGAAGAGATCCAGGCTCTTCTGGCGGATCAGCCCGCATGGTTGCGTGAGGCCCGCCGGATCCACGCGCAAGAGCGCGGCGACGGGCCTGCGAAAGAGTCAAAAGAGCGTTAGAGCATCTTCCAGTCTTCAAGACCCGGGTACAGCGGGTAGTTCTCCGCGAGCTTGGTCACGCGGGCACGCAGAGACTCGACGTCGGCGTTGGTGCCCTGAGCCAGCGCGGTACCGATGATGTCGGCGGTCTCGGTGAACGCCTGTTGGTCAAATCCGCGGGTCGCCAGGGCCGAGGTGCCGATGCGCAGACCGGAGGTGACCATCGGCGGGCGCGGGTCATTCGGGACAGCGTTGCGGTTGACGGTGATGCCGACCTCGTGGAGCAGATCCTCGGCCTGCTGGCCGTCGAGCTCGGAATTGCGCAGGTCCGCGAGCACAAGGTGGACGTCGGTACCGCCGGTGAGAACGTCGACACCGACTTCCTTGCAGTCGGATGCGGTGAGGCGCTCGGCGAGAATGCGGGCGCCCTCGAGGGTGCGCTCCTGGCGGTCCTTGAACTCCGGGGTGCCGGCAATCTTCAGCGCGGTGGCCTTCGCGGCGACCACGTGCATGAGCGGTCCGCCCTGCTGGCCGGGGAAGACAGCGGAGTTGAGCTGCTTCGCATAGTCCTGCTTCGCCAGGATCATGCCGGAGCGCGGGCCGCCGAGGGTCTTGTGAATCGTGGTGGACACCACGTCGGAGTGCGGCACCGGGGACGGGTGCAGGCCGGCGGCGACAAGGCCAGCGAAGTGGGCCATGTCGGTCCACAGGTAAGCGCCGACTTCATCGGCAATCGCCCGGAACGCCTCGAAGTCGACGGTGCGCGGGTAAGCGGACCAGCCAGCGATGATGACCTGCGGCTTGTGCTCCAACGCCAGCTCGCGGACCTTATCCATGTCGATGAGCATGGTGCCCGGGTCGACCTCGTAGGCGACAACGTTGTAGAGACGACCGGAGAAGTTGATCTTCATGCCGTGGGTGAGGTGGCCGCCGTGGGCCAGGGACAGACCCATGATGGTGTCGCCCGGCTTAATCAGGGCATGCAGCACAGCGGCGTTCGCCTGTGCGCCAGAGTGCGGCTGGACGTTGGCGTACTCGGCTCCGAACAGCTCCTTGGCGCGGTCGCGCGCAATATCCTCGATGACGTCGACGTTCTCGCAGCCACCGTAGTAACGGCGACCCGGGTAGCCCTCCGCGTACTTGTTGGTCAGCACCGACCCCTGAGCCTGCAACACAGCGCGCGGCACGAAGTTCTCTGAGGCAATCATCTCCAGAGTGTTGCGCTGGCGGGAGACCTCCCCGAGGATCTGCTCATAAACATCCGGGTCTAGCTGGGCGAGCTCTTGGTAGCGGAGATCGTCGGTCATCATCGTTCCTTTCGGGTCGAGCCTTCTACGCACACCACAGTAAGCCAACCACCGCCAGCAGTGTAAGAATGGTCCTCATGCCGCGACCAGCAGACCCTAGCCCCTACCTTGATTTGACGCGTGACGCTTGGCGGGAGCGCCGCGCGGAGATGCCGCAGGTGCTCACCGAGGACGAGCTTGCGCGTCTGCGCGGTATCGGCGAGAGCATGGATCTCAACGAGGTCGCCGAGATTTACCTGCCGCTGTCGCGTCTGTTGCACTTGCAGGTTCGTGCGCGCCAGAAGCTCACGGCCGCCACGGAAACATTCCTCGGGGAAAACCCCGGGCACGTGCCCTTCATCATCGGGGTCGCCGGGTCCGTCGCGGTGGGCAAGTCGACCACGGCCCGTGTGCTCCAAGTGCTGCTGGAGCGATGGAAGTCCCACCCGCGGGTGGATCTGGTCACCACCGACGGTTTCTTGCTGCCCACCGCGGAGCTCACGGCCCGCAATCTCACTGGGCGCAAAGGTTTCCCGGAGTCCTATAATCGGCGCGATCTGCTGCGCTTTGTCACCGACGTCAAAGCCGGCCGCGACAACGTCAAGGCTCCGGTCTACTCTCACGACGCTTACGACATTCTCCCTGGCGAGTACCAGGTGGTAGACCATCCAGACATTCTCATCCTCGAGGGCCTCAACGTGCTGCAGACTGGCCCGACGCTGATGGTCTCCGACTTGTTCGACTTCTCCGTCTACGTTGACGCCAAGACGGAAGATATTGAGCGCTGGTACATCGACCGCTTCATCAAACTCAAGAACACAGCATTCCAAGAGCCAAGCGCGCACTTCGCCCGCTTCGCCCCGCTTTCCGACGAAGCCGCCGCCGCCGAAGCCCGCCGCATCTGGCAAACCATTAACCTGCCGAACTTGGTGGAGAACATCCTGCCCACGCGTGTCCGCGCATCGCTGGTGATGTCGAAGGCGGCGGACCACTCCGTGCAGCGCGTCCGGATGCGGAAGATCTAACTATTTGCCGAAGCGGCGCGAGCGCTGCGAGTAATCTCGCAGAGCGCGAAGGAAGTCGATCTTGCGGAACGCCGGCCAGTACGTATCGGTGAACCAGATCTCCGAGTAGGCGGACTGCCACAGCAGGAAGCCAGATAGCCGCTGTTCCCCTGATGTGCGGATCACCAGGTCCGGGTCGGGCTGGCCGGAGGTATAGAGGTGCTCCGAAAGGGATTCGACACTGACATGGTCCGCGAGCTGCGCCGCAGGCACACCCTCGTCCACCTTGGCGCGGATGAAGTGCTGCACCGCGTCGACGATCTCCTGGCGGCCTCCGTAACCGACCGCGATGTTGACCACGATGCCGTTCTTCGCCTCCGTCGCCGCCGCTGCCGAACGCATCCGCTGCGAGACTTTCTCCGGCAGCAGATCCAGATGCCCCACGAGCCGGATGCGAGCTTCAAACTCGTCGCTGCACAGTTCATCGACGACGCCGGAGATGATGTCGTAGAGCAGCTGGACTTCTTCCGCTGTGCGCGAGAGGTTCTCGGTGGAGAGCAAGTAAATGGTCACCACGTCGACGTTCATTTCAGCCGACCACGCGACGAGCTCCGCGATCTTCGCGGCCCCGACACGGTGGCCGTGCGCGATATCTGTGAATCCAGCCTCGCGCGCCCAGCGGCGGTTGCCATCGGCCATGACGGCGATGTGTTTCGGCTGGTTCTTACCCTGCAGCTCATGCTTCAAACGCCGTTCGTACAGCGGATACAGAATTCGTTCAAGCAGGGCCATGGCACTCATCCTAGCGCGCGCAGCCGCTAGAAAATCGACTTCTTTCGGCGGTCCAGCAGACCTTCTTCTTCCATGGCTTTATCCACGGCAGCTTCATCGAACACGTCGAGTCCGCGAGCTTCGGCAAATGCTTTACGACGATTGAACCGCGAGTACCTCCGATGAAACGCCCATCCAATGAGCAAGATGACGACGGCCAAAGCCAACACGATGAAGGCACCGATCGGCTCCGCCTTACCGAACTCCGGACCGACCGGAGCATCGGGGTTCATCTGCTGGGCGAGAATGATCGTGTCGGTTGTGACGTCGATAAGCATTAATGCTCCTCCTCAATGCCTGCGAAGAGGTCCGTCTCCGGCAGGTCGGTCTGCACACGGGTGCGCGCGAGCTCGAATTCTTCAGTGGGCCACAGCTCAGCCTGCACCTCAGGGGTGCTGGCGAGGAACGGGCCGTTTGGATCGATCTGCGTCGCGTGGGCTGTCAAAGCGTCAGCACGGTTCTGGAAGTAGTCGCCGCAGTCCACCTGAGTGGTCACGCGCTGCATGATGTCGGAAGAATTCTCCTCGAACCGGCGCAGCATCGGCTCATACGGGCTGGTCTCACCGTCACCGATGACACCATCTTCCAACAGGCGGTCGTGCAGTAGACGCATGCGCTGCGGCACGAAACCGTGGGTGTAGTACAGCTTCAGCGGCTCCCACGGTGCACCGATCTCTGGAGCGAACTCTGGATCGCCCGCCTTCTCCCACGCGATCATGGATGCCTTATGAACCATGATGTGGTCCGGGTGCGGGTAGCCGCCGTTCTCGTCGTAGGTGATGATCACGTGGGGGCGGAACTCGCGGATCTCCGCCACCAGCGTCTTCGCCACAACCTCCGGATCTTTCAGCGCGAAGCAGCCTTCCGGCAGCGGCGGCAGCGGATCGCCCTCCGGCAGCCCGGAGTCGACGTAGCCGAGCCACTCGTGCTCCACGCCCAGGGCGTTAGCAGCCGCCGCCATTTCCTCGCGGCGCACATCGGTCATGTTCTCAATGATCCCCGGCTTGTTCATCGCCGGGTTCAAAATGTCGCCACGCTGCCCGCCCGTACAGGTGAGCACCTTGACGCGGTGGCCCTCATGGGCATACTTCGCCATCGTCGCCGCACCTTTCGATGACTCATCGTCAGGGTGCGCGTGGATAGCCAGCAAGCGAAAGCCCGTCACGTAGTACTCACCTCTAGTTGAGTTAGCTGGTTGAGTTAAGGTTGATCGGGAGATCATCTTAGTAGAGGAGCCACCGTGACCACCATCGACCGTCCCGCCGCACGGTACGGCGACGAGCAGCCGCGACGCACATCGGGAACCTCCGGGAAGGTCGTCGCCGTGGTCGCTGTCATTCTCGTCGCTCTCATCGTGGTCTTCCTGGGCCGTTACGTCATGCAGCGCCAGGCACAGCCGATCAGCGCCACCCTCGTCTCGCACGAGCGCGTCGACGACACCACATCCCGCGTCTGGTTCGACGTCCAACGCGACGACTCAGCTGTCGACGTCCCCTCCTACTGCATCATCACCTCCCTGAACTACGACATGACCGAGATCGGCCGCCGAGACGTAGTCATCCCGCCCGGTGGAGAGAAGCAGATGCGCATGCACGTGGATATCCCGGTGGGTGAACAGCCCGTCTCCGGCGGCGTCTACGGCTGCTCGACCACGTTCCCCTCCTACCTCGACGCGGAGGCGACACACACTGCCGCACGCTAAAAACCGCAGGCCGGAGACCCTACCCGGCTGCCGTCGATAAGCATGCGCTGTGTTAGGATCCCAACCGACCACTGACGTTAAAAACCGAAACGAGGGTTACACTTCCATGGCTGATTCGCAGCAGCAATACATCACCCCGGAAATGAAGGCCAAGCTTGAGGCCGAGCTGCAGCAGCTCATCGACAACCGCCCAGCCATCGCCGCCGAAATCAACGAGCGCCGCGAAGAAGGCGACCTGAAGGAAAACGCCGGCTACGACGCCGCGCGCGAACAGCAGGACCAGGAAGAAGCCCGCATCAAGCAGATCTCCGAACTGCTGGCCAACTCCACCACTGAGCGCACCGGCGTTGTCGAGGGCATGGCCGTGGTCGGTTCCGTGGTGCACGTCTACTACAACGGCGACGAGGACGATAAGGAAACCTTCCTCATCGGCACCCGCGCCGCCTCCACCGACAACAAGGACCTGGAGACCTACTCCGAGCAGTCCCCGCTCGGCGCAGCCGTGCTCGGCGCCACCGAGGGCGAGACCCGTACCTACACCGCACCAAACGGCCGCGAAATTTCGGTCACGATCGAGTCCGCAAAGCCGTATGATTCGGTTAAGGCAAAGACTCCCCGCGCAGCTCAGTAGACCGCGCCGCCTCTTCAACAACATCTCTACCCGATAAGGATCTCCGCAGTGACTACCCGCACTTCCCGCAAGGTCGCCACAGTCGCCTTCGCCGCCGCCACCGCCCTCGGCCTCGCAGCCTGCTCCCCGCCGAACGAGCAGGCATCCGAGGAGAAGGTGGACACCGCACAGAGCCAGGACCCTGACTCCCTGACGGGCGCGGGCCAGGTCCAGGAGACCGACAGCACCAGTGCCGCCAACGTCACCGACGCGAATACGGCAAGTGCGACCACTACCGCTGCGGACCGCGAGAACGCTGAGTCCGCACCGGACGGCACCCCGTTCTACATCGGTTGCAACGGCGCCCCCGTGCACCAGCCCGTCGAAATCAACCTGAACTGCAAGGACAACAACGACTTCGCCCTTAACATCGTGTGGGAAGAGTGGTCCGACGAGATCGCACAGGGCACCACCACCCGCAACAACGGCGGCCGTGAAGGAGTCGAGGAGAACGTGAAGATCACCCTCACCTCTCCCGACGTCAAAGACGGCCAGCTGGTGTTCACCAAGGTCTCTATCGACGGCAAGGATGTCATGCCGCAGTCGGACTACTAAACAATAGAGTCTCTGCAGCCCCCGGTTGTTTGCCGGGGGTTTCTCGTCGTTCCTAAGGGGGGCGGGTGCGGCGGGGCGGCAGGAACGCGACAGGAGTGCGGGCGCGCCCCTCTGCAATCCACCCCGAAAGTGTCATGAACCTCTGCCTATGAACTGAGTGCTGGGGTGAAACCCTTTGCGCTGACCTTGTTCAAAGGCAGAGGTTCATTCCCGTTCACTTCCCCACTCCGACCGGCCGCACCCCACTCCGACCACCCAGCCCCGCTCCCGTCAGCGGCACCCCCGCAGATCGAAACCCCCGCACCCATTCAGGAGCTGAACGGTGTGCGGGGGCACGAATCCTGCTTCGAGCTGCAGGTGCCTAGGAAACGCCTAGGCAGGCGGGTTGGTTACTACCTGTTGCCTAGTCGCGGGAGAGGATGGACAGGAGGCGCAGGATCTCGGTGTAGAGCCAGACCAGGGTGACGGCCAGGCCGAGGGCAACGCCCCATGCCATCTTGGCCGGCGCACCCATGCGGACGAGCTTGTCGGCAGTGTCGAAGTCGACGAGGAAGCTCAGGGATGCCAGCACGATGCAGACGAGGGAGAAGCCGATGGCCAGCGGGCCGCCATCACGAAGCGGGGACATACCGGTGAAGATGAACATCAGCAGGTTGCCGACGGCCAGGACGGCCACGCCGATGATGCAGCCGGTGAGGATGCGGGTGAACTTCGGGGTAACGCGGATCGCGCCGACTTTGTACACGAAGAGCATGCCGGCGAAGACACCAACCGTGCCCAGTACGGCCTGGAAGACGAGGGTGCCAGCGTCTGCGTTGCCGAGCATCCAGCCGGAGACGGCCATGGAGAAGCCGCCGACGAAGAGGCCCTCAAACGCGGCGTAGATCAGGGTCACAGCAGCGGATCCGTACTTGCCGCCGAAGCTGTGGATCAGGACGGTGATCAAGCCACCGATGGCACCCACGAACGTGAGGATCATGGAGATGCTCGGGTCGACTGCGATGCCGATACCGAAGTTGATCAGGGCAAATGCCACGATCACGGCGAGGGTGATGCCTGTCTTGGTCACGATGTCGTCGACGGTGATGGGACGCTCACCAGTCGCACCAGCGTACGGATCCTGCGCGTAACCGGCCTGGCCGTAAGGGTTCTGGCTAGCGCCGTAGGGGTCCTGGTAGCCGCCCTGCTGGTCGTAGCCGTAGGAGCCGCCCTGCGGGTTGTAGCCGTGGCCGCTCTGGGGCTGGCCGAACCCAGCCTGCTGTGCAGACTGAGGAAGTCGCGCCATCACGGGGTTGGAAGATTTCACTGGCCTGTTTCCTTTCTGATTTATAGCTCGAAGCAAAGATTCGACCGGTATTCGATCATACCGTTCAACGGGAGAACTGCCCGTTTCGTTCCCGCCGGGCGCAAAATAGTATGTAAGCCATGGTCTGGAGGCGTAGGTTCTTCTCGCGCGACCGGGTGAAGAAGCGCACCGGCAGCGAGTTCTTGCTTGACCATCTCGCGGCGCTGGCGGGCGCAGATCCCGTCGCAGTGCATGGCGAGCTGGAGTTCAGCGACGGTGTCGCGGTGCTCGTATACCGTTTCGACCAGCCTGTCCCCCACTACCTCTACGTCACGCACGGGATTTCCCAGACGAACAGCTCGCAGCCAGTCGCCGGGCTTCAGACAGAGCTTTCCCTGCGAGTGCCTCTGACAGAAGAGCCTCCCACGTGGCCTGTCCACCGTCTTCGCCGCTTGGCGGCGTACCTGCGTGAATCGGGTGATTCGCTCGAGCCGGGCCACTACATGGACTTACGTTCCCCTGTCTGCACGGACGCGACGCTGTCAGCGTTCATCTTCGTCAACGACCCGATTCTGGAGCTCTCGATCTCCCCCACCGGCTGGGTCCGTTTCATTTACGCCGTCGCAGTCACCGCAGATGAGCTTGAGGCGGCATTGCGCTGGGATCCTTTGAAGTTCGCGGGTGTTCTCGGCGACAGCATTCCGCTCGGCTTGAGCGATCCGCGTCGCAGCTCCTTGCTTATCGACGCCTCCTCCCTCCCCCTCATCACCTCCCACACTGAGGCGGAAGGCTCGTCGATATCTGCGGTGTCCTCCAGTTACTTCGCCGTGGATGAATCGGGGCGCATTGACATGACCGCTCAAGCTGCCGCAGATGTTGTCCGCGCTATGCGCTGGCGGCTTGGGTACGACAGGACCTTCGCGGTCATGGGTGCGGGCAACGGTGTCGAAGCGTGGCTGCGGTTTCTGCCGGACGAGGATGCCGCATCGTCGTCAGTCACCTTCAGCCGCGACAGTCCAGGCAAACAGCGGCGCACTCAGGAACCCCCGCTGTCCGCGCACATCACCGTCGAGGTCAACCGAGCCCTGCGCCACGAAATCATGGCTGTGCTCGAGGCCGAACCCGGCACCTACCGGATGCGGTCTGCCCCGCTGACGTTCTGCGTCATCGACCCGAAGCGCTGAAGAAATAGTGCCCCCAGTCGGACTCGAACCGACACTGAACGGATTTTAAGTCCGCTGCCTCTGCCAATTGGGCTATAGGGGCGTGCGGGCGGCGAGCGCTCGCACAGAACCAGAGTCTACGGCACCCCGAAGCCGTCAATGACAACGGTCGCCGCTAGCGGCGGGAGCGGGGAACGAGAAAGAACTGGCCCGCGATGTACGGCAGCAGAGCGAGGGCACGCACCGGTTTTTCCTTGTAGGCCCGGCGCGCAAGGTCGAGCGAGGAGACCATCCACGCGCCACGGGTCCACTTGTTGGGCCACCGACGGGCGATCCAGTTGAAGTCCCAGTTCATTGCCGTCGCTAGGGCAGCCTGTGAGGCTGGCGCGCCAAGCGGCGACAGCCCGGAAGCATCATCCAGGGTCTGCGAATCATCCCGTTCGTTGATGTCGGCAAGGGTGGGCACCATGACCACCGCTTGGGTGAGATTCAGCGGCAGCCACCACTTCCTACCGGGGGCGAAGAGGGACCAGATCGCCGCGAGCGCGTGGTACATGGTGGCCGTGGACCTGTAGTGATGCGGGTACGTTCCAAGGGCGGCTTCAATAACGGCTGACTCGAATGAATCGTTGCCACCCTCCGGAGTGCCGACGAGGTCTTCGAGGTCCCGCTCTTTGACCACAGTGTCGGAGGAAACGGAGTCAAAGATCGGCAAGATCTCCCCGTACGTCAACGGCGTCACAAACGACAATCCCAGGGCTGCCATGGGGCGGGTCATGATTGGGGCGGTGAAGTAGGGACGGCGCCGCATCTGCACGGTCTCGGCGTAGCGCTGCATCATCTCCACGTACGGCATGGTGTCCGGGCCGCCGACATCGAACGTGCGGTTGAGATCGGATGGGAGGTCAGCGGCGGCAACGAGGTAGTGGACAATGTCGCGCTGGCTAATCGGGGTGATCTCGTTGGTGATCCAATCTGGCGCGATGAAGAGCGGAACGCGCTCAGTCACGTGACGCAAAAGCTTGAATGACAATGATTCGGCACCGATGACCACGCCTGCTTGGAGCGCGGCGGTGGGAACGCCGGAACCCAGAAGGATCTCTCCCACCTTGATGCGGGAGGCAAGGTGCTCGGAGACATCGTCGGAGTCCCCGGTCACGCCCTGAGGGTGCAAGCCGCCGAGGTAAACGATCCGGCCTACCTTGTGGCGCGCAGCTTCCTCACCGAACTGGCGGGCCATTGTCGCTTCCTCGTCGGCGAAGCCAGAGCCGCTGTCCATGGAGTGCAGCAGGTACCAGGCACAGTCCACACCTTCAAGAGCTCGGGAGACGTCCTCGCGGTCGGTGGCGTCTCCTTCCACGATGTCCACAGCATCGCCCCAAGGGCGCTTTTTCGCTTTCGCGGCGGAGCGGCAGAGGATGCGCACGCGCCATCCGTCGTCAAGCAAATTGCTCACGACCTCTCCCCCGATGAATCCCGTGGCACCTGTTACAAGAGCTGTGCGAGTCATGCCCCCAACCTATACTGGCGGCATGAATTTTGGCTGGGTCATCCCCTGCGTGCTGGGCGCACTCGGGCTGTTCTTGGCGCGCAATGCGGGTGACGGCAGCCTCGGGTTCTACGCTTTTACCTTTTTTGCCGCGACGGTGTACGCACTCGGCTGGTGGCTGTGGGGCAGCAAGAGCGCGTTCGCTGGGCCGAGGATCGGGCGTGAACTCGGCCGTGGCGTGCTCATCGGTGCTGCTTTAGCGATCGTCTTCGTGCTCGGCGCGCTAGTGGTGCAGAACATTCCGTTCCTGGCAGGCCCCGTCGAGCAGCTGCTGAACACCCCGGATCAGGGCGGGCTGTTGCCCACGTTCTTTGTGCTGGTCATCAACGGGATCGGCGAGGAGCTGGTGTACCGCGACATGGTGCCGCGGCAACTGCGCGAACGGTTCCCCCGGCTCCCGGAAATCTCTGTCGGCGTGGTGTCCACCCTGATCTACGGCGTGGTCACCATCGCAATGGGCGTGCCGCTGCTGGTGTTCTCAGCCCTGGTTCTCGGCGCCGTGGCGTTCTACGAGGCATCGCGCTCGCGGCGGTTGTACTCACCGATCGCCGTGCACCTGACGTGGAGCGTGACCATGCTGCTCGTCATGCCGCTTTTCTTTTAACCCGTACATGTAAACCCACTCCTTTCCGGCTCAACAAGCTACGCTGGGCTTGGTGATTGAATTCCGCGACGTCTCAAAGACGTACCCTGGAACCTCTGCACCGGCAGTGAATGGCTTCTCCCACACCGTCAAGGAGGGTTCCACAACCGCCTTCGTCGGCCCGTCCGGTTGCGGCAAAACAACCCTGTTACGCATGGTCAACCGCATGGTCGAGCCCGATACCGGCGCAGTTCTTGTGCGTGGGGAGGATGTTGCGGACACGGACCCAGTTCAACTGCGCCGCAGCATCGGCTACGTCATGCAGCACTCCGGTCTGATGCCCCACCGCAGCGTCCGCGACAACGTCGCCGACGTCGCCAAACTCGGCGGAGCGAGCAAGTCAGAGGCGAAACGCAAGGCATCCGAGATGCTCGAGCTGGTCAACCTCGACCCCGCATTGGAGGACCGCTACCCCGCGGAGCTTTCCGGCGGCCAAGCGCAGCGCGTCGGGGTGGCTCGCGGTCTGGTGAATCAGCCGGACGTGCTCATCATGGACGAGCCTTTCGGCGCCGTCGACCCGGTGGTGCGCCGCGGCCTCCAGCAGGAGATCATGAGCATTCGGGAGAACCTTGCCACCACGATCCTCATTGTCAGTCATGACATTGAGGAGGCGTTCTATCTCGGTGACACCGTGGTCATCCTCGGAGAACAGGCTCGTATCGAGCAAGCAGCGTCCCCGGAAGAGATCATGGCGCGCCCCGCGAACGATGCCGTGCGCGACTTCGTCGGCATGGACGCGCGCACCCTACGCACCGTAGAGCGCGACGGCGAGACGCTCGTCCTCGACGCAGGCGGCAACATCAAAGGGGTGCTGCGGTGAATTGGGCGTGGCTTTCCAGCAATCTCGGCATGATCGCAGGTCTCGCCGGGCAGCACCTGCTCATTGCGCTGCCAGCGATCATTGCGTCCTTCCTCATTGCGGTCCCGCTCGGTTGGGCCGCGCACCGCTCAGGCCGGTTCCGCGAAGTCATCGTTGTGGTGACCAGCCTGATCTATGTCATCCCGGGCTTGGCCATGTTCGTCTTCATGCCGTTGGTGTTGGGAACCTCGATCCTCTCGCCCGTCAACGTCGTCATCGCGATGACGCTCTACGGCATTGCGCTCATGGTCCGTAGCGCCGCCGACGCGTTCGACGCTGTTCCTGGAGCCGTGCGCCAATCCGCCACCGCAGCCGGTTACTCGCCGCTAGCACGCGTGATGCGGGTTGAACTTCCGTTAGCCGGCCCCGGGCTGCTGAGCGGGGTGCGGGTCGTGGCGGCATCGACAGTGTCCCTCATCTCCGTCGGCGCGCTTGTCGGCGTGCAGTCCCTCGGCACGCTGTTCACGGAAGGGTTCCAGCGCGCCTTCCCCACCGAGATCATTGCGGGGCTCGTGGGCACGATTCTGCTCGCAGTGCTTATCGACGTCTGCCTCACCCTCATCGCCCGCCTCACCATGCCGTGGAGGCACTGACCGCCATGCAACCGATTATCGACGCGTTCACCTACCTCACCGACCCAACCCACTGGTCCGGCGCCACCGGTTTTCCCATGCGGATCGCCGAACACCTCGGATACACGTTCCTGGCTGTGCTCTGCGCCGTGCTCATTGCACTGCCCATCGGGATGTATGTGGGCCACACACAACGCGGAGCCTCAGCAGTGCTCGCTGTCTCCGGTGCCCTGCGTGCTCTGCCTGCCCTCGGCCTGCTCACCTGGTTGGCCATTTCCATTCCGCGCGGGATCAGCTGGCCGATCATTCCCGCCACCATCGTGCTGGTGCTGCTCGCCGTGGCCCCGCTGCTCGCCGGCGTGGTGGCAGGCTTCGACTCGGTCTCGCGCGACGTGGTCTACTCCGCCCGCGCTGCCGGATTCAGCGAACGGCAGATTCTCCGCCACGTCGAGCTACCCATTGCTGCCCCGACAATCCTTGGCGGGTTGCGGTCCTGCGTCGTCCAGGTGCTGGCCACCGCGGTGGTCGTCGCCTACATCGGCATGGGCGGGTTGGGCCGATACCTGATCGATGGGCTTGCGGTGCAGGATTACGCACGGATGGTGGCGGGAGCGATCGTCGTCACGCTTGTGGCGTTAGTCATGGACCTCCTGTTGGCTGCTGTGCAACGCTGGGCCACGCCTGCGGGCCTGCGAGTGAAAGGAAACGGCTAATGCTCAAACGCGTGTGGGTGCTGTTATTGCCACTGGTTCTCGCGGCGTGCGCCTCCGGTGACCCGCTGGAGACTGAGACGACCGAGGAGCCGGAGATCGAGGCCAGCGGGGACATCGTCATCGGCACCGCCAACTTCCCCGAGGCTGAGATCATCGGCCAGATCTGGGCGGCCGCGCTTTCTGATGCCGGTTTCGATGTCGACGTCGCTTCCGGCATCGGCTCCCGCGAGGTCTACATGACCGCCTTGGAGGACGGCGACGTCACCGTCGTGCCCGAATACGCCGGCAACCTGGCCGCCTTTTACGACGACCTGCCCGAAGGCGCCGACGAGCAGACCATCCGCGACACCCTCACCTCCTCCCTGCCCGAAACCATCGAGGTCGGCGAGTTCAGTCCCGCATCATCAGCAGATGCCTACCGTGTCACTGCCGAGACCGCCGCAGACAACGACATCCAGACCATCGCCGATTTGGACAAGCTCGATCAAATCACCGTGGCTGCCCCGCCCGAATTCGCAGAGCGGCGTTACGGCCCGCCTGGTTTGACCTCTGTCTACGGCATTGACCCGTCCAAGATCAGGGTGAAGCCGATCTCCGATGCTGGCGGCCCGCTCACCGTCCAAGCCTTGGTGGAGGGCGCGGCAGATACCGCCAACATCTTCACCACCTCCCCCGCCATCACCGGCAAGGGTGACCGCCCCGACCTCGTGATTCTCGAGGATCCCCTAAACCTCATCCCGCCGCAGAACGTCGTCCCCGTCATCCGCGCGGGGCACCTGCCGCCCGAAGCGCTCGACGTTCTCAACAACGTCAACGCTCAATTGACCACTGATGACCTGGTGGAAATGAACCTCCGCAACGTCGGCGACGAGCGCGCTGAGCCTGCCGTCATCGCCAGGGACTGGGTGGACGGTCTGGAGCTTTAGCGCCCCCCAACGGTAGAATCAGCAGGACGAAAGGGGGTCGCACATGACTCGGACGATGAAGAACCTCAACCCAACTTCTGATCTTTCACCCAAGGAAATCCGGGAATATTCCGCAGGCGCCGCGAATCTAGCCGGCGGGCGCACAGCCGACCCCTACCTGTCGGAATTGCTCGATGCCCACGCTGCAGGTGAGCTCACAACCGAACAAGCTCAACAGCTGGCTCGAGAACACATCCTCGGATAATGGCGCGGCGGGGGGCGTTCAGAAACTGGGATGACTACTTCATCCCTGGAACACGTACATTACGCAACCTCTTCGTGAGCGATGAAGAACCGTTCGGCGTTGAAGACCCAGAAAAACTGCGGGTACTGGAGTTGGTTAACACGGAGTTCCGCATGAATGAGCTCGCCGCCAACCCCCTCCCCGGCAACTTCGATTACGCCCACATGAAGGCGATCCACCGCCACATTTTCCAGGATGTGTACGAGTGGGCGGGCGAAGAACGCGTCGCCCCAACCGGGCAATGGATGGCCAAAGACGGCCACGCCTACTACCCCGCCGGACCCGTCCTCACCGAAGCAGCCGAAAAGCAGTACCGGCTTTTGGACAAAAAGAACCTACTCAAAGGTTTGACGCGAGAGGAGTTCATCATCGAACTTGCGGAAGCCTGGGGTGAAATCAATGTCATCCACAGCTTCCGAGAGGGCAACACCCGCGCGCAGGTGGTGTTCTTCAGCGAGCTCGCCCGCAACGCGGGCTACGTGCTGGAACCAGCGGTGTTCCTTGATGATCCGCTTCGCGACGCTTTCGTTGCTGCCCGCTTTCACTCCCAAGACACCGGCGAGAACACCAAACTGGCCGAGGTTCTGTCCACCATCGTGCGCGCATGACCGAACACTGGCCCGTTCAGTCGGCTACTCGCTCACCGAGAACACACGCTTCTTCCGCTTATCGCCGTTCCCGGCTGCGCCGTCCGCAGCACCATCCCCCACTGCCGTGGACCCCGACACGGACACCGGGTCCACGTCGAACATCTCAGACAGGAAGTCGGCGACCCACTGGAGCAGTTCTTCGTCGCGCAGGTTGGGTGCGTTGAGCGCCTTCTTCGTCCCGCCTTCGCGCGGGAAAGGCACCTGGATGGCCTTTGCGGCGGCACGGTAGTTCGCGCCCGGGTAGAGGCGCTTCAGCCGGATCTGTTTCGAGTCGGCCATGTCCACCGGGTGGAACTTCAGGCGGGTGCCCTGCATGGTGATGTCAGCAACCCCGGCCTTGCGGGCCTGATGGCGCACGCGTGCCACCGCGAAGAGACGCTGGACCTCGGCGGGAAGATCGCCGAAACGGTCGACAAGTTCGTCGGCGACCGTTGTCAGCTCGTCCTCGTCGCGGGCGGCGGCTAGCTTGCGGTAGCTCTCTAAGCGTAGGCGCTCGGAGTTGATATAGGTCTCCGGAATGTGGGCGTCAACAGGCAGGTCGATGCGGATTTCCTTGGGGCCGTGGTCGGTGGCGTCGACGACTTCACCCTGCATGAGGGACTTGAAAGTCTCCACCGCTTCGCCGACGAGGCGGACGTACATGTCGAAGCCGACTCCGGCGATGTGTCCGGACTGCTCCGCACCGAGCACGTTGCCGGCGCCGCGCATCTCCAGGTCCTTTTGCGCGACGGCCATGCCGGCGCCCAAGTCGTTGTTCTGGGCGATGGTGGCCAAGCGGTCGTAGGATGTCTCGGTGAGCACCTTGTCCTTGGGGTACAGGAAGTAGGCATAGCCGCGTTCGCGGGAACGGCCGACGCGTCCACGCAGCTGGTGGAGCTGCGACAGACCCATGTTCTGAGCGTTTTCGACGATCAGCGTGTTGGCGTTGGCAATGTCCAAGCCAGTTTCCACGATCGTCGTGCACACGAGCACGTCGAATTCGCGGCCCCAAAACCCTTGCACGGTCTGTTCGAGCACCTGCTCACTCATCTGGCCGTGGGCGACGACGATGCGCGCCTCCGGTACAAGGGTGCGCAGGTGGCGGGCGGTCTTCTCAATGTCGGCGACCTTGTTGTGAATGTAAAACACCTGGCCGTCGCGCAGCAGCTCACGGCGGATCGCGGCGGCGACCTGCTTGTCCTCCTGCGGGCCGACGTACGTGAGCACCGGGTGGCGGTCCTCCGGCGGGGTCGTGATCGAGGTCATCTCGCGGATGCCGGTCAGGGACATCTCCAGGGTGCGCGGGATCGGCGTCGCGGTCATGGTGAGCACGTCGACATGCGATTTCAGGGCCTTGATGTGCTCCTTGTGCTCGACACCAAAGCGCTGCTCCTCATCGACGACGATGAGCCCCAGGTTCTTCCACTGCACACCCGTCTGCAGCAGCCGGTGGGTGCCAATGACGATGTCGACGGAGCCGTCGGCAAGCCCGGCGCTTATCTTCTTCGCGTCCGCGGCCGTGGTGAAGCGCGACAGCTCGCGAATCTCCACCCCGAACCCGTCCATGCGCTGAGAAAACGTCGAGTAGTGCTGCTGGGCGAGCAGTGTGGTGGGCACGAGCACGGCGACCTGCTTGCCGTCCTGCACCGCCTTGAACGCGGCGCGCACCGCGACCTCGGTCTTGCCGAAGCCAACGTCACCGACAATGACGCGGTCCATTGGCGTGGGCTTTTCCATATCGGACTTCACGGCTTCAATCGCAGCCATCTGGTCTTCGGTTTCGACGAAGGGGAAGTTGTCCTCCATCTCCATCTGCCAGGGCGAATCCGCCGCGAACGCGTGCCCCGGCGCGGACGCGCGCTTGGCGTAGAGCTCCACAAGTTCACCGGCGATTTCACGCACCGCGGCGCGAGCTTTGCGCTTCGTGTTCTTCCAGTCGGAACCGCCCATTATGCTTAACGACGGCTGCTCCCCGCCCGAATACTTGCTCAGCAGGTCCAAGGAATCCATTGGAACCCACAGCATGTCCGCGGGTTGGCCGCGCTTGGCGGGCTGGTACTCGAGCACGATGAACTCGCGCCGGGCAGCGTCAGAGCCGGTGCCGATTGTGCGCTCAGCCATCTTCACAAAGCGGCCAATGCCGTGCGTGTCATGGACGACGTAGTCCCCCGGCTTAAGCGCGAGCGGGTCGACGCGGTTGCGGCGGCGCGGAGCGCGACGCTTAGCCCCGGCGATGTCGCCGACACGGTTGCCGGTCACGTCGGTCTCAGTGAAAACGACCAGACCCGGGCCGGGGAAGCTCAGGCCGGCATGGGACAGAGCCTGATAGAGAGTCACCTGGCCATCGACCGGCTCCAGGCCCGGGGTAGCAATGCGCGCGGAGACGCTGTTTTCACGCAGCCTTTCCGCCATACGCTCGATCGTGCCCTTGGCTGGTGCGACGAACGCAGCGCGGCCGCCGCCCTGAAGGTGCAGCTTCACCTGGCCGTACAGCGCCTCGATCTGCTTCGGATCGCCCTTCGGTGCGGGGGCGGGCTCGTACTCGAGCGGCAAGGTGGCCTCATCATCAGCGGTGAACATGCCGGGCGGGGCGAACGTCCACCAGGCGTTGTCCGCGTCGCGCGCCGAGACCTCGAGTGATTCGAAGGAGCGGTAGGAGCTGGCCGACACGTCGAGTCCTTCAGCGGCAACAGGACCCTCTGCTCCCATGGCGGCGGCCTCCCAGCCCGCTTCGAGGAACTCTTGGTCGGTCGCTTGCAGGTCAGCAATGCGGGCGCGCACCTTCTCCGGGGAGGTCACCAGTACGATCGAGCCGGCCGGCATGAGCTCCGGCAGCACGGAAAAGCTCGCATCCGTCAGGGCGGGAACGATCGCCTCCATGCCGTCGACGTATGTCCCTTCCGATACGCGCTCCAGCAACTGGGCCAATGTCGGGTTGCCGCTGTGCGCGGTGGAAAGGGCTTGGGCGCGGGTGCGGACGGAATCGTCGATAAGCAACTGGCGCGCGGGGTGCATCTCGACGGAAGCGACATCATCGATGGTGCGCTGATCTGCCACCGCGAACGTGCGCAGATCAGTGGCCTCATCACCCCAGAACTCGATGCGAACGGGGTGCTCGGCGGTGGTGGGAAACACGTCGATGATCCCGCCCCGGGTGGCAAACTCACCGCGCTTGGCCACCATGTCCACGTGCTCGTAGGCGAAGCGGACCAGGGTTTCAGTGAGCTCGCTGAAGTCGTATTCTTCGCCGAGCTTCACCGTGACCGGGGCCACCGGCGGCAGCACCGGCTGGCAGGCCGCGCGCGCCGACGCCACGACCACACGCGTGGATGCGATGTTGTGCACCACCTTGTTGCGCGCACCGATGACATCCGCCGCAGGCGAAAGGCGCTCGTGCGGCAAGGTCTCCAGCGCCGGCATCAAAGCGACCTGCTCCTGGCCGATGAGCGCCGCGATCTCCGCCGCGAGATCCTCTGCCTCATGCCCGGTGGCGGTAATGAGCAGGACCGGCACCTCACGTGAGAGCGCCGCCGCAGCCCACGGACGCACTTGGTCGATGCCGGTGACGTGGAGCGCGGGATCCCCCACGCGTGCGCGCAAGCCCGTCAGCTTCGGGTCGCCCGCGGCCTGCGTGAGCACTCCGGCGAGCATGGGAAGGTCTTCGGTGTGGTTGGCCATGGAATCTTTCTGCGAAGCGCTTGGGGTGTTGGGCAGGCAATAAAAAAGCTTCCCCACCAGGACTCGAACCTAGAATGACGGTACCAAAAACCGTAGTGTTGCCAATTACACCATGGGGAAAGACGATCAAGAGCATACCGCATCCCCGCTCCTGCCCCTAATAAGCCTTCGTTGCTCTCCTCGCCTCGGTGCACTGCAGCGGCGAGGGCAACGCTTTCAGCCAAAAGCCCAGTATGGAAGGCGTAGAACCGTTCAATGTGGGACAAGGCACGCAGCCACCGACGGTGAAGATGGTCTGGCTCAAACCGGACCTGACGCCGAGTGAGTATGCGCACAAGCCGACTTTGTCACAATGTCTTGTAACCCGGGGCGCTCCTGATCCCATCTAACAGGAAGATGAGTGCCGTCAACTTCCCCGAAAGGTCATTCCTGTCATGAACACCGCTTATCCCGGCCCGAACAACGACTCCAACCAGCGCGGAGGCACCTCACCTCGCCCAAACCCGTACCTGTCCCAGCAGCAAGGACACGCCCAACCCGGGCAACCAGCACACCCCGGTAACACTGGTCAGCCCCAAAGTTCCTACCACCGGCAGGTCAATCAGGGCGGGCCCTACCAAGGCGGGCAGTTCACTCAACCGGTGCAGCAGTATCCGTTCCAAGGCGCCCAGCAGCCGCACCAGGGTTCGGAGCAGAACTTTGCCGCCGGGCCCAACGGGCCTGGTTTCGGGTACCAGCAGGGCCAGCAGATGCCTGGATATCAAGGCCGTCCCGGGGCATCCAACCCGTACACGCAAGGGGGGACGAAGAAAAGTAACAACGGGTTGATCACCGCGATCGCGGTCATTGGGCTGCTGGCAGCACTCGGGCTTCTCGCCGCTGTGCTCTTGCTCACCGGCGGAGACGACGCAGACTCGTCAGCGTCAGCAACGTCAGCACCGACGAGCGCCATCGCGCCCGGTGTAGGCGGTGCGACCGGAAAAGAAACAGAGCCGTCTACGGCACCGAGCTCTCAAGCAAGCACTGGTGCCGCCAGTGGCGCTGGCAGCAACGAAGACGCCCTCGAAGCCGCGCAGATGTACGTTGATGTAGGCGGCGTTTCCAAGCGCAACTTGAAGTCGCTTCTCGGCAACACGACGTACGGACACGGCTACACCCAAGAAGCTATCGATTACGCACTCGATAACGTCGACGTCGATTGGAACGAAGAAGCGCTGGAAGCTGCTAAAGAATTACGAGACATTCAAGACACCAGCGATGAAGAACTAAGAAGTTACCTTTCCATCGCAGCTGGGTTCACTGACGAGGAGATCGATTACGCCTTAAGCAAGCTCTAGTTCTTTGCTTGCCGGCGCTAGGCCTAGTGGTTGGGATGGTCTAGTGCCGGCTGTTGCCCCGGTTCCACGATGACGAACTGCCCCATCATGCCCTCATCCTCGTGGAAGAGCATGTGACAGTGGAACATGTAGGCCAAGGTGGGGTCGGGACACTGGCCGAACACGACAAGTAAAGACACCCGCGATCTCGGTGGGATAGTGATGGTGTCGTGCCATCCGTCCCGGAAGGCGATCTCTCCGTCCTGGATGTCGTGAACCCTGAACCGGGCGTTGTGGATGTGGAAGTTGTGGGGCCAATCTGCGTTCTCGTTGATCACGTGCCACAGTTCGGGGCCGGAGTGGTCAATCACGGCGTCAACACGCGCCATGTCCATGGATTGCTCGTTGATCTGGAAGCCGTTGAGCCGCCACTCACGTTCCGGCACCCCTTCAGCGGAAGGTTCTTCACTGTGAATGTCCCAGACCAGCTTCCCCTCTTCGCCCTCGCCGGAGCCCTCCAAGGTTTCCGGCACCGCGATCTCCAGCAGGTCGAAGGTGTCGCGGAGGCCGAATCCGTTGGCGGCTTCCTCGCGGGGCAGGCCCCCGCCGTCGGGCACGCCGGTGCTGCGCAGCGTGAGGTTCTTGCCGGGTTCGAGGTAGACGAGGATCTCGGCGCGTTCGCCGGGGCTGAGCAGGATGCCGTCGACAAGCGCGGGGCCGCTGAGTACCCCCTGGTCAGTGGCGATGACCTGGAACGGCACGCCGAGTTCAAGGTGATGGAAGCGCATCGTCGCGCCGTTGACGAGCCGCAGGCGCAGTACCCGCTTGGACGCCTCAAACCGCGGGCGCGTGATGCCGTTGACCAACGGGGTGTCGCCGAGCAAGCCGTAGGTGGGGTCGATGGTCTCGTCGAGTTGGAAGTCCGCGGTGAACTTCGCGTCGGTGATGATCACCGGGATGTCGTCGACACCGTAGTCGGACGGGAAGTCAATCGTCTCCGGCCCTTCGTCGGCGACGATGATCGCGCCGGCGAGCCCGCGGTAGGCGTGCAGCGCGGAAGTCTCGTGCGGGTGCGGGTGGTACCAGCACGTCGCGGCAGGTTGGTCGACATCCCAGCTCGGTGTCCATGACTCCCCCGGCGGAAACATTAAGGCGGGACCACCATCGGCTGCGGCCGGGAGGTGCAGGCCGTGCCAGTGCACGACGGTGGGTTCTGGCACCTCGTTGCGCACGGTCATCTCGATGTGCTCGCCGCGGCGCATGAGTAGCGTCGGCCCCAACCACGCCCCGTTGAACCCCCAGGTCTTCGTGGTGTGGCCGGGCACTATCTCGTATTCGCCTTCCTGCGCAGTGAGCTCGAAGCGGCGGGTCGTGCCGTCCGTGCCGTCCAACTCGCCTTCGTACAGCGGCGGAATCGGCAGTGGACGCGGGTCCGCGTCAGCACCAGCAGGCGTTGGTTGGCCGCGGCGCACACCACCGGGGCCAGCGCAGGCTGTCAGCGCGGCGGCACTGGCCAGAATCATGCCTTTGAAGAACGTCCGCCTGCTGATAGTGCCCACATAGCCTCCCAGGAAGTCGATCGACGCTGATCAAGGACGCAGATCAAGCGAGCCTTTCTTAGCCCACACTTGCTTTCCACGCGTTCCTGCCCAGCCTACTATTTCCGTTATGACCGCAGACGAGAACGAATCGGGCGGCACGAGCCTCCCCCACGAGGAGCACAACGCCCGCCGCTTCATCTGGTCCAACGGGTTCCAGAACATCGGCGACCAGATCGTCGCCCCCAAAACCGTATTGACGTGGCTGTTCACCTCCGCCGGCGTACCGGCGGCATTCACCTCCTTCCTCGTGCCGATCCGCGAGTCGGGCTCGATGCTGCCGCAGTTCGCACTGGGGCCGTGGGTGACATCCAAGAGCTCCCGCAAAGGCGTATGGATCTTAGGATCCGTGGGCCAAGCAATCTGCGCCGCGCTCATCGCTGTATCCGCATTGCTTTTCGACGGCACCACCCTCGGCATCTCCGTCCTCATCCTGCTTGCCGGTCTCGCGTTGTTCCGAGCCATGTGCTCCATTGCCGGCAAAGACGTCCAAGGACGGACCATTTCCAAGGGTCACCGCGGAATGATCACGGGCCGGGCGACTGCTCTGGGCGGCGGCTTCACCTTGGCAGTCGGCCTGATTCTGTTCTTCTTGCCGAACGACCTGCCGCAGTGGGTCATGGCCGCGCTGCTTGCCCTGGGTGCCTCGACCTGGGCGCTCGCTGCGCTCGTTTTCGCGGGCGTTAGAGAACCGGAATACGAAACCGAGGACAACGCGACGGCACACGGTTTCGGGCACATGTGGGAGCTGGTCAGAACCGACCGCGACCTGCAGAAGTTCCTCCTGGTGCGCTCGTTGATGCTAGTGACCGCACTGTCCACCCCATTCATCGTGGTGCTGGCCCAAGAGCAAGGTACCGATCTCGCAGGTCTCGGTGCGTTCATCATCGCTTCCGGCGGGGCTGCTCTGCTGGGAGGACGGGTGTCCGGGTGGTGGTCGGATAAGTCGTCGAAAAGCACAATGGCGTGGGCCGCCGCAACTGCCTCTGTCGTGCTGGTGCTGCTGGTGCTCAGCGCACGCCTGGCACCGGAAAGCGTGAACGCGTGGGTGATGCCGCTCGGATTCTTCGCGGTGAACCTAGCGCACACCACCGTGCGAGTGAGCCGAAAGACCTACCTCGTGGACATGGCGGACGGCGACCGCCGCACGCTGATCACGGGTGCCTCCAACACGGTGATGGGCATCATGCTGCTTGTCGTCGGCGCGGTGAACTCGGTCATCGCGGTCCTCGGCACCCAGGCCGTGCTGCTCTTCCTGGCTGTGCTGGGTGTGTGCGGAGTGTTCGGAGCGAGGAACTTGAAGGAAGTCTCCGCCTCCTAATTGGCAGTGCGTAAAGTGGGGGCGAACTGCCCACGACTCCCCATCACTGAAGAAGGAGCTTTTGTGCCCGCTGTGAACACTGCGAACACTGCGAACCAGCCCCGCGCCGTTGTCGTCCTCGCTGCCGGCGCCGGAACCCGCATGAAGTCGACCAAGCAGAAGACTTTGCACGAGATTGGCGGCCGCAGCCTGTTGTCGCACTCGCTGCACGCGGCGGCGGCGATCCACCCGGCGCATGTCGTGGCGGTGGTGGGACACCAGCGCGACCAGGTCTCCCCTGCTGTCGACGCGGTGGCAGAGGAAATGCGCATCCAGATCCTCCAGGCCGTGCAGGAGGAGCAAAACGGCACCGGTCACGCCGTGCAGATTGGTCTGACCGCGATCCCCGAGTTCACCGGCACGGTTGTGGTCACGAACGGTGATGTGCCCCTGTTGACGCCGGAGACGATTGAGGGGCTCATCGATAAGCATGAGCGCGAAGAGGCCGCGGTGACGGTGCTCTCCCTCGAGTTCGACAACCCCACCGGGTACGGACGCATCATCCGCGATTCTGCCGGGCAGGTGCAAGAAATTGTCGAAGAGAAGGACGCGAACGACGAGCAGCGCCGCGTGCGCGAGGTCAACTCCGGTGTCTTCGCCTTCGATGGCGCCGTGCTTCGCGACGCTCTGACACGCATCACCTCCGACAACGCCCAGGGCGAGCTCTACATCACAGACGTACTGGGCATCGCGCGTAACGACGGCCGCAAAGTCGCCGCCCACATCGCCCCCGACGCGCGCGAACTGGCCGGCGTGAACGACCGCGTGCAACTCGCCGAGGCCGGCAAGGAACTCAACCGCCGCTTGGTTGAACGCGCGATGCGTGCTGGCGCGACCGTGATCGACCCGGCCACCACGTGGATCGGCGTCGACGTGGAAGTCGGCCAAGACGTGACCATTCACCCGAATACGCAACTGTGGGGCTCGACGAAGATTGGCGACGGTGCCGTGATCGGCCCTGACACCACCCTGACCGACATGGAAGTCGGTGCGCGGGCGTCGGTGGTGCGCACCCACGGCGAACTCAGCGTCATCGGCGACGACGCTACTGTCGGCCCGTTCACCTACATCCGGCCGGGTACAGAACTGGGCGCGCGCGGCAAGCTCGGTGCCTTCGTGGAATCCAAGAACGCCACGATCGGTGAAGGGTCAAAGGTGCCTCACCTGACCTACATCGGCGACGCGACCGTCGGCGTGGAGTCCAACATCGGCGCGTCCAGTGTCTTCGTCAACTACGACGGCGTGAACAAGCACCGCACCACCATCGGCGACCACTGCCGCACCGGCTCCGACACCATGTTCGTCGCTCCGGTGACCGTCGGTGATGGCGCGTATACAGGCGCAGGTACAGTAGTCACTGAGGATGTGCCCGCAGGCGCCCTGGCCATCAAGGAAGGTCGCCAGCGCAACATCGAGGGCTGGGTGGAAGACAAGCGCCCCGGCACCGCCGCGGCGGAGGCTGCCCAGCGCGCACGCGAGAGCTAACTGAAAGGCGACACCACCCATGACCGGTAAGAAAGTCGAAAGCCACAAGGACCTCAAGGTCTTCTCCGGCCGCGCCCACCCAGAGCTGGCGGAGAACGTGGCCCGGGAACTCGGCATCGACTTGGTCCCCACCACCGCCCGCGACTTCGCCAACGGTGAGATCTTCATTCGCTTCGGCGAGTCCGTCCGCGGCGCGGACTGCTTTGTCATTCAGTCCCACGCGCAGCCGCTGAACAAGTGGCTCATGGAGCAGTTGATCATGATTGACGCGCTCAAGCGTGGCTCCGCCAAGCGCATCACCGCGATCCTGCCGTTCTACCCCTACGCCCGCCAGGATAAGAAGCACCGCGGCCGCGAGCCGATTTCGGCCCGCCTGGTCGCTGACCTGCTCACCGCCGCGGGTGCCGACCGCATCGTCTCCGTGGACTTGCACACCGACCAGATCCAGGGCTTCTTCGACGGCCCGGTCGACCACATGCACGCGATGCCGATCCTGACCGACTACATCAAGTCCAAGTACTCCATGGACAACCTCGCCGTGGTCTCCCCCGATGCCGGCCGTGTGAAGACGGCTGAGAAGTGGGCCAACACGCTTGGGGACGCTCCGATGGCCTTCGTCCACAAGACCCGCGACATCGACGCGGCCAACAAGGTCGTGGCCAACCGCGTTGTCGGTGACGTTGAAGGCAAGGACTGCGTGCTTCTCGACGACATGATCGACACCGGCGGCACCATCGCCGGGGCTGTCGGTGTGCTCAAGGACGCTGGCGCCCGCTCGGTGGTCATCGCCACCACCCACGGCGTGTTCTCCGACCCGGCCCGCGAGCGCCTCAACGACTGCGGCGCCGAAGAAATCATCACCACCGACACCCTGCCGCAGTCCACCGAGGGCTGGAAGAACCTCACCGTGCTGTCTATTGCGCCGCTGCTCGCCCGCACGATCCACGAGATCTTCGAAAACGGTTCCGTGACCACGCTGTTTGAGGGCCAAGCTTAAGGTGCCTGCCCCTCACATTGATCCCGCCGGCGCCGGGTCAGCTGGCGGGAGTTCCACCGTTCCCGCTGGGCCTGCCGCGACCGTGACATCGGATGCACCGCATTCGCTGCAGCAGCGCGACGCTGGATTGCAGCGGGCAATGAAAAGCCGCCAGCTGCAGATGATCGCGCTGGGCTCCGCCATCGGCACCGGTCTGTTCCTTGGATCCGCGGAATCGATTGGTTACGCCGGTCCAGGCGTGCTGGTCACCTTCCTCTTCGTCGGTGCAATCGTCTACCTGCTCATGCGCATGCTGGGTGAGATGGCGGTGGCCAACCCTGTCTCTGGGTCGTTTGCTGCGTACGCCCGCGACTTCATCGGCCCCCGCGCGGGCTTCGTCGCGGGTTGGAACTGGTGGTACACCACGATCGTGGTGGGCATGATCGAGCTCACCGCCATGGGCACGTTCCTGGACTTCTGGTTCCCCCAGATCCCCCACTGGATCACGGCGCTGGTCACCTTGGTGGTCGTGCTGATCATCAACGCCGCCCGCGTGAGCATCTTCGCCGAAGCCGAATACTGGCTGTCCCTCGTGAAAGTCATCGCACTCGTCGCGATGATCATTCTGGGTTTCGTGCTGGTGCTCACCCCCTCCGCCGACGCCGGGTTCCACAACCTCACCGACCACGGCGGCTTCTTCCCCTTCGGTGCTTCCGGCGTGGTCTTCTCACTCGTTGCGGTCACCTTCACCTTCGGCGGCATCATGTCCATCGGCACCGCCGCCGGAGAAACAGAGAATCCGGAACACACGATCCCGAAGGCCATCAACTCCGTGATCTGGCGCATCTTGGTCTTCTACATCGGCGGCATGAGCGTGATCCTGCTGCTGGCGCCGTGGGATGGGCAGGACTCGTCGAAAAGCCCCTTCGTGCGCGTGCTTAGCTTTGTCGGTGTAGACGGCGCCGCCCACGTGCTCAACCTCGTGATCCTCGCCGCGGTCGCCTCGGTGTGCAACACCATGACGTACTCAGGTGCCCGCATGCTGCGCGACCTGTCGCTCAACGGTCAAGCCCCCGCGTACTTCGGCCAGACCACGAGGAAGGGTCTGCCACTGCGTGCGCTGCTGTTCAACTGCGCACTCATGGGCTCTGTCGTGCTGCTCAACTACTTCTTCGAGGGCAAGATCTTCACTGTGTTGCTTGCCGTCGTGGTCGGTTCCGAGCTGATCACCTGGGCTGCAGTGAACTTCGCTCACCTGAACTTCCGCAAGAGCGGACGCAGCTCGAGCTTCACAGCACCGCTCTTCCCCGCTGCGAACTACATCTGCGGAGCCTACTTCGTGCTGGTCCTGGTGCTCATGGCCGCACTGCCCGACTACCGCGTCGGCCTCATCGCCATGGCTGTCTGGGCGATCGGCCTGTTCATCGCGGCGACAGTCATGGAGCGTCCCGGTGGTCACGGGGCGCTGCGGCGCGAGACTGTACAGCCTCACACCCTCTAGTTATTCGCGTACGGGTCTGGCATGCCGACGAACTGCACCTCGGTGTACTCGAGCATGCCCTCCTTCGAGCCCTCGCGCCCCAGACCCGACGCCTTGACACCACCGAACGGGATTGAGGCATCAGACACTGCGCCGGTGTTGAAGCCGACGATGCCGAACTCCAAGTTGTCGGAGGCGCGGAAGATCACGTCGGGGTTCTGGGAGAACACGTAGGAAGCCAAGCCGTATTCGGTGTCGTTAGCCAGCTCCCACAACTCGTCCTCATCCTTGAAGGTGAAAATCGGCGCAATCGGGCCGAAGATCTCTTCACGGTATACCTTGGCTTCCTTGGAGCAGCCGCGGACCACGGTGGGCTCGAAGAAGTAGCCGTCGCGGTCGAGTTGCGTGCCTCCGCAGAGGATCTCGCCGCCGTGGGAGACAGCGTCGTCGACAAGCTCTTGCATGTCTTGCTGCGCCTGTTCGTCAATGAGCGGGCCGATGTCAGCGCCTTCCGCAAACGGGTCGTCGACCTTCATCTCCTTGACCGCGGCAACGAACTTCTCGGTGAACTCGTCGGCGACGGACTCGTGAACGAAGATCCGGTTCGCGGCGGTGCAAGCCTCTGCATTGTTGCGCATCTTGGCCATCTTCACACCCTCGACTGCGACATTCATGTCAGCATCACCGAAAACGATGGCGGGCGCGTTACCCCCGAGCTCCATCGACGTGCGCACGACGTTCTCTGCCGCCAGTTTGAGCAAGGTCACGCCCACGGGAGTCGATCCGGTGAAGGAAAGCTTGCGCAGGCGGCTGTCGGCTAGGATCGGCTCGGAGACATCCTTCGAGCTCGCGGTGGAAACCAGGTTGATCACGCCGGCGGGCAGGCCAGCTTCCATCATCGTCTGCGCAAAGTACTGAATGGTCAGCGGGGTTTTGCTAGCAGGTTTCACCACGACGGTGTTGCCGGCCGCCAACGCCGGAGCCACCTTGCGCGTGGCCATCGACAGCGGGAAGTTCCACGGCGTAATCAGCAGGCAGGGACCAATCGGCTTACGGAAGGTGAGCATCCGGTTGCCCTTGGCTGGGTATGCGTTGGTGTTGCCGAAGAAGTGGTTGGCTTCCTCAGAGAACCACAGCAGGTAATCGGAGCCGTAGTCGACCTCACCTTCAGCCTCGGCGTACGTCTTTCCCATCTCCAGGGACATCAGGGTGGCAAACTCCGCCTTGTGCTCGTGCATGAGGTCGTATGCCGTGCGCAGGATCTCGGCTCGCTCGCGCGGGGTGGTGTGCTCCCACTCGGCGCGGGCATTATCAGCCGCTGCGAGCGCTTTGAGTGCGTCCTCGCGGCTTGCCGACGCCATGGTTGCAATGGTCTCCCCCGTGGCCGGGTTTTCTACCTCGAACGTCTCACCCTCCGAGCCGTCGCGCCACTCGCCGCCGATGAGGAGACGCTTTTCTACCTTTTCCAGAAGCTGGTCAATATCAATCTTGGACATCATGCGGGGTTTCCCTCAATCGCGGATTGCTTATGCTTTCCCTTTCCGGTCTACCACCGCCAACGTTGGGTGTTAGCCCACTATTCGCGGCACGGGGGTTTTGGTCCCGCCTGCGGTGGGCTGTTAAGCTCTACTGCGTCTCGGCGAGGGCGCCCTACGGGGAGCCGTTATCGACGCGATTCGACTACATATCATCTCGCTGTTGTTGAGCGGAAGCGAAACAACAGCGCGCGGTCACTCGACGAGCACACGAACATCGTCATCACAGTGGCCGCATTTTTTGTGGCCCGAACACACAGGAGTAACCATCATGGCTAACCCGGTTATTAAGGCCGAGAAGCGCGAAGAGTTCGGCAAGGGCGCTTCCCGCCGCCTTCGCGCCGCGGGCCGCGTCCCCGGCGTTCTCTACAGCTCTGGCGAGGACAACTTGCACTTCCACGTCGACATCCTCGAGATTAGTGCGCTTGTGCGTAACGACGGCACCAACGCCATTCTCGAGCTCGACATCGACGGCGAGAAGAACCTCGCCATGGTCAAGAACATCGACCAGAACGTTCTGACCCTGAACATCGACCACATCGACCTGCTGGGCGTCAAGCGCGGCGAGAAGGTCAACGTCGAGGTCCCGGTTACCTACGAGGGCGAGGCTGCTGCCGATGCCGTGGTCCTGCAGGAGCTCGACGTTGTCGAGATCGAGGTCGAGGCCCTGAAGATTCCGGACGAGATCATCGTGTCCATCGAGGGCAAGGAGATCGGCGACCAGATCTTCGCTTCCGACCTGCAGCTGCCGGAGGGTGCAGAGCTGCTCACCGATCCGGAGTTCTTGGTCATCAACGTCACCTACGAGCAGGTCGACGAAGAGCTCGAGGCTGCTGCCGCTGATGTTGAGGAGGGCGGCGCTGAGGCTGGCGCTGACACCGAAGGCGAGGACGGCGACGCAGAGGGCACCGTCGAGATCGCCGACGGCGGCGAGGGCGACGAGGGCGCAAGCGAGTAAGTCGCTTATCGACGCCCCACTTGCCAAGGCCGGCTTCCCCCACCCCGGGGAGCCGGCCTTTCGCATTGGTCCGGCAACTCTCGGCATGCCCCGGGTTTACCCGCCACCCGTTGATCCGTATTGCCCGTAGAATTAATTCCCGTGGCTACTGATTCCCCCATTCTGGTCGTGGGCCTAGGCAACCCGGGCACTATCTATGCGCAGACGAGACATAATGCGGGGGCGATGGTGATCGACGAGCTTCTGGATCGCGCTACCCCGATGCCCGCCCAACTGAGCGTGCACAAGAAGACCAACACTGAGGTCGCTGAACTCGCCGCGGGTCGTCTCATGCCGCGACGCACGATTCTCGCGCGCACGCGTGGCTTCATGAATGTCTCCGGCGGCCCCGTTAAGGCGCTGGCCAGCTACTACGGAACGAAGCCTGCCGGCGTCTACGTCATCTACGACGAGCTGGACCTCGACTTCGGCCAGTTCAAGCTCCGTCTCGGCGGCGGGGACCACGGCCATAATGGGTTGAAGTCCGTCACCAAGTCATTGGGTACCTCCGATTACCACCGTCTCGCGGTGGGCATCGGGCGCCCGCCGGGGCGGCAGGCTCCCGCCGATTACGTGCTCAAGCCATTCAGCAAGCAGGAGTTCGCGGAGCTTCCGATCGTGCTCGCGGACGTGGCCGACGGGCTGCTGGAATACTGCTCGCCCGAATAAGCCACGCCGCACGTTTTTGACCAGTATGTTTATCCGAGCAGTATTCCGGAAAACCCTCAGCAGTATTCTGCCCCCGGGAAACGGCGTGACATTCGTAGAGAGGTCGGTTCCATGCACCAGTCCACCCGCCACCTGACAACGCGGGCGCTCGCCGCGGTCCTCACCGCAGCGATTCTCAGTGTCGGCGTCACGGGATGCTCCACTGAAGCACCGATCCCAGAGCCCGATTCATTGGCCGTGCCGGGCGAGGGAGGAGATTCGGGGGAAGACCTCAACCTTGCGCCAGGAGAGCAAGTGCTGGAAGGAACGCTCAAGGCGGTTCACTTCAAGGACATGCTTCCCCCAGGAGTGCATGAAGAGGTTGCGGACGACGTAGACAATGTTTCTGCTTTCTATGCAATCGAGCTTGACCCAGTGAAACCAGTTGACGGCCTTGTCGCTGGAGGGATCGAAACTACCCAAAGCCCGCTGTGGGCAATCCTGGGTAATGACACCTCGCCGCAACCGCTGGACTGGACCAAATACGTCGACAAGCGCATCCGTGTGATCGCCCGTGCGGATCAACTGAGGTATGGCTCCGACATAGCGACTCCCCCTGACGCCGTCAATGTGGAGAACTCCGATCACGAACCGGAAGTTCTGGACTGAACCTGACTAACGCGCGCCCAGCAAGTACGCCTCGATCTCGGCCGCCGGGCCCTCACGCAACTCCTCTGGCCGCTCGCCGACCAGGCAATAAGCGTAATCTGGGTCGTTGCGCCGAGGTTTCAGCATCGCGTTGAGGTGCGGGTACGTCGGTGGCAGGTCGGGATGGGTGCGCGTGAACTCGGTCTCGAGGCCGCGGGCGTAACGGCCCGAGAAAGCACGCGTAGAAACGCTGCGCTCACCACCGGTGCGGGCATCGCGAAGGTGGGCGCGGTTGGTGTCGGAGGTGCCGGCTTCGTCGGCAAGCAAAAAGGCGCTGCCGCACGCAACGGATGACGCGCCCCACTCGATGAGGCGCTCCACGTCGGCGGGGCCGCGGGCGCCGCCAGCGGCCATGAGGGGGATGTTGATGAGGCGGAAGATGCCATCAAGAAGCTTTTCGACGCTACGGTCCCCCGGCTCCTCCCCCAGCCGCCACGTCGCGCGGTGCCCACCAGCTTCGGGACCTTGCACGATGAGTCCGTCGGCGTACTCGGCCGCCTTGACCGCGTCGACTTCGTTGGTGACGGTGACCCAGGCTTGGATCCCGGCGTCATGCAGCATGCGGACTTCCTCAGGAGTGAAGCAGCCGAAGGTCGACGACACGATGGTGGCTCGTCCGTCCTCGATGGCCAAACGCAGCTTGTCGTGGAAGCCGAAAGTCAGGTCGGCTGGGGGCACAGGCTCGTCGAGTTCTGCGGAGAGCCGCTCCAGGTCCGCCGCGGCTGGCTCATCGGCCTGCGGGTAGAAGAGGTTGATGCCGAAGGGCTCCTCGACGCGGGCGAGCTCTTCGGCCGCCTGCGCCAACGAGCAGGTACCCCAAGCCAGGAACCCGAAGCTGACGGCATTGACCAGTTCGGGCGTGGACGGGCCGCCGGCCATGGGGGCGGCGACGACGCGGGGCAACGGAGCAGGCAGGTCGGTGGGCATGCAATCCAATGTAATGAACTCGACCCTTAGTCGCCGCCACCACCGTCACCGCCGCTATCGGAACCGCCATCAGCGGAGCTGCGGTCTAGATGCTCTTCAACCGCAGTGGCGTATTGCCATGGAATGAAGCCGTTGTACCCGGCGCCGAAGACGAAAAGCTCATCCCCGAAACGGGGCGGGACGAAGTCGATATCTCGCCTAATATTCACGAAAGCCCACGGGCGCGCCGCGACAACGACCATCGCATACTCCCCCACCACAAGTAAGAAGTCCTCGAAAAAATGCGGGGACCGCAGATCGCCTTTCAGTGCGCGGGCCTGATCGGTGAGCCGATGGATAGACATCTCGATGTCCAGGTTTGGTTTGTAGCTGAAACGCCGGTGGTTCTCGGCAAAAACAAGATCGCTGACCAAATCATCGACAATAGCCAGTCGGGCATCTTCGTCTTCGCCCTCCGCGGCAGCGAGAATGGCTGTGTGGGAACTGATTCGGGCAATCTGGCGCGCTGACCGCATGGCAGCTGTGACCTGTTTCTTCTTAGTCCCTGGGGGCAATGGAACAATATCCGCCTTCGCACGTGCCCACTGCTCGGCTGCCCCGAAAGATAGCGGTGAACGCAGCTGCGGAATGAGCCAGTCGGTTTCTGGTATGCCCGCCATTGCGCGGTGATAGAAAGCGTCGTCGCGTGCGATTCGCTCCTCACCGGCGGCATAGACATCGCCGCCTATGATCGCGCTATCTTTCTTCCAGTAATGGGGGGTCACCTCAGTACCTCCCCGTGCAACCAGCGGCGATAGAAGCGGGCTTGAGCTCTGGACTCAAGACCCTGGCTTCTGATCGCGGACTGCAGCGAAAGGTGCTTCACGTAACCGCTCCAGATCGCGGCTGCCGGCATGTACCCGTTCAACCCTGCACCAGGCCGGTACTCACGCTGGGCAACTGTCGGCGGTACTACCCCGGCGTACTTCTTCAAGCTCGATCGCGATAGATCCATGGAAGCGAGATTCGCGTCATTCCACTCGCGCGAGGAGACACCCATATCGTGCACATGACGGGCTAATTCCTCGCAGAACCCCGGCTCATTCACTTTTCCCCGCATGGCGCCGAGTTTGCGCCATACCCATTCATCACCGAAAACCACAGCATCTGACATGAGCTCGTTAACGGCTTGGCTCCGCAACCGTTCGTCCCCGTTTTCAATCCCCGAAAGATAAGCAATGTTGCGGTGCGCGTTGATCACATCCCGTGCAGCCTCTTGCGACGACGGCTCAGCAGCGAACCGGTTCTTGATCGTTTCCCACTGGTTGCGGACCATTGGAAATGTGAGTGGGGATCTGAGCCCCTTGACCAGCCAGTCCGTTTCCTGAGCCGCCCGGAAAGAAGCTTCACCGTACGTAGCGAGCCACTCTTTAGCGTACTTTCGCTTCCGCCTCCTCGTACTGACTATCTCGAAAGTCACCAGAAAAACCACCCACACGACCGAAACGATGAGAAACAAAACTAGCCCAGCAGTCTCTGAATCGCTCGTTGAAGCGAGGAGGTGCGCACCCATGGAAATCATCCTAGAGACAACCTGCCTACACTGGCACCCGTGTTCGACTACTTGCTCTCCCTCTTTCGCGCCCGTCAGCTAGCGGAAAAGGATCCGGCTGGGCTACCCGACGCCAAATGGCTTGTCGTTGGCCTGGGCAACCCCGGCGCGAGGTATGACGCTACGAAGCACAACGTCGGCTACATGGTGCAGGACATCCTCCTCGACCAGGTCGCGGCCACCCTGGCCCCGCTCAACGGACACAAAGTGACCGTCGCCGTCGCTGACGGGGTGGCCTACGCCCGCTCCACCACGTTCATGAACTTGAGCGGCGAGGGTATCGCTCCCCTGGCCCGTGAACTGGGTATCACGCCCGATCACGTCGTGGTGCTTCACGACGAGCTCGACCTCCCGCCCGGCAAAGTCCGCATAAAACTCGGCGGCAACGAGAACGGGCACAACGGATTGAAATCCCTCACTGAGGAACTGGGCACGCGCGACTACGTGCGAATTCGGATCGGAATCGGGCGCCCGCCGAAAGGAATGCCCGTGCCGGAGTGGGTGCTCAGCTCGCTGCCGCAGGACTCAGAACACGAGGAGAAAGCTCTGACGGAGCAGTTGGAGTTGGCGGCCGAGGCGGCTGGGATCGTCGTTAAGCACGGGGTGCAGCGCGCGCAGAACGAGATCCACCCGCGTAGCTGAGTTACTTGTTCAGCTGGGCGGTGAGCGTCTCGAGGCGGTCGCACATCGCGGCGAGCTCCTTGGCGCGATGGGGCATCGGCTGGAAGCCGTCGCGCATCTCCATCGCCTGGATAAAGCCGAGCTGCTCGCGGATGTCATGCATGTGGAAGTTCGCGGCGATCTGGCGCCAATGCTCGATGGCGCGGATCGCGCCGACACCGCCGTAGCCGACAAACGCGATCGGCTTGCCCACCCACTCGGGGCCGAGCGTATCCACAGCGTTCTTCAGCGCTGCCGGGACCGAGTGGTTGTACTCCGGCGTGATGAAGATGAACGCGTCGCAGGCGTCAATGGCTTGCGACCAGCGGGTGACCTCATCGTTGTCGTACTCGCGGTTCATGAGCATCGGCATGCCGGCACCGTCATACATCGGCAGGTCGAAGTCGGCGAGGTCGATGAGCTGGTACTCCGCGCCGCTGCGATCGGCCACCTGCTCCTGCACCCAGGCGGCCACCTTCTCCGCGGTGCGGCCCTTACGGATAGATCCGACGATGACGCCGATCTTCATTGCTTCTCCTCTCGTTTGCGTACAAGTCACCTAACTCGGCTCCACTCTAATGAAGGCCATCAGGGCCTCCCGCGGTGGAGCTCGAGCAACTAGTTTCTTCAACGAGAACCAGTCCAAAGAATTCCAGGAGGCTAAGACATGGATGTCACGATCATCGGCGGAGGTTTCGCCGGGACCGCGGCGGCAATCAACTTGGCAAGAGCGAATCGGTCCGTCTGCTTGGTCGACGAAGGGCGGCCGCGCAACCGGTTCAGCGAGCACGCCCACGGCATCCTAGGAATGGACTCGATCAAACCAGTCGAGCTACTCGAAAAGGGTCATGCTGAATTCGAGTCGTTCGGCGGGACGATCGTGCGGGACCGCGCTGAGAACCTGACAAAGTCGCACGACAAGTGGTCCGTAACTCTCGCGAGCAGCAAGGCCATTGATTCCCCGCATGTTCTCGTCACTACCGGAATCACCGACGTCTTGCCTGACGTGTACGGTTTGTCCGCACTGTGGGGAACGCGGGTCTTCCACTGCCCCTACTGTCACGGGTACGAAGTGAACGGGACGGACCTCGCTGTCATCGGTGGAGAGAACCCCGGCTTCACGTTCCATATTTCCAAGCTGCTCACCAAGTGGGCGGAGACCGTCACGTTCTTCACGAACGGTCTCGATCTTCCCAGCCAAGAGACTACCTTTTTCGAAGCACTTGACATCAAGCTCGTCGACGAGCCTGTCCTGGAAGTCGGCCCGGCGGAGGGAGATCGCGTCGTGGTTCGCACGACTAACCACCATTTCGTGTTCGAATCCTGTTTCACCGGCCCACGTTTCGAACCGAACGACGAGCTGCTGCGCGAAGCTGGTTGCGATGTCGTCAACGGGTGGGTCCGCACAAAACGCGGTCTGACATCACAGCCGGGGCTATGGGCAGCGGGCAATGTGGTCAGCTCCCCCGACCAAGTTTCGCAGGCAGCAGGCGCGGGAGCAGCCGTCGGGATCGCGATCGACCAGGCACTTTTCGCCGAGAAGCTGTCCTAATTTCGCTGCTTTGCACTGGTTCGCTCTCCCACCGCACAAGCGACTACCCTCTACAGGTCATGAGCACCGCTTCCACCGTCACCGAGGCCGCCCGCCGCCGCACATTCGCCGTCATCGCCCACCCGGACGCGGGTAAGTCGACGCTGACGGAGGCGCTGGCGCTGCACGCCCACGCGATCTCGGAGGCGGGCGCGGTGCACGGCAAGGGCAACCGCAAAGACACGGTGTCTGACTGGATGGAGATGGAAAAGGACCGCGGCATCTCCATCGCATCGTCAGCGCTCCAGTTCGAATACGCTCCCGAGGGCCACACCGGTGAGCCGTATGTGGTCAACCTCGTGGACACCCCGGGCCACGCGGACTTCTCCGAAGACACCTACCGCGTGCTGTCTGCCGTCGATGCTGCCGTCATGCTGATCGACGCCGCGAAGGGCCTCGAGCCTCAAACTCTCAAGCTCTTCCGCGTCTGCAAAGCCCGCGGGTTGCCGATTGTCACGGTGATCAACAAGTGGGACCGCGTGGGCCGCGAGCCGCTGGAGCTTGTCGACGAGATCGTCACCGAAATCGACCTCCAACCCACTCCCCTCTACTGGCCTGTCGGCGAGGCAGGCGACTTCCGCGGCCTCGCTCACGTCAACGACGACGGTGAAGCCGATGAGTACATTCACTTCACCCGCACCGCTGGCGGTTCCACCATCGCCCCGGAAGAGCACTTCACCCCGGACGACGCAACCGCTAAGGAAGGCGACGTGTGGGAGACCGCCATCGAGGAAGCCGAGCTGCTCGCCGCCGACGGCGCCGTCCACAATCAGGACCTGTTCGAGCAGTGTGTGACGTCGCCGCTCATTTTCGCGTCTGCCATGCTCAACTTCGGCGTCCACCAGATCTTGGACACGCTGTGCGCCATTGCGCCCGCTCCGGAGGGCCGCGAGTCGGATCCGGCGGCGGTGGAGGCGTCGACAAGCGCGATGGATGAGTCGCGTTCGGTCGGCGATGAATTCTCCGGCGTCGTGTTCAAGGTGCAGGCGGGCATGGACAAGAACCACCGCGACACGCTCGCGTTCATGCGCGTGGTCTCCGGCGAGTTCGACCGCGGCATGCAGGTCACGCACGCGCAGTCGGGCCGCAGCTTTTCGACGAAATACGCACTCACCGTCTTCGGCCGCACCCGCGACACCGTGGAGACCGCGTTCCCGGGCGACATCATCGGTCTGGTCAACGCAGGCGCCCTGGCGCCGGGCGACACGATCTACACGGGCCGCAAAGTCCAGTTCCCGCCGATGCCGCAGTTCGCCCCCGAGCACTTCCGCACGCTGCGCGCGAAATCGCTGGGCAAATACAAGCAGTTCCGCAAAGCGCTGGAGCAGCTCGATGCCGAGGGTGTGGTGCAGATCTTGCGTAACGACGCCCGCGGCGACGCCTCCCCCGTCATGGCCGCCGTCGGCCCCATGCAGTTCGAGGTCATGCAGGCCCGCATGGAAAACGAATACAACGTCGAGACAGTGACCGAGCCGATCCCCTACTCGGTGGCGCGGCGCACCGACGCGGAGTCGGCGCCCGAGCTGGGCCGTCAGCGCGGCGTAGAAATTTTCACCCGCACCGACGGCGAACTCATCGCGCTGTTCGGCGACAAGTGGAAGCTCGCCTTCGTGGAGAAGGAGCACCCGGAGCTCACCATGGAGCCGCTCGTCGCCGACTAGCGCGTTTGGTGCGAGTTGTTTAGACCAGCCCGATCCAGTTCCAGTACGTCGCCGAGAACAGCAACACCAGCAGGTACCCAACGATTGTCAGCGGGATACCGGTCTTGAGGAACTGGCGGGTGGTGAACGCCCCGGTACCGTAGGCCAGCATGTTCTGCGGGGCGGAGACCGGCAGCAGGAAGCCGAAGCAGATGACGAACTGCTGGATGACCACGAAGCCCAATCCGCCGTTGGGCACATCCAAGGTCGCTGCGAGAGCGATGAACACCGGAATGAGCGCCGACGACAGCGAGGTGGCCGAGGCGAAACCGAGGTGGATCACAATGTTGAATAGCGAGACCAGCGCGATGGTGGCCAACAGCGGCATGTTCTGCAGTCCGATGGCACCAAAGGTCTTTTCCGACAACCACGTCGCGGCGCCAGTCTCCAGCATGAACATGCCCAAGGAAATACCGACAGCGAAGACGACGAGCGTTCCCCAGTTGATCTTCTCCTGAGCGTACTTCCAGTCCATGACGCCAATTCCGGGCAACAGCATGATGCCGATGGCCACGATGGTGATCACCGAGGAATCAATGGGGTGAAGCACGCCTTCGGTCGCCCAGAACAGCAACAGGATTACCGCGATCGCGGTAAGACGCTTTTCTGCGCCGGACATCGGTCCCATCTCTTCCAGCTGCTTGTCGACGAGCGCCTTCCCGCCCTCAATCGACTCCGTTTCCGGCTTAATCGCCCAGCGCATGATGAAGTAGAGCGCGATCGACATGAGGACGGACCAGGGCGCGGCCCAGAGGAACCATTCACCCCACGACACGGTCCGGCCCATTTCCGACTCGATGAATCCGACGGCAACGAGGTTCTGGGCGGCAGCCGTTTTGATGCCCACGTTCCACACCGATACGGCCTGGGTCGCTGTGATGATCAACAGCGCCGACAGTTTCGAGTTGGTGGCCAACCCGAAAGCCGCGACCATGCCCAGCAGAATCGGCACGACGGCGCCGGCGCGGGCCGTTGCAGACGGCACGAAGAACGCCAAAATGATGGAAATGACGATCGCGCCGATGACAATGTTCGACGTCTTCTCGCCGGCCAACCGCAGAACGTACAGGGCGAGGCGGCGGTGCAAGCCGGTCGCCTGCATCGCCACGGCCAGTGCGAGGGCGGCGGCAACGAGTGCGACGGCCGAGGACGAAAAGCCAGCCATCGCTGTCTTCAGGGCCGCGGACGTGCCGACGATCTCACCCGGGTTTTCGGGGTCCTGTGAGAATCCGAGCAGCAAGGAAATCAAGCTGATGATCAGCACGGAGCTGACCGGATAGGACACTGCCTCGGTGACCCACATGATCACTGCGAAGGCCAGCAGGCCAAGCGCGATCTGGCCCTGCCAGTCGATGGTCTCGATCGGGATGATCAGCACCGCACCGAGGGCAATGAAGGCCAAGAAGAAAGCAATCAGCTTGCCCCGGCCAGAGCTCTGGGGTTTCTCCGGGGCACCGCTGCTAGCTTCAGCTGTGGGGGTGTTGGGGTCCGTCGCCGTCGAGGGCGCGGTGGCACCGGAGGGTTCGGACGGGGTGGAAGATGACGCGGGGTTGTTGACCGCGGATGACAAGCGGAACACTCCAATCAAAGTCAGTGGAGAGACATGCGGACGCACTCTCCTCAAAGGGGTCACCTTCCAGAATACGCCCGCCTGAGACCTGAAATGCCTGGTCAGCCCCGGTTTAGGGCATGCGTTTTAGCTCACACAACCCTCCAACGTTTCGTTCATGGCCCGCTGGGCTCTGGATGCAGGAATCTGGCGCCCAAACCGTTTCCGACAGGCCTTCTCCACGGCGCGCCAGGGGTGCACAGTGCGGATGGATACGGCAGGACTGGGGGTAGTGAAGCGAGGATGTCCCTCTTACTCACGAGCCCGGGGGCGTTTTCGGGTGCGGGTTGGTGTGTTGTTTGGTGGGAACAGGGGTGGGTCGGGTCTGGTTTTGGGTGTGGGTGTTGTGGGCCCACTGGTGCCAGTGCCAGTGCCGGTGTTGGTGGTGGTGTTTCTGCGGCGGATGCGGTTGGCTGCGCAGTGGTGGGCGGGGTCTGTGGTGTTGAACTGCATGTGTGTAACCCCAGGTGTGACAAGTCCTGCTTGTCCGGTGTCGGGGTCGTAGTCCATATGGCCTTTGCCCCAGGTACCGTCACGGTTGTCGTTGTTGCATCTGTGGTGCTCGCGGCATAATCCGGTGAGGTTATCCATCGTGGTCAAACCACCCAGGATCCAGGCGAAGATGTGGTGGGCTTCGCATTCGGTCAGTGGTTTGGTGCATCCGGTCCAGGAGCAGACCCCTTGGACGGCGAGCATCGCGATGCGCTGCCCGATCGAAGCAGTGCGGGTTTTACCCATCGACAGCGGCACCGCGGTGACGGAGTCGAGCTGGAGGATGAAGTTCGCCTGGTCTGAATCAGCGGTATCCAGGGTGCCTAGGCCGAGGCGGGCCATGTCGACGACATCAATGTCGATACCTGTGTTGGTGGCAAACACCCCACCGCCGGCGGCGTGGCGGTCAGTATCGGCAAGATCGTCCATTGTCATGGCGATGACGACAGATGCCGCACCACCGCTGAGCTTTTGCTGGCCTGATTCGAAAGCTTTGAGGATGGTGGTGAATTGGTCGTAGTGGCGTTGGGGTGGCGTGCGGTAATCCGTCACACCACCGGTTTCGCCGGTGCCATCATTACCGCGCTGAGCATCACCGGTGTTGGTGTGCGGGGCGAGTCCTTTATCCAGGTGCGCTTTGAATAGTGCGGTATCACCGGCGGTGGCGGTGATGGTGATCTCGTGGGTGCCGTCCGCTTTGCGGTGCCCGATGTGGACCGCGCGGTTGGCAAAACCTGCGTTCGGGTTGTTCCGTGGGGCGTGCTTACGGTTGGCGGCGTCGACGTTGCGACGCACGAACATCCGGAGGTCTTTTACGTCCCGGGAGGCGGCTTCATCCATGGCTTGGGCGTGGATGCGGGTGCGGTCCCCGCGGGCGGGGGCAAGCAGCTTGTCGAGTTCGCGGCGGATGATGTTCTGCTTCTCCGCGGACACAGCAGCTGCTTTGGTGCGTGCTTCTTCCTGGCTGCGGCGGGCTTGCTCTTCAGCCTCACGGCGAGCGTGTTCGGTTTCCTCATTATCCGTACCGAACTCGAGCTCAAACCCTGAACCACCGGAACCATCATCGTCACCACCGGTGTCAGCCGGTTCAGGTGTCACTGGCGGGGCGAAGAGGTCGCGTCCGCGGGCGAGCCGGTCGTAGGCTTCCCCGGCCGAGAGCCCTAGTCGGGTGGTCAGGTAGGCGTTGGGGTGGACTGCCCCGACGAGTCGTCCGGCGTTGTCACGGTCGCACAGGTAGGCGAATGAAGCGTCGATAAGCGCTTTGGCGTTAAGGTGCTCCTCGAGCTTTTCCATCTCAGCGGCCACATCATGCAGCGATAGTAGAGACGGGTCGGCGAACTCCTCGCGAAGCTGCGCTAAAGCATCGCCGATAGTGTTCACGAGCTGTGCGATGCGCCCCGTCATGGTCCCCTCCCCTCGATACTGTGTGCAGCGTATCAACCGTTGCCACCATTGTACCCACTCCCAAACCATGAACGCAAGACTGTTCGAAAATATTCATCAGAACGTCCGCAGCGCGATCAAGGATGCCGAGAGGGAGACAGAGGCTGGGGACGGCCAGCGCATCTATCGGATTGAACGTGGCTGACGCCGGATTGCGTGGGACTGGCCTGTAGCGCCTAGCCGCCCAGGAATTCCATCCATTCGTCCCATTCACGCTCCATTTGAGCCTGCCCCAGAATGTAGTTCGTGTTGAGCTTGGTCACATTGCGTTCTGATGCATCCACGCTCATCTGATCCGGAAAAAAGACCTTCGCTCGGCCATCTTGCTCTAGCTCCAGAATGCGTTTCTTGGACGCGTTGTACCGCCCCGGCCGGACAATTAATGCCTCTGCGACGGCGGGATGCTTATTGAACAACCTGCGGGTCGCGATCGGCCGTGTCACCGTCGGCCGGACGTAGTCCCGTTCCTTGGTGGCGAGAACGAGGAATTTGGTGAAGCCGGCTTTCTCGGCGGCGTCGATAAGCAAGCCCCCCGAATACCCCAACGCACCGTCGACGTACTGGATACCGTCGATCTCTGCCATCGGCATGATCTTCGGCAGCGTGGACGACGCGCGCGTGACTTTGCCTACGGTCTCGATGTTCGCGAGATCCTTCTTCGTCCACTGCACGGTGTGGCCAGTGTCGGCGCGGACCGCCTCAATGTGAACCTCAGTGTCCGTGTTGGACAGGAACGCGTCCCAGTCGAACGGCAAGACATCGTTGGAGCGCTCATAAATGAACTCGGCGTTGAAGTAACCGCGACCGCGGGCCAGCGATTTCCAGCCGCCGAACTCTGCATTGGCAGCCATATTCGTGAACGCCTCGCGGGCACGGTGTGCGTCGCGGGACACGTAGTTGATCGCATGCCCCGAACCAGCCGACACTCCCCCAGCCCAGCCAAATACGACGTGTTCCTGGATGAATCTGACGATGGCGGGAGCGGTATAAGAGTTGCGCATCCCACCACCCTCGAGAATAAGGGCAGTGTCGGTGGCATCGATCATAACTTGCTAGTTTACGCGCCGGACCCCTCGAGGAAAGCCTTCATAGCGGGCCACTCGCGCTCCAGCTGCTCTTCACCAGCGGCGAAGTTCTTCTCCAGCTTGTGCACCTTGAACTCAGCGTTTTCCACCATCATGTTCTCCGGGAAGAACGCGTACGCATTGCCAGCGTTCTCCAGCTCAACGATGCGATCCTTGGCGCGGTTGTACTTGTCTGGGCGCTCGATCGTACGGCGCGCGACCTCGGGATACTTAGGGAACATACGGCGGATCATCGCTGGACGGTTGACCGGCTCGCGCACATAGTCGCGGTCCTTGGTGCCCAGCACCAGGAACTTCTTGAAACCAGCCTGTTCGGCAGCATCGATGACAAGGCCACCGCCGTCACCTAGAGCACCGTCGACGTACGGCACGCCGTCGATGTGCGCCATCGGCATCAACATCGGCATCGTGGAAGAGGCGCGGATGACCAGGTTCATGAAGTCTTCGTCGAAAAGCTCCTCGTTGTGCCATGCGACTGATTCGCCAGTGTCCGCACGCACGGCTTCGATGTGGAGCGGTGTTTCAGCCTGTTTGAACGCGTCCATGTTGAACGGCAGCTCACCGCCGCGGTCCTGGAACATGAATTCTGCGTTGAGCAGACCGCGTCCCAGTGCGAGCGAGCGCAAGCCGCCGATCTTGGGGTGGCCCATGAAGGTGGTGAATGCCTCGCGGGTGCGCTCCGCATCCCCGGACAGGAAGTTCACGGAGTGGATGGCGCCGGCGGACACCCCGCCTACCCAGCCAAATTGGACACCTTCCTCAATGAGTTTGATGATCACCGGGGCGGTGTAGGAGTTACGGGTTCCGCCGCCCTCAATGACGAGAGCAGTATCACGTGCGTCAATCATGGTTCACCAGTGTACGGGGTCACAGGCCGCCTGCGGACCATTTAGGGCGTGAGCGCCCCACCTGTAACGCCGAGGGTCTCACCGGAGATAAAAGAGGCTTCCTCAGATGCCAAGAACACGTAAGCACCAGCACATTCGACGGGCTGACCTGCCCGTCCCAGACCGGATTCCTGGCCGAACTCGGTGAGCTTCTCCATCGGCTGGCCGTAGCTCGGCTGCAGCGGGGTCCACACCGGACCCGGCGCGACAGCATTGACACGGATGCCCTTTTCCAGCAGCTCCATGCTCAAGCCCTTCGCCATGTTGTTCATCGCGGCCTTGGTCACGGCGTAGTGGTTCAGGCCCGGCGTCGGGTCATACGCCTGAATGGAGGAGGTGAAAAGGATGGACGAGCCGGGTTTCAGGTGCGGCAACGCCGCCTTGGTCACGCGGAAGGAGCCGTAGATGTTGGTTTTCATCGTGGCATCGAACTCTTCATCGTCGATGTCCAGGAACGATTCGGCGAAGATCTGGCGCGATGCGTTGTTGACCAGGATGTCCAGGCCACCCAGCTCGTCGAGGGCCGTCTGCACGGTCTTGGTGCAGGTATCTGGATCCTGCAGATCGCCTGGGATGCCCACAGCCTTGCGGCCGGCCTCCTCAATGGCGGCCAGCACGCGGTCAGCGTCGACCTGCTCTTCTGGCAGGTACGCGATGGCAACGTCAGCACCCTCACGGGCGTAAGCGATGGCGACGGCAGCACCGATGCCGGAGTCACCACCGGTGATCAGCGCTTTGCGGCCTTCGAGGCGGCCACGGCCCACGTAAGACTCCAAACCGATGTCGGCGGTCGGTTCCATTTCAACGTCCAGGCCCGGGTGGGGCTGGCGCTGTTCGGGCGGGGAGATTATCGGGTACTTGCTGCGGGGGTCAATGAGAGACATGACACCCACCGTACGCAAGAACGTTAGTCCCGGTCGCCGCTGCGCTTGACGCTCTCCTGCTCCTCCATCTCGCGCTTGGACTGTGCATCCTCGTAGACATCCCGCGCCAGCCGGTGCAGGAAACCCACGATCTTATACCGGAACAGCACGGCGTCTTGCGACCTCGGCGCCGCCTGCACCATCTCTTCCGCGTTCCACCCCATCTGGAGCTCTTTGGCCCGCAAGATCTCCGCGTCGAGTTTCACTCCGAGCAGCAGCACAATATTCATTGCCCAGACCATCACGAGCATCGCCAGGACAGACCCGAAGGCCCCGTAGGCGCTCTGAAGCCCGAAGTTGGACACGAACCAGTTGAACAGCGCCCACAGCAGGCCAATGACCACAAGCGCCAGTGCAGAGCCGACGGTGAGTAGGCGGAACCGCCCCGGCCGCACATTCGGTGCGAAGTAGTACAGGCAGGACACCAATGCGATCGCGGCGAGAATCACCACTGGGTAGCGCAACCAGTTCCAGACGGGGATGAAGATCTGGTTGAGGTAGTCCACCACCCCTTGGAGCCGCAGTGGCTCCGCGATGGGCCCTAATACCGCGTCCACGATCGATGTGCGCAGCACTACACCTGCGACCATGATCACGCCACCGAGCACCATCAGCACCGTGATCCCCCACATGGTCAGCCAGGTCACCGGTAAGCTGCGCCCCTCGGTACGGGTGTAGATCACGTTGCAGCTACGGGAAAACGCCCTCACATACGCCCACATACGCCGACGAAGAGAAAAGCGACACTAATAGCGAAATGATGATGGCCACGGTGCTCTGCTCCGGGGTACCGGCGACGTTGAGGAGAAGGTCGAGTGCTTGCTCTCGCAGCTCTTCAGGCACCGTGTCCTCAATCACCCCGCCCATGAACTCGCGCAAGTCATCTTTGTCTGACGGGAACATCAGCGTGACCAGCGAGTAAAACGCGAGCAGAGTCGGCGCCATCGCAGTAATAGTGAAATACGTCAGCGTCGCACCCCGGTCCATGAGCGCGATCGGCCCGAAATCGAGCACAGTGCGCGCGATGACGAGCTTCCAACCCTTCCAGCTCAGACGGTTTCCCCTTTGCAAAGCCTTGGGGTTCTTGTCAGGCGGATCCACCAGGACTGTCTCGCCCGGCCCGTAGGTTTGGACTAGTTGCGCAGGGCGCGCGATGATCTCTTTGTCTGCGCCCTTTGCGCTGTCGTCCTCGCTCATATCCCTCACCTTATCTGCCCGGCTCACACGTGCAGCGCATGTTCACAGCAGCTTTGCGCCAGGTTTCTCGGTTAAAATTAAAGACATGGTTCTTGTGGCAAGTGATCCCATCATCAGCGGGGATACGGCCTTTGGTCTCGGCTTCCTGTTCATGATGCTGCTCGGTGTGGCTGCGGTCGTCCTGTTCTTCTGGGCTCTGTTCAGCATCATCCTGGATAAAGGCCTTCAACCTGCGCCCAAGCTGCTCTGGGTCATTGTGGTGCTTTTGCTTCCGGTCATCGGGCCCTTGCTGTGGATCTTTCTCGGCCACAAGGTGGGGCGCCACACCACCCCACTCCAGCCTGGACAAGAACCGCCACCGTGGGAGCGCAAGGACTAAAGGAAGGTTATATCCATGGGCACTACTGAATTCGGTGAACTCGGTTTCAATGTTTCTTGGCTAGAAGTCCTGATCCTCGGCGGCATGGCCCTCCTCGCAGTGGCTTCTTTTGTTCTCTTTGTGTGGGCGATCGCGTCCATTATCAGAGCTGATTATCTCGATGGGGTCTCCAAACTCATTTGGGTCATCGTCTGCGCCCTCTTCCCCCTCATTGGCTCCTTGGTGTGGCTTTTGGCGGGGCGCAAAGGATCGGGGCGCACAGGATCCGGCCGCAGCGTCGACCCGAACTACATGCCGAGGTAGCACATGGGTTTCTTCGACCGCGTCCGCACGCTCTTCGGCCGTGACGCCGTCCCGCTCGTTGCCATGCCGCGCGACCCCCGCGAAGTGGAAGCACGCTCACTCGAGGTTCACACCGCGAACTTGAGCCCCGACACAGATGAAATCATTGTCATCATCACGCTAGACGAAGATGCGTTCCAGGAGCTTTCGCTTATCGACGCTCCCTTGCGCCTCACCTCCCCTACATCCCGTCCCGTCACATTCGTGACCGGTATCACCGGCGGTGCCCCCACGTTGGACCCGAACTACGGCTGGATCATTCCCGTCACAGACGCGACCCGCGAGGAGCTCCACGCTCTCCCGCCAGGTCCGGACGAGCATGAGTTGGCCACGATTCACGTGGGACTCATTGTGCTGGAGTAATGCGCGCTACTTCAGCACGTGCTTGAACAGCCGTTTACGCTGCCTGCGGCCTGGTGAGGTAACCAGAGCGGATCTGCACCGTGCGGATTGTCGCGGACGCCAACGCGAGCACCGCGAGCACCCAGTACGGCAGGGATGGTCCGACAAAGCCGCTCAGCCACTCAATCAACGGCGGGAACCCGAAGCCAATGTAGGTGGCCACGTAGTAAATGCCGATGACAGAGCCACGCTTTTCGGGCGGGCTGAATGTATCAACGTCCAGAAGCCCTTCGCGCAAGCACAGCCCGTACGCGAGGCCCAAGAAGACCGACGCCACGATGAACATGACCATCGATGGGCTTGCTCCGCCGAGCGCCACCAGCGTCATGCCCGTTACCGCGCACAACGCACCGACGACACCGGAGTACGGGCCGAAGTTCATCTTCCGGCCGATCGCCTGGATCACCAGACCCGACCCGAAGGCGGTCACAGCGGCAACGCCCGGCAGGAACGCCCCAGACTCGAAGTACTGTCCCACGCGTCCGGACAGGGTGACAATCGCACAGGTCATGCATGCGAAGACCCACAGACCCATGGGGAATGCAGTCGCCAACGCCTTGCCGGCGGACTGCTCCACCGCCGGCGCCAGCTCATCTGCGTCGTGAGCGCCGTCTGCATCGTCTGCATCGTCGAGCGCATCGCGCTGAATGTCTTCCTCATCCACCTCTTGATGCAGGACTTCCCGAGTGTGCGGAACATCGCCGACGATGAAGGAGAACACGATCGCACACAGCGAAAGCAGGATCGACGCCACGTACGGGATGTAAATGGCGTTGCTAGCGCTGACCGTGTGCGCGATGATCCCGGAGGCGATCGGCCCCAGCATGAAGCCCGAAGTGAGGAAGATGCCAGCCAGCGTCGTGCCTTCTGTGCCGCGCAAACGCCCGGCCCAAGCAGTGCCCGCACTGACCACCAGGCCCACGCCCAGCCCGACGACGAAGCGCGCTCCCAGCAATACCGCCGGGTGCTCCTGCCAAAACATGAGCGCGATGTTGCCCAGCATGGCCACGGTCGCGCCGACCATCACCGCCGGGCGTGAACCAAAACGGTCCGCGATGAGGCCGCCAGCGATCAGGCACGGAAACAGACCCAGGGCGTAGATACCGTACGCACTGTTGACTAGCAGCGTCGACATGTCCTGGTTTTCCCGGAGTACCACGAGCACGGACGCGAAGTGGTTCGCGGCCCATCCGGCAGAGATGAGGAACGCTACCACGCTCATGAAGACAGTCTTGGAGTCTTTCGGCGTGAAGGTGCGGGTCATTGCAGGTGCCTCCTCCCGCGGAACAATGCAACGGTTGTGACCCGGGTAACTCTACTCCCGCTAATATCTACTTTCCAACAGATTTATAGAATGGGTGCTTATGACCATGCCCTGGGACCGTCCCGCTTCCCCTCCCCCAAGCGCCCTTTCGCTTATCGACGCCCTCCGCACCGCCCAAGAAATCTCCTGGGCCCGCGAAACTACCCGTGAGCTCGACGCCGATATCGCGGCCGCCGTGGACGAGGCCGCGGAGCGTTTCGACCGCTTCGCTCCGTGGGTGGCCGAGCACTATCCCGAAACCCGCGCTGGGTCAGGCGCGTTCGGCCCCGGCATCATCGAATCTCCCGTCAAGGAAGTACCGGACACCAAGGACTATCTCTCCCGCATCCTCGAGCGCGACCTGTCGGGGCCGCTGTGGATCAAGCGTGACGACGCCCTGCCGATCAGCGGCTCGATCAAAGCCCGCGGCGGGATCCACGAAGTCTTCCGCCTCGCTGAGGAGCAGCCCGGTGTGAAGATCACTGTTGCTTCCACGGGCAACCTAGGGCTGTCCATCGGCACAGTCGGCCCGCAGCTGGGCTTCCCCACCGAGGTGCACATGTCCGTCGACGCCAAACAGTGGAAGAAAGACCGGCTGCGCACTGGCGGCGCGACCGTCATCGAGCACCCTGGACTGTTCACGGACACCGTCGCGGCGGCCCGGGCGACTTCACAAAGCACAACTACCGACGCCGGATCGGCGTTCTTCATCGACGACGAGAATTCGCTCGGCCTGTTCACCGGTTACGCCGTTGCTGGCCGTCGCCTCAAAGCCCAGTTCGATACCCTCGGCAAGGAGTTCACGCCGGACTCCCCGCTCATCGTCTACCTCCCCTGCGGTGTCGGCGGCGGCCCCGGCGGGGTCGCGTTCGGTCTCAAGCAGGCTTTCGGCCCCGCTGTCCAGTGCCACATCGTCGAACCCGTCACCAGCCCGTGCATGGCTCTCGGCCTCGCCGCCGGCAAAGGCGCAGACATCTCCTGCGCTGACTTCGGCTTGAGCGGGCGCACCATTGCCGATGGTTTAGCTGTGCAGCGCCCGTCGCCGCTCGTCGTCAAGCACGCGGATGCGCTTTTCGACGGCATCCACACCCTCGAAGACGTGACATTCCTCGCCGGAGTCAACTGGCTCGAGCGCACCACCGGCATCGTCGTCGAACCGTCCGCGACAGCCGGCCTGACTATCCCGTGGCGGCTGCCTGATGTGCCCGACACTGCCACGCACCTGGTCTGGCTCACCGGTGGCTCACTCATCCCCGACCAGGACCGGGAACGACTGCGCGGACAAGCGGCCACCGCCGCTATCCAGGCTGCACGTTAGGCAGATTAGCTGGCAACGCTTTCTCCGACGCGCTTGCCGGAGTGAATGCAGCCGCCCAGGAAGGTGCCCTCCAGGGCGTTCTTGCCGTGGTAGCCTCCGCCACCGAATCCGGCGACTTCACCGCAGGCGTAGAGGCCGGGGAAGACGGAGCCGTCGTCGTGCAAAGCGCGGCCGTTCAAGTCTGTCTCAATGCCGCCAAGAGTCTTGCGGGTGAGAATGTGCAGTTTGACGGCAATGAGCGGGCCCTTCTTCTCGTCCAGAAGGCGGTGGGGTTCGGCGCAGCGCACAATCTTGTCGCCCAGGAAATTGCGTGCCGTGCGGATGTAGTTGATCTGCGCATCCTTGGAGAAGGTGTTGGTCAACTGGGCGTCACGCTCGACGACCTGCTTGTGCACGAGGTCGTAGTCCACCTCGATGGCCTCATCGTCTGCAGTTTCGGCTGCCAGCTCGTTCATCTTGCGCACCAGATCTTCAAGGTTGTCGGCAATGACCCAGTCCGCACCGTTGTCCATGAACGCCTTGACAGCCACGTGCGTGCCGGGGCCGAGCTTGCCGGCGAGCTTCTTGAAGGACTTGTCGGTCAGATCCGGATTCTGCTCGGAGCCGGAGAAGATGAACTCTTTGTCGGCGATGTGCTGGTTGAGCAGGAACCAGGAGTACCCGTGGCCGGTGCGCCCTATGTGGGCCAGGGCGGCAATGTTGTCCGAGCCCGGGAACAGGTTCGTGGGCAGGCGCTTTCCGGTCGCGTCGAGCCACATCGACGATGGGCCGGGAATGATGCGGATGCCGTGGCCCGGCCAAATCGGATCCCAGTTGATCATGCCCTCCGGGTAGTGCCACATGCGGTCAGTGTTCACCAGGTTCGCCCCAGCTGCCTCCGCGATGCCGATGCCGCGTCCGTCGACGAACTCGGGCACACCTGTGACCATGTTCTCCGGGCACGGGCCCCAGCGGTCGTCCGGCCACATCTCGCGGACCTTGTCCAAGTTTCCGCCAATGCCTCCGGTGGAGATGACAACGGCGTCGCCGCGGATCTCAAACGGTTCCACCTCATCGTTGTTGGAAGCGAAACCGCGCTCGGAGGAATCGTCGGCAAGCACCATGCCCTTGACTCCCACTGCTCTGCTGTTTTCCACGATGATTTCGTCCATGCGGTGGCGGTTACGGAACTCCACCTTGCCCTGCTTCTCGGCGGCCTCGAGCGGCTCGAGGAAGACGCGGACGACTTCGGGGCCGGTGCCCCATGTGAGGTGGAAACGCGGCACAGTGTTGCCGTGCCCAGATGCATCACCAGAGCCACGCTCAGCCCACCCGACGGTCGGAAGCACACGCAAACCCAGCTCGCCGAGGTAATCGCGCATCTCGTTAGCTGCGAAACGAACAAACTCACGGCCCCACCTGCGCGGCCAATAGTCGTGGTTGCCCTCGCCACCAGGCCCGGTCGCATCGTCGTAATCAGCGGAGTTCTCCCAGTCCGCCCACGCGAGGTCTTCGAAGTCCTTCGCCCCCATCAACTTCTGCTCCGGGGTACCCACCATGAACAGCCCACCGAGCGACCAAAATGCCTGACCGCCTAAGTTCGCCCTGCTTTCCTGATCGATGAACACGACCTTGCGGCCTGCCTTCACGGCTTCGTGGCCTGCGACAAGTCCGGCCAAGCCCGCGCCGACGATAATGATGGAGTCAGAAGTTTTCATGCCAAAAAGAATACCGGCTCCCCGTGAGCCCGTGAGCAGATTGAGAACGAGTTTGAGGGCGTTATAGAAACTGATCGACCATGTCATCTAACGTTCACTCTGCATACCGCGCGCCGGTAGAGCCGGGCAGGTAACGTGACCTAGAAGCTTGCGCGCATGAAAGTTCACGCGCGCGACCTGTGCATGCGACTTGAAAGGTGAAACAACACGATGAAGATTGCAGTTCTCGGCGGAGACGGATTCTGCGGGTGGCCCTCCTCCCTGCACCTTTCGGATCTCGGGCACGACGTCACCATCGTGGACAACCTTTCCCGCCGCGCCATCGACGAAGAGCTCGGCGCTCAGTCGCTCACCCCGATCGTGCCCATCGAGGAGCGTCTGGAAGCGTGGAAAGAGGTCTCTGGCAAGACGATCGAGTTCCGCAATATCGACGTCGCCCAAGACTATGAATCGCTCAAGCGATTCATAGAAGAGGAACGCCCAGACACCATCATCCACTTCGCCGAGCAGCGCGCCGCACCGTACTCGATGAAGAACAACCGCACGAAGCGCTACACCGTGGACAACAACGTCAACGCCACCCACAACCTGCTCGTGGCGGTGGTGGAGTCTGGCCTGGACATCCACATCGTCCACCTGGGCACCATGGGTGTGTACGGCTACGGCACCGCTGGAATGGAGATCCCGGAGGGCTACCTAGACATCAAGGTCGACGCTGGTGAAAACGGCATGATCGACCAGCAGATCCTCTACCCCACCAATCCGGGCTCGGTGTACCACCTGACCAAGGTGCTGGACCAGAACCTGTTCGCGTACTACGCCAAGAACGACGAACTGCGCATCACCGACCTGCACCAGGGCATCATCTGGGGCACCCACACCCCGCAGACGGAGCGCGACGAGCGCCTGATCAACCGCTTCGACTACGACGGAGACTACGGCACCGTGCTCAACCGCTTCCTCATGCAGGCAGCCATCGGCTACCCGCTGACTGTGCACGGCACCGGCGGCCAGACCCGCGCGTTCATCCACATCCGTGACATGGCAAAGTGCATCCAGCTCGCGGTGGAAAACCCGCCGGAGAACGGCGAGCGCGTGAAGATCTTCAACCAGATGACGGAGACCCACCGCGTCCGCGACCTGGCCAAGCTCATCGCCGACATCTCCGGCACGGAGTACGCGCTCGTGCCCAACCCGCGCAAGGAGGCCGACGAGAACGATCTCTTTGTCTCCAACGACACCTTCTTAAGCCTCGGCCTCGAGCCCACGAAGCTCGCTGAAGGCCTGCTGCAGGAGGTGGAAGAGGTAGCGAAGCGCTACGCCGACCGCGTGGACCGCTCCAAGATCCCCGCCCGCTCCCTGTGGACCGAGAACCAGGCTGAGGGTGTGCCGGAGACCGAGCGCTAGCTCGACCTCATGCGCATTGCCATCTTCACGGAGGTCTTCCTCCCCAAAATTGACGGTGTGGTCACCCGCATCATTCGCACCGTGGACCAGTTGGCGGAAATGGGACATGACGTAGTCATCTTCGCCACCGGTGATGCCCCCGACACCTACGCGGGGTTCCCTGTGGAGAAGGTGCCCAGCATTTCCCTCCACTGGATTTACCCGGAGATCAAAGTCGGTTTGCCGATGCCGCGGGTATCTAAGCGCCTCAAAGAGTTCGACCCGGACATCGTGCACATCGTCAACCCTGTCGCGTACGCCGGATACGCCGCCGTTGTGGCCCGCCGCCAGAAGATCCCTCTCTTGGTGTCCTTCCACACGGACGTGCCCGCCTACACGAAGGATCTAGGCATTGGCTTCGTGCATAAGCAGTCGATCTGGCTGATCAAGAACTGGCACAATCTCGCGGGAATGAACCTGGTCACCTCCGGCCCCATGATGGACACTGCCGCAGGCTACGGCTTCAAGAACGTGGCGCTGTGGCCGAAGGCTGTCGACACCGTCGGTTACCACCCGGACAAGTACTCGGAGCAGATGCGGGCGCGTCTCACTGACGGCAATCCGGAGGCTCCCCTACTGCTCTACGTCGGGCGCATGTCGGCGGAGAAGAATCTGACCACCCTCAACGATGTCATGCCGCTGCTGCGCGAGAAGGTCCCCGGCGCGCGCTTGGCCATGGTCGGCGAAGGCCCGCAGTACGAGCAGATGAAGAACGCCTTCAACCCCGAGTTCACCCACTTCACCGGCTACATGTCGGGCGAGCCGCTCGCGCAAGCATTCGCGTCGGCGGACGTGTTCGCGTTCCCCTCGCTGACCGAGACTCTCGGCCTCGTCGCGCTGGAGTCATTCGCGTCTGGTGTCCCGGTCGTCGGCGCCCGCGCGGGCGGCATCCCGTTCGTCATCGACGACGGCGAGACGGGCCTGCTCGTGGATAAAGAGGCCTCAGCCGCGCAATGGGCGGACGCGTTCGCGCAGTTGCTTATCGACGACACCCGCCGCCACACCATGGGAACCCTCGCCCGCGAAGAGGCGCAGCGGTGGTCGTGGCGCGCGGCCACAGAAAAGCTGGTCGAGTACTACGCGCAGTGCATCAGCCAGCACACTGAATAATTTCTCTTTCGACGTGTAACCTTCCGCTTCTTTGCAGAGTCTAAGGGTCAGGACATCAGTTGATGATGCCGCAGTACGACACGTTCACTTTCCCGAAAGGGAATCGCCAGCCTGATCTCCTTCATCGTGTGGCTCTGGGCGGTCATTGACTTCGCCCGCACCAAGCCGATGGATAGCACCTCGAGGATCATCTGGCTGGTCGCGCTTCTCTTCGCTGGCATCTTCGCCGCACTGGTTTGGCTGCTGTGGGGCCGCAGGAACAAGGACAAGTGGCGGGCTGACGACTACACTCAGACCGCACCGGGCGGCCCGACTGCCCCGGGCAGCCACCAGTACTAGTACCTAGCTACAAGTCGAACTCGGCCGGGTCGATTGACCCGGCTTTCGTCATTTCTCCAGGTGCAATTTCGAAGAACCGGGCACCGGACCCTGGGGTGGTCTCCACGTGAATGAGACCCTCGTTCGCGCCGATGAAGACAGCTTCACCCGGGGCCAGCTCCAACGGCGAGGAAGCCTCAGACGCAATGGTCAGGGTGCCTTCCACCACCAGGATGATGGTCGGTTCCCCGCCGTCGATGCGGACCATCGTGCCGTTTTCTTCTTCGTCATCAGTTTCGTCGAAGTAGCGGGTGACCCGGAAGTCCGGGATGCCAACGTCGAAGTTGCGCGCGTACAGGCTGAGTGTCTCGGTAGCTTGCCCGTGGAAGGTGGGATCCCCCAGCGGCGTGAACTCCAGAATGCTCAGCAGTTCTGCCTGATCGATGTGCTTGCTGGTCAAGCCGCCGCGCAGCACATTGTCGGAGTTGGCCATCACTTCCACACCGACACCGCTGATGTAGGCGTGAAGGTTACCGGCCGGCAAGAAAAGCCCGTCACCTGTGTCCAGCTCGACGTGGTTGAGCAACAGCGCGGCGAGGATGCCCACATCGCCGGGGAACTGCTCCCCAATGAACTCCAGGTTCCGGGCGATGGTGATCAGTTCCGCCTCATCCGTCTCACCGTCAGTGAGAGCCTGCGCCCGCTGAACGACAGCGTTGGCCAACGGGGCAGGGTCATCCAACGACAGCCACCCCTCCAGCACCGTGTGCAGGCGTTGTTCCTCGCTCATCGTTTCTTCGGCGAGAACCTCTTGGGCGGGGTTAAGCGCCGGGAGCGCAAGAACGTCGATAAGCGCCCGCGTTTTGGCCACCGGGCGGAATCCTGCGAGCGCACGGAACGGGGACAGCGCGATGAGGATCTCCGGCTTGTGGTTGTCATCCTTGTAGTTACGTGTGGGCGCGTCCACAGGGATGCCGGCGGCGTTCTCCCGTGCGAAACCCTCCCGCGCCTGCGCAATAGACGGGTGCGCCTGGATAGACAGGGGCTGCGCGGCCGCGAGAATCTTCACGAGGTACGGCAACGTGCCGGAGAAAGTCTCCGCGCACTGCGGGCCGAGAATCCTCGCGGGGTCGGCGGCGATGACAGCATCGAGCGGGCCGGCGTCGGTCAAAGACGGCGCGCTCGGGTGCGCGCCGAACCATAACTCGGCTTCCGGTTTGCCTGAAGGTTCGCGGTTCTGCAGCGAAGCAATGCTGGAGTCATCGCCCCAGGAATAGTGTTGCAGCTGCCCTGTCAGTTTGAGCACTAGCGGATGTCCTGCGGATCCTTGCGCTCCGGCAAGATCTTCGGGCGTACGCCCGCGGTCTCCTCGACGATGCGCACAACCTGGTTGGAGTAGCCGAACTCGTTGTCATACCAGACGTAGAGCACCAAGTGGTTGCCGGTGGCGATGGTGGCCAACCCGTCCACGATGCCGGCGTGGGTGGTGCCCACGAAGTCGGTGGAAACAATGTCCGGGGACTGGATGTAGTCGATCTGCTGGCGCAGGTCCGAGTCAGTGGACACGCGACGCAGGTAGTTGTTCACGTCGTCCTTGTTCACCTCGGAATCCAGATCGAGGTTGAGCACAGCCATGGACACATCCGGGGTGGGAACGCGGATAGCGTTACCGGTGAGCTTGCCCTCAAACTCCGGCAGCGCCTTGGACACGGCCTTGGCTGCACCGGTCTCGGTGAGCACCATGTTCAGGCCGGCGGCGCGGCCGCGACGGGCACCCTTGTGGAAGTTGTCAGCCAGGTTCTGGTCATTGGTGTAGGAGTGGACGGTCTCAACGTGGCCGTGCTTGACGCCCCAACGGTCACCAACGACCTTGAGCACTGGTGTGATCGCATTAGTGGTGCACGACGCGGCGGACAGCACTCGGTCCTGCTCGGAATCGTCGATCATGTCGTGGTTCACGCCGTAGACAATGTTCTTCACGTCGCCCTTGCCCGGCGCGGTGAGCAGCGCGCGGGCGACGCCCTTGGAATCCAGGTGGCGGGACAGGCCAGCGCGGTCGCGCCAGCGGCCGGTGTTGTCCACAACGATTGCGTCGTTGATGCCGTAGGCGGTGTAGTCGATCGCACCCGGATCATCGGAGTAAATCATCTGGATTGGGGTCCCGTTAGCCCAGATGATCTCGTTCTCACGATCGACGGTGATCGTGCCGTTGAACGCACCGTGGACGGAATCGCGGCGCAGCAGGGACGCGCGCTTGACGATGTCGTCGTCGCCCTTCTTACGCACGACCACGGCACGCAGGCGCACGCCGCCGTACTGGGCCTCACGCGCGATAAGGATGCGGGCGAGCAGGCGACCGATGCGGCCGAAGCCGTAGAGGACCACGTCACGCGGGACGCGGTGGCTGTCAGCACCGATGACTTCCGCCAGCTCTTCCTCGAGGAAGGTGCGCAGCTCCACACCCTCGGTGCGGCTGTAGTTCTTGGCCAGACGGCCTAGATCGATGGACGCAGTGCCAAGGTCCATCGTGGACAGCTCACGCAAAATCGGCAGGGTCGCGTCCAGCGGAAGCTCGCGGGCGACCACGCGGCGGGCGTAGCGGTGGGCCTTGATGATCTCAATGTCTGTCATTCCCACCAGAATGCGGCCGTAGATCGATGTCACAGCGTTGTTCTCGCGGTGGAGCTTACTGATCAGCGGCAGCATTTCCTGGGCGAGCTTCAGCTTGTTGTTCCAGTCCTCGGTCAGGTTCTGGGGCTGCCCTGCGGCTTCCGTCACGTCTGCGTCCTTCCTTACATTCTCTACATGCGTTAGTGCTTCAGCTGGCCTGCTCACAGGCCACTAAGAGCCTTAGTCTAGTACTTCCCTGTACCGTTCCGGCCCTGGCTCCGGGGCGAAGTCCGCATCGTTGGACTTATCCACCAGCACAGCGCGTACTCCTTCGAGGAAATCCGGCTCGCGGCGGATCTTCAACCCCAACCTCTCTTCGTTGTCGAGACTGCCTTTCAGATCGTGCTTGGCGTTGGCATCCATCAGCTCCGCCGAGGCGACCAATGATGCCGGGGAGGCCTGCTTCAGCAGCGGGTTGGCCAGCTCGCCGAGCTCACCAGTCAGCTGCTCACGGATGTGAGACCAGGGGCCGGTGAAAGTGCCGTCGACAAGCGAATAAATGCTCTCGATCTCCGCTTCGCCGTGCTCCATGCCCATCGCGTCGAGCGCACCGGCCCCCTCGTTGATCACGCGCTCCGCGACACCATCTAGCGATTCGACGAGGTGCGTGGCTAGGCCCGTGGCCATCATGTCGTTCGCTTTCAGGCGGTACCCCGTAAGCGCGAGGAACGTGCCCCAGCCTTGCGACGGGTGCTTCGGCAGGTTCTGCAGCGTCCAGCTCATGCCCACGTCGGTGAAGTAGCCGATGTTCATCTCCGGCATCGAAGCGAATGCGTCGGGCGTGACCACGAAGTGGCTGCCGTGTGCAGACAGGCCCAAACCGCCACCCATGACCACACCGGAGATGAGTGAGATATACGGCTTTGGAAATTCGGAGATGAGGTAGTTCATCTCGTATTCGCGGCGGAAGAACTCGTCGACGCCGTCGTGGTTGCCGGCCATGATCTGCTCGCGCGCGTACCGCACATCGCCGCCCGCACAGAAGTGCTTGCCGCTCGATTGGACCAGCACTTGCTCAATCGCGTCGTCCTCGCGCCAGGCGTGCAACGCATCGATGATCGGGTAGAGAATGTCCGGGTTCAGCGAGTTCAGCGCCTTCGGCCGGTCGAGCGTGACCACTCCGGTAGACTGAACCACGTCGATTTTCACTGGTTGCGTCGCATTTTCGTTGCTTTCACTCATGAAACCAGTGTTCCATACCCTACAAAGGACTGCTATGAGCTTTCCCCGCATCGTTGCTTTGGACATGGACGGCACGCTCGTCGACCCGGACGGCAACATTCCCGACGAATTCTGGCCGCTGCTGGGGCGTGCCAAGGACGCTGGGATGATCATCGCCCCCACGTCAGGCCGCCAGCTGGCCACACTGCAGACAATGTTCGACGGCCGCGGACTGGAGACGTTCATCGCCGAAAACGGCGCCGTCGTGTGGCACCGCGGAGAGATCATCTCTACCAAGCCGATGTCCCTGGACACCGTCACTTCGATCCTCGACGCTGTCCGCGAGAGCGACACCGCCATTCACCCCGTCGTGTGCATGCCCGAGTACGCCTACGTTGCCGAGGCCATTCCGCAGTGGGTACAGGAGGAGACGGACAAGTACTACGTGTCGCAGCGTGCGGTTGGTTCGCTTATCGACGCTGCCCGGACCGACTCCAACCCCACCACCAAAGTGTCCCTGTTCGTGGAGTCCAATGCCGAAGACGACGGTGTGCCCCTGATCGAGAAAGCGGCCCCCGGTGTGAACGCGGCGGTCAGCTCCGAGCACTGGCTGGACATCATGTCCGACGATGCCAACAAGGGTGCCGCGCTGACGTCACTCGCGGAATCGCTGGATGTCAACATCGCCGACACTGCCGCCATCGGTGACTATCTGAACGACACGTCCATGCTCGAAGCTGCTGGCACCGCCGTGGCGATGGGAAACGCGCACAGCGACCTGAAAGCCATCGCCGACGAGATCACCGGCACCAATGCGGAGCACGGTGCCCTGAATGCAATCCGTAGGTGGCTGGAGACCAACGCCTAGAAAATGATCGATTTCACCGCACCCGCTGACGTTGTCGGCCCACAGTTGCTCGGCTGCCTGATCACCCACAACGGCGTGACAATCCGGTTGACAGAGGTGGAGGCTTACCTCGGCGAGGAGGATGAGGCCGCACACACCTACCGCGGAAAGACCCAGCGTAACGCTGCCATGTTCGGCGAGCCGGGCCGGCTCTACGTCTACCTCTCCTACGGCATCCACTTGAACGGCAACATTGTCTGCGCTCCGGAAGGCACAGGCCAGGGATGCCTCATGCGTGGTGGTGAGGTTGTAGAGGGGATCGACGCGGCGCGGGAACGTCGACAAGCGAAAGGCAATACTGTCGTCGACGAGAACCTTGCGCGCGGACCCGGAAATTTGGGGCAGGCGCTGGGGCTGTCCCTGCCCGACAACGGCACCCCCGTCCAGTTGACCGAACGCGATGAAGAACCAGAGTGGGAGTCTGGGCCGCGTGTGGGCATCAGCAAAAACGTCGATGCCCCCTACCGCTTCTGGATCCCCGGCGACCCGACCGTGAGCAAGTTCCGGGGAAAGAAACGCTAGTTCTTCTTGCCCTTCTTGTCGCGCTCCAAGTCGGCAGCGACATCGGGGACGTAACGGAACTCCTCGCGCGGTGGCCGCTCATAGTTGCTGGAGGCGGGCCGCTCCGGGATCTCAGGGAGGTCGAGTGCAACGTCCTCGTACGGGATCGAGGCCAGCAGATGCGAGATGACGTTGATGCGCGAGCGCTTCTTATCTTCGCTCTCCACCGTGTTCCACGGCGCCTCTGGGATGTCGGTGTGGACGAACATCTCGTCTTTCGCGCGGGAGTACTCCTCCCACTTCGTGATGGATTCCAGATCCATCGGTGATAGCTTCCACTGGCGCAACGGGTCTTCGCGGCGGGACTGGAAACGCGCAATCTGCTCTTCATCGGAGACAGAGAACCAGTACTTGCGCAGCAAGATCCCGTCCTCGACCAGCAGGCGTTCAAAGATCGGCGCTTGGTGGAGGAAACGGCGGTACTCGTCCGTCGTGCAGAAACCCATCACGCGCTCAACACCGGCGCGGTTGTACCAGGAGCGGTCAAAGATGACGATCTCACCAGCCGCAGGCAGGCGCTCGATGTAGCGCTGGAAGTACCACTGCGTCTGCTCGCGCTCCGTCGGCTTAGGCAATGCCTCAATGCGGCACACCCGCGGGTTGAGGTACTGGGTAATGCGCTTGATCGCCGAGCCCTTGCCAGCGGCATCGCGACCCTCCATCACGATGACGATACGGGCACCCGTGGCAACGACCCACTGCTGCAACTTCACCAGCTCGGCCTGGAGCCGCAGCAGCTCTTTCTCATAAGCCTTCTTCGCCAGCTTCGGGGGCTTGGTGTATTCCTCTGCTTTGGAATCTCGGGCTTCGGAATTGATGTCGGAACTCATGGGCTTTCACCGTAGTCCCGGCTGTGAGATACCTGGCAACCGGGGTCGCCCCGGCAGGCGGAGGGGTGATTCCCCCCCAGCTAGTTCACCTTGAACTCAGCCATCTCGTCCCACTCGGTCTTGCCTTCGATCAGGGTGTTGATGATCTCCGGGGTCTCCTCCAGAATCTTCGGGAACAGCTCCTGTGCGGCCTTGAAGTGATCAGAGGTGACGTGGGCCTCGGCGGCATCGTCCTGGAACGCCTCGACGAGGATGTACTCGCCAGGCTGGTCGGTGTTGCGGTACCACTCGAAGAACAGGCATCCGGCCTCGTTGCGGGACGCATCAGTGAAGTCGGCGACCAGTTCGCGGAAGTTCTCGGTGTTTTCGGGCAAGGGCTTGAAACGGACATTGATGAGGATCATGAGGCCCAGTGTAGAGCGGCTCACTACACTGGGAAGAACTACTTTCGACGAACTGGAAAGCGTGGTGCACCGTGAGCGAGCACATCGACCTCAACGCCGACCTTGGCGAGACGACGGCGGGTAACCCCGTCGCCGACGACGCAGCCATGCTGGAGATGGTCTCCAGCGCCAACGTGGCTACAGGTTTCCACGCGGGTGATCCGCATTCCATTAAAGGGACGCTTGTCGACGCGAAAAGAAGCAACGTGACCGTCGGCGCCCACATCGCCTACAAGGACCCGGCCGGTTTCGGTCGTCGTTTCATCGACTACGACCCGGCCGAGCTGGCTGACGAGACTTTGTACCAAATTGGCGCTCTTGACGCACTGGCCCGTGCGCAGGGATTGGAGGTCCGTTACGTCAAGCCGCACGGTGCGCTGTACAACACCATCGTTCACTACGACAAGCACGCCCAAGCCGTGATCGACGGCATCAAAGCCTTTGGGGATCTCCCAGTCATGCTTCTGCCTGGCGGCGCCGCGGTGGACATCGCAGAAAAGGCTGGCCTGCGGGTGATCCGTGAAGCCTTCGCGGACCGCGGGTACAACCCGGACGGCACTTTGGTCTCCCGCCGCGAACCGAACGCTGTGATGACGGATGCCCAGCAGGTGGCTGAGCGCGTGTTGCAGGTCGCATCCACCGGTTCCGTCACTGCTATTGACGGAAGCGTCATCGACGTTGCGGCGGAATCAGTGTGCGTGCACGGCGACTCCCCCGGCTCGGTTCAATTGACCCGCAGCGTTGTGGCGAAGCTGCAGGACGAAGGCATTGAGATCAGGAGCTTCCTGTGAGCGACACCATTAAACGCGACATCAAGCGCGTGGGCACGCGCGGACTCATGGTCGACCTAGACAGCCTCGAACAGGTCATGGATTTCTACGCGGCCTTAAGCACCGAGCCTCTCGAGCGCCAAACCGACGTCATCGCCGGCGCCCGCACCGTGCTGGTCACCTTTGATTCCACCTCAGCGGCTACAGCAGCAGCCGAATTCCTCCGCGACTTCGAACCCGAGGCGGCAGGAAGCAAGGAATCCCGCGAGATCGAAATTGAGGTTTGCTACGACGGCGCAGACCTCGACGAACTAGCTGAACACCTGGGCAAGACCCGCGACGAACTCATCGAATGGCACACCTCCACCGTGTGGAAGGCCGGGTTTGGCGGATTCGCTCCCGGATTCACCTACTGCGTCCCTGAAAACGAGGCAGACGCACTCGACGTGCCACGCCGCTCATCCCCCCGTACTGAGGTCCCAGCCGGCGCCGTCGCATTGGCTGGTGACTTCTCCGCCGTTTACCCGCGCACCTCACCAGGCGGGTGGCAGCTCATCGGCACGACCACGACACCGATGTGGGACTCCACCGCTGAGCCTCCGGCGTTGGTCAGCCCTGGGGATACGGTGCGCTATGTCAGCGTCGAAAAGCTTGCGCACGAGCAAGAGACCAGCCACTTCGAGCTGGACACTCCCCCACGCATGCCGCTGTTCACTGTGGACGATGCTGGACTGCAGACGCTCTACCAGGACCTAGGCAGGCAGGGCAACGGCAGCCTCGGCGTGACCACGTCCGGATCGTCGGACCGTGCGTCCGCGCGCATCGCGAACGACGTGGTGGGCAACAAGCGCAACGCGACTCTCCTGGAAAACATCGGCGGGCTGACTATGACGGCACTGACGGAAACCGTCGTGTGCGTCACCGGTGCCGACACCGACGTGTTCGTGGGCCAGAGGTCGTTCCCACTCGCCACCCCGATCATTGTGCCGGCCGGTGCGCAGCTCGTTGTCGCCCCACCCCGGGTGGGCATGCGCTCTTATATCGCTGTGCGCGGCGGGCTCATCGCCGATACCGAGTTGGATTCCGCCGCGACCGACCTGCTCTCCGGGCTCGGCCCCGCACCGATCCAGGCTGGCGACACCGTTTCCGTGTCGCTGAAGAAGCCGGACACTGCGAACGCCCTGTTGTCCAACCCACTGCGCGTCACCGCTGACACCGCGACCGTGCGCTGCGTGCTCGGCCCGCGCGATGACTGGTTCAGCACAGATGAAGTCGAGCGTTTCTTTGACACGACTTTCACGGTGACCGGCGAATCCAACCGCGTCGGCGTGCGCCTAGAAACAGACAAACCGCTGCAGCGTGATCGCAGTGGCGAACTTCCCTCAGAAGGCATGGTGGCCGGCAGCGTGCAAATCCCGCCCAGCGGCCAGCCCGTCGTGTTCCTGCGTGACCACGCAGTGACCGGTGGCTATCCCGTCATTGCCACCGTGATCAGTGAAGACGTCGACATTGCCGCGCAACTTTCCCCTGGCTCCACCATCCGCTTCGAACGATACAGCGAAAGAGATTAACTACCATGACCACTCCTGCACCTCAGACATCCTTGAAAGCGGTGCTCATTGCCAACCGTGGGGAGATCGCGGTCCGCATCGCCCGCGCGGCGCGCGACCTGGGCATCCGATCCATCGCGGTCTATTCCGACGCTGACACCGGCGCGCTGCACACGCTCGTTGCCGACGAGGCCTACCGCCTGCCCGGCAATAGCGCTTCCGAGACGTACATGAACGTCCCGGCACTGATCTCCCTGGCGCATAAAGTTGGAGCAGACTGCATCCACCCCGGTTACGGCTTCCTGTCGGAGAACTCTGACTTCGCCCGTGCAGTTGTTGACGCTGGCCTGACTTGGATTGGCCCCACTCCCGAGTCGATCGACCTGCTCGGCGACAAGATCGCCGCTCGCCGCGTCGCAGTGGAGGTTGGCGCGCCGCTGGCCCCAGGTACCGAAGATCCGATCGGCGACTGGGAGGAGGCCCGCGCCTTCGCGGAAGAACACGGCATGCCGATTGCCATCAAGGCTGCTTACGGCGGTGGTGGACGCGGTTTGAAGGTCGTCCACGACGAGTCCGACATCGAGGACGCTTTCGCATCTGCCGGCCGCGAAGCCAAGGAAGCTTTCGGCCGTGCGGAATGCTACGTGGAGAAGTTCCTCACCCACCCGCGCCACGTTGAAGCTCAGGTGCTTGCCGACACCCACGGCAACGTCGCAGTGTTAGGAACCCGAGACTGCTCGACGCAACGCCGGTTCCAGAAACTCATCGAGGAAGCCCCCGCCCCCTTCCTCACCGACGAGCAGCGCACCGGCATTGAGGACGGTGCGCGCGAGATTTGCCGCGCAGCGAACTACGTGGGTGCCGGAACCGTCGAATATATCGTTTCCGAAGATGGCACCGTGTCCTTCCTGGAGGTGAACACCCGCGTGCAGGTGGAGCATCCCGTCACAGAGGTGGTCACGGGCGTGGACATCATCGCTGAGCAGTTCCGCATCGCTGACGGCCAGGAGCTGTCCTTCGGTGGGGACCCGGAGATCACCACTCACGCCTTCGAGTTCCGCATTAACGCCGAGGACGTCACCAACGGTTTCGCGCCCGCGCCGGGCACCGTCACGCGTTTCGACGTCCCCACCGGCCCCGGCATTCGCGTCGACTCTGGGGTGCGGACAGGCAGTGAGATCCCTGCCTATTACGACTCGCTGATGGCCAAGCTGATTGTCACCGGCCCGAACCGCGACGCGGCTCTGGCGCGCTCCCGCCAAGCCCTGAAGGAATTCACCATTGAGGGAGTGCGCACCGTGTTGCCGTTCCACCGCGACATGGTGGATGCTCCGGAGCTCAACGGCGATTCTCTGGATATCTACACCGACTGGGTGGACGGCAATTACTCCCCCAGCGCCAACCACGAAACGGCCGATATCGAGCACATTTACGACGAGCGGGAGACCGTCGTCATCGAAATCGACGGGCGCCTGCACCAGATCGGCTTCCCCCGCAGCTTGCTCCTCGGCGGCGCCACTGGCGAGTCACTTTCTTCCGCCGCGGAGAATACTGCTGGTAGCGGCGGTGAAGGGGCTGTGACGGTGAAGTACGAGTCGACCATCGTGAAGTGGATGGTCAGCGACGGCGACACCGTGGAAAAGGATCAGCCGCTGGCCACCGTCGAGGCCATGAAGATGGAATCCACCATCAAATCCCCGACCGCCGGCACGATCTCGCTCTCCGCGTCGGAGAAGGACCGTGTGAAGGCGGGAACGACGATCGCAACGATCGCCTAAGCCCTCTTTACGGAACCTGGTAGGACCGGTCCGGAATATCAGTGATGAGCATCTTGCCCGGGGCATGGCAGATGGCCAGCTCCGGCTTGGAACTCATCACGACGGACTGCGGAGTCACGCCGCAACCCCAGAACACTGGGATAGTGCCGGCGGGGATGTCCACGGGGTCGCCGAAATCGGGTGCCCCAAGATCCTTAATGCCGATCGCCGCCGGGTCGCCGACATGGATCGGCGCACCATGCACCGCTGGATAGCGCGAAGTGACCCGCACAGCGTCCGCGACGCGGTTAGCAGGGATCGGGCGCATAGACACCACCATCGGCCCGCCGAAGGCCCCGGCTGGCTCCGTCTCGAGGGTGGTTTGGTACATGGGCACATTGCGCCCTTGCTCGATATGCGCGACTGGAATTCCCTCGGCAATGAGGGCGTCTTCGAATGTGAATGAGCAGCCGATGAGAAATGCCACCGTGGAGTCGGTCCAGTAGCCGGTGGCGTCGGTGATTTCGTCGATAAGCACACCGTGCTTGTAGATCCTGTACGCCGGAATATCCTTGCGAATGTCGCCGCCGGCCATGAGCTCGGAATTTAGTTGGCCTGCCTCGAGAACGCCGAGCACCGGGCACGGCTTCGGGTTGCGCTGAGCGAACAGCAAGAAGTCGAAAGCGTACTTCTGGTCAACCGCAATAAGGTTCGCCTGCGCGTAGCCGGGCGCCCACCCCGCGGTGGTGCCCACGTCGTGGGTGCGGAAGTAGTCCCGCGCGCGGGCGGGATCCTTTTCTACGCCCACAGTGCTGCCAATCCGGAGAGTGAGCGGAAGCCCATGCAGAAGGTTCCTGCGAGCACAATCACTCCTATGACCTTCATCCACACCGGGTAGTTGTATCCCTTGAGTAGATCCTTGCGGAACAGCGCGGCCCACATGACCACGGCAAAACCGATCGGCAGGATAAGCCCGTTGAAGGCACCAGCGAAGATGAGCAGTTTCTGCGGCGCAGTGCCAAGGAGGAGGAACAGGATCGTGCATACCACGATGAACGCCACCGTGAGCCAGTTGCGCAGCTTCACATCTGTCTTCTGCGTGGTCACGAATGTCAGCGAAGTGTAGGACGCACCGATCACCGACGACAGGCCCGCCGCCCACAGCACCAGACCGAAGGCACGAAGCCCGAACTCTCCGGCGGCCTGGTAGAAAGCATCGGCGGCCGTATTGTCCTTGGATAGCACCACGCCGGTAGCAACCACGCCGAGCACCGCGAGGAAGAGAAGCACACGCATGATGCCGATCACCACGATGCCCAGCACAGATGCATTCGAAATATTCTTGATATTCTCCACACCGGTCTGGCCCGAATCAATGATGCGGTGGACACCGGCGAAGGTGATGTAGCCGCCGACCGAGCCGCCGATTAGCGTGACGATGACTGCAAAGTCCACTTGCTCGGGGAGGACCGTCTGCTTCAACGCATCTCCGACGGGCGGCTGGGAGACAATAGCGACGTACAGCATGAGCAGGATCATGATCGCGCCGAGGCCCACAACAATGCGGTCCAGCGCAACACCTGCGCGTTTGGACAGGAAGATCAATACGGCGATCACCGCTGAGATCCCGCCGCCGATCTTCGGGTCAAGGCCGAGCATGGCATTCATTCCCAGCCCTGCACCGGCGATGTTGCCGATATTGAAGATCATGCCGCCTGCGAAGACCAGTAACGACATCACCCATCCCAGCCCGGGAATCACCGAGTTGCCGAGCTCGTTAGCACGCAGCCCCGAGATACCGAGCACGCGCCACACATTCAGCTGGATCGCGATATCCACGAGAATGGAGATGAGAATCGCGAACGCGAAAGCAGCGCCCAACCGGACGGTGAACACACTGGTCTGGGTGAGAAAGCCCGGGCCGATCGAGCTGGTCGCCATGAGGAACACAGCGCCGATAACGGAGCCGACGCCCTTGGGTGCCTCCACTTTTCCGTTATTAGAGGTCTCAACCTCTGCCTTGGTGGAGCCGTCCTGAGTAGTCATCGGGCCCTCCTTTCCTAGGGAGAAAATTTGCGATTAGTTTAAGGCGTGAACCTACCCTTGCGGACCCGAATGCCGGGAATCGGGGTCCGCTACCCTCAATCTCATGAGCTCATCCACACCGTTCGCTGATTCTCTCTTCTGGTCGCTCAGGTCACCGGAGGGAAAAGAATCCTTTCTCTTCGGAACCCTCCACGTCATCGACGACACGAAGATCGCGTTGCCGGTGAGCGAGCTCGAACAGATCCTCAAGAGCAAAGAGGCACTGTTCGTTGAGATCAACCCCCACGACCTTGATGATCTGCGGGAGCAGGGGCTCGAACAACTCGGCAGCGAAACTGAGATGAGCCAGAAAACTGCATCCGAAACCCTTTCCTCAGATGACATGGACAGGTTGCAGAGTCTGCTGAGCTCGTCCCCTCGCCTCTCCCCCATGAAAGACCACCTCGAACACTTGCCAGCGGGAGCACTCGCGCAGCTGGTCAGAGTGGAAACCCAGCTCCGTTCGCAGTTTTTCGACGAGGGCACGTTCGAACCTGAAACTCACTTCGTCGACGTTGCAATGAAGGAAGAGATTCCGGTTGAATCCCTCGAAAGTGTCGAAGAGCAATTTGCACACATGCACGAAAACGAGGACCTCGCGGAAGCGTTAGACGAGTACTACGCGGACGACGCATTCGACATGTTTGAGCGTTATGTAGAGCAAAACTTGCTACTGGTTCGGGACAAGGACCTGAACTCGCCCGCCATGGTTGAGCGCAACAGCGCCCTGGCCAGCAAGCTGGACGTCGCGCTGTGCGACAAAGAAGGATTGGTTCTCGTCGGCGCCGCCCACCTACCGCTCGATCATGGCGTGTTAGCGAGCCTGGCACGCGCGGGATGGACAGTGCGAAAGGTCGAGCTGCCCGTCGAGCGACGCTAAGTCAGCGCGTTCTCGACAACGTTGAGAGCTTTAACCCTCGAGCATTTCTCCCAGCTCAAGCCACTCGAGCTCGAGTTCTTCGCGCTGTCCGCGCAGCTGCGCGACCTCACCCGTCTTGGCTCCGATGGCCTCGAAATCGGGGGCATCCTCCTGCGACATCGCCGTGATCTGCGCCTCCAACGCGGCCACCTGCTCGTCGAGCTTCTCCATTTTGCGGTCGAGCGATTTCATCTTCTTCGACAGCTCGCGGCGTTCCTGCGGTGAGACGCCAGCCGGCTTCTCCGCAGCCTTCGGCTCGTTCTGTCCCAGGTTGAGAACGCCCGAGTCCTGCTCCATTGCTTTTCTGCGCTCCAGGTACTGCTCAATCCCACCCGGCAAATTCGTTAAGTCACCGTCACCGAAAAGGGCGTACGTGACATCAGCGATGCGCTCGATGAGGTAGCGGTCGTGGGAAATCACCACGAGCGTCCCCGGCCACGAGTCGAGCAGGTCCTCGAGTTCCTGGAGGGTGTCGATGTCTAGGTCGTTGGTCGGCTCGTCGAGAAGCAGCACGTTCGGCTCGCTCATGAGCACACGCGTCAGTTGCAGGCGACGGCGCTCGCCACCGGAGAGATCCCCGACGGGGGTGCGTTGACGTTTGGGTGAGAACCCGAGGCGTTCCGCCAGCTGGGAGGCAGATAGCTCCTTCTTGCCTAGGGTGATGTAGGTGGCCACGTCTTCGACTGCGTCGATAACCCGGCGGGTCGGGTCGAGGTCGTCGAGCTCTTGGCGTAGCCATCCAATACGGGTCGTCTGACCTTCAACGCGGCGGCCTGCAGCGAGGGGGTAATCGTCTGCCAACGCGCGCAGCAGCGTCGTCTTGCCGGATCCGTTCACGCCGACCAGACCGATCCTCTCCCCCGGCGCGAGACGCCACGTGAGATGGTCCACAAGGGTTCGCCCGTCAGGAGCGTCAATACGTGCGTCCTCGAGCTCGATCACAACGCGGCCCTGGCGCTGCTTAGAAAACGCCATGAGCTCGACCGTGTCGCGCGGGGCAGGAACGTCCGCAATGAGTGCTTCCGCCGCCTCGATGCGGTAGCGCGGCTTCGACGTGCGCGCCGGCGCACCGCGGCGCAACCACGCAAGCTCTTTGCGGGCGAGATTCTGGCGGCGCTGTTCAATCGCGTCGGCCTGGCGGGCGCGCTCGGCGCGGGCGAAGGTCCAGTCGTTGTATCCGCCCTCGTAAACGTCGACTTTGCCGTCATGGACTTCCCAGGTCAGGGTGGCCACTGTATCCAGGAACCAGCGGTCGTGCGTGACCACCACGATGCCGAGTTTGCGCTTCATCAAATGGTCAGCGAGCCACTGCACACCTTCCACATCGAGGTGGTTTGTCGGCTCATCGAGCACCACCAAATCGAGATCACGCACGAGCGCAGCGGCGAGGTTCACGCGGCGACGCTCACCACCCGATAAATGCCCCACGGGTGTATCCAACCCGAGTTCAGCCACACCGGTGCCGGCAAGCACCTCGCGGACCTTTGCGTTCGACGCCCACTCGAAGACCTCCAACCCAAGCGGCTCCACAACTGCCTGGCCAACGGTCATCTCATCTGGCAGATCGAAACGCTGCGTCACCACCGCCATCCGCAGATCGTTCGTGTGGGACACGCGCCCCTCGTCTGGCGGCTCGATGCCGGTGAGCACCTCCAGCAGCGTGGTCTTGCCGCCGCCGTTGAGACCGACAACACCGATGCGGTCGCCGGTTTGAACGCCGAGAGAGACTCCATCCAAGAGCGTTTTCAGCCCCCACGTCTTGGACACATTTTCCAGGTTGATCAGGTTAGCCATGATGTGGCCATTCTAGAGAAGAGCTGCACCACCGACGGGACCCTGTGCGGCGAAACCTTCAATGTTTCCGTGCGCCGTGAGCTTATCGACGACGCGCAGCGCCACCGCCTGATCCTCACACAGCGCGGCAATTGTCGGCCCGGATCCAGACACCATTGCTCGGATTGCACCAGCGTCTTCGGCATCGTGGATGATCTGCTGCAATGACGGCCGCAACGCCAGGGCCGCCGGTTCAAGATCGTTGTGCATCGCCGCGCCGACCTGGTGAGGGTCGCCAGAAAGCAGCGCCCGGGAAATGAGTGCGGTGTCCGTGTGCGGGACCATCGAAGCGTAGGTGAAGCGCAGATCGTCGAGCTTCTCGAAGACCTTTCCAGTCGACAGCCCCACCTGCGGGTTGAGAAAAGCGAACCAGTAGGAGCCGCGGCACATCATCGGTACGAGGCTGTCCCCGCGGTCCGTGCCCAACGCGACGCCGCCCATCGCAGCAAACGGCACGTCTGCCCCGAGGGCCTTCAATACGTTGTCTCGATCTTCCGGCTCCACTGTGTACCCGTAGTGGAGCAACAGGGCCTCAGCAGCGACAACCGCGGCAGCCGCATCGGCGGAGCCACCGGCCATGCCACCTGCGACGGGGATGGTCTTATCTACCTCAATCCGCACCGGCGGCAGATCAGCCCCCTCTGCGTCTCCGGCCACGCCAGCCAGCGCCTCCACCGCGCGCCAGGCCAAGTTACGCGGGGTGTCCACATCTTCGTCGGGTTCTTCGACATGGAAGGTCGTGCTGATCGACGCCTCCTCCGCCGGCGTCAGGGTGACTGTCTCCGGCCTGTCGACGGCCATGAACACTGTGGACAACTCGTGGTACCCGTCGGCCCTTGCTTCCCCCACACCCAGGTGGAGGTTCACTTTCCCGTGCGCACGGCCCGAAAACGATTCCGTGAACAGTGGAACTGCAGGTGCCATCAGTCAGTCACCTCCGCAAGCCGGACAAAGTCCTCCACAGAGAGCTTCTCACCGCGCAGCCCCGGGTCAATGCCCGCTACCCGCAAGGCTTCCTCTGCAGCCGGGCCAGATCCGTAGACCCCGGTCAAACACGCACGAAGGGTTTTGCGGCGCTGGGCAAATGCGGCGTCGATAAGCGGAAAGACCTGGGGCCGCAGCGAGCGGTCGAATGTCTCGTTCACATCAATGCGCACAAGCCCTGATTCGATGTTTGGTGCAGGCCAGAAGACGTTCTTGCCGATCGTCCCCGCCTTGCGCACATCCCCATAGAATGACGCTTTAACGCTGGGCACGCCATAAATTTTCGAGCCAGGGTCGGCCGCGAGACGCTCCGCCACTTCAAGCTGGACCATGACCAGCACGCGGCGGATGCTGGGAAACTCCTCAAGCAGGTGAAGGAGCACGGGCACCGCCACGTTGTACGGCAGGTTTGCCACCAGCGCCGTCGGCTCCCGGTCGAGGTCGGCGTGGGACACCGCGAGTGCATCCATGTTGAACACGGTGAGCTTGTCGTCGTCGCTGCGCTCGGCGACAGTTTCCGGCAGTTTGGTTGCCAGCCGCGGATCGATTTCGACAGCGACGACGTGATTCGCAACGTCGATAAGCCCCAGCGTGAGCGAGCCCAAACCCGGTCCGACTTCAAGAACCGTCTCAGCAATGCCTGGCTCATCCAGGTCAGCGGCAGCGACGATCCGGCGGACCGTGTTCGGGTCGTGCACGAAGTTCTGCCCCAACTTCTTCGTTGGAGAGACCTCGAGCTCCTCAGCCAACGCGCGGATCTCCGCGGGGCCAAGCAGCTGGGAAGTAGTCATGCCCTCCGAGACTAGCGGATACCCAGCGATGCGGTGCACGCTGGCCACGCGCCCCAACCCTGGGCAGCCTGGACCTTTTCAGCGACGGCAATCTGCTGCTCGCGGGTCGCCTGGTCAGCCGTCGGAGCGTACTGGCCGCCACCGTAAGCGGACCACGTGGACGCCGCGAACTGCAGGCCACCGTAGTAGCCGTTACCGGTGTTGATGGACCAGTTTCCGCCGGACTCGCACTGTGCGATGGAGTCCCACACGGAACCGCCAGCGACTGCCGGTGCGGACGCGCCCGTGTTGCCGCCCGCCTGCTGCTTGCCGCGGGCAATCACAGCGGGACGTGCCTTGCGGGTCTCCTCGCGCTTGAGCACGTCATCGGACTCGACCTTGCCGTTCACGGTGACCAGGCGGCGGGTGACCTTGCGTTCGCCCTTCTCGCCCTTCTCGCGGACCTTCTCTTCACCCGGCGCAAGGCTGTCATCGTCGACGTACGTCGGATCCGCCTCGAACTCCTCGGTGGCGGTGCGCTGGGTGATGTCCACGCGCTCAATCTTGACGGCCATATCCTCGGTCACCGGGGTGTTCAGGCTCGGGGTGACGCGGTCGTTAGAGTCGATGACCACGCCGCGGGCCGCCAACAACTCGGCGACAGTGCGCGCCGGGGCGGAGGTGTAGGTCGTCTTGCCGCCGTCGGTAATGGAGACGATCTTCGGAGAGGTCACGTCGATCGTCATTCCGTCCTCGACGCGCTGGTCGGCGGAGTAATCGTGAGCGGAGCCACCGGCGACGCCGGGCATCTCGCCCAAGAAGTCATTCACCGTCGCAGCCGTGGTGGTGACTTGCTGCACCTGGCCGCCGTCGATGCGTACACCCACCGGCTTCGCCGTGCGCACGGTCACGGTGTCACCGTTGGACAGCGACTCGCCCGGCGCCGGGTGCACCAGATCCTGGTCGCCGACATCCACGCCGGCAGCCTCCAGCGCGCCGTCGACACTGCCCGCGAAGGTGTTCAGTTCCGTCTCCTCTCCATTGAGGTCGACGGTGATTGTTTTCTGGGCTGCGGCAGCAGTGGTCGCACCACCAATGACGACAGCTCCGATAGCGCCAGAGGCGATCACTGCTCGGGTGGTGGAGTTCTTATTGATCCGACGATGACGTGACATGGAAGATAACAATACGATAACTTCCCGTGTTAATCAAGCGAGTTCGCAGGTTGAAGCAGCCGGTCAAAAGTGCCCCTGACCTCATGCGCCAATTCAGTCACATCAACCCCACGAGCCTCAGCCACAACGCGCGCAGTATGACCAATCAGGGCTGGTTCATTCCGTGCGCCTCGGAACGGTTCGGGCGTCATGTACGGTGCATCAGTCTCGATCAGCACCTGCCCCACCGGCGCTTCAGCTGCAGCCTGACGCAACCCCTCATTGCGCTTGAACGTGACATTGCCGGCAAACGACAAAACGTACCCGCGCTCGATCGCCTCCCGCGCCACGTCGAGAGGTGAAGAGAAGCAGTGCAGCATCACGTGCTTCGGCTGCGGCGAATCCGCGAGGATGCGCATCATGTCGTCGTCGCCCTCGCGGTTATGGATCATCAAGGTCTTGCCCGTGTCGCACGCGAGCTGGATGTGCCACCGAAACGCCTCCTCCTGCACCTCGAGCGGGGCGGTGCGCTCCGGGTCATGTTTAAGCCAATAGGTGTCCACACCGGTCTCCCCCACCGCTACGCAACGCTCGTCGCGGGCCATGTCTGCCAACCGTTGGCGTGCGTCGTCGTCAAGCTCATGCGCTCTTGTCGGGTGAATTGCACACGCCGCGAACACGCGCTCATTGAAGTGGGCAGCCTGCAAAGCCAGCTCCGCTTCCTCCAACCCGTCACCGACGGTGCACACCCGTTCCACACCAGCGCCGACCGCCCTTTCAACGATCGCGTCGACCTCCTCGCGGGTGCGGGCATTGCAGGAGGCGAGGTGCGTGTGGGCATCAATAAGCCCAGCGATTCCTTCGGCTGGCACAGGCGTAGGGCGCGGTTTCTTCTTGGACATACCTCCGAGCCTATATTGGGGGCATGTTCACCGACATCGACGATGCCACCCGCGCCCACATCGACCGCGACCTCGCCGAAGCAGCGGTCGCCGGAATCAACGGCTCCATCAGCGACATCGTGGCCAGCTTCGAAGAAACCCTCGGCGAATACCTCGCACTCGACCCCGACCTGCAGCGCGCCTACCCGCGCGGCGACACCGCCCGCATCTTCGGCACCGCGCTCGGCGACGCCTTCATCCGCGAGCACGGTTTCCAATGGCAGATGCTTAACGACGACTACGGCACCGACCTCGTCGTCGCCTCCCCCAGCCGCGACATGTACACCGCGCCCCTCGTCGTGGTGGATACCCGCTTCGAAGATGACGAAACAGGGAAACTGACTGCGTTCATCGCGCAGTTCTTGGGCGAGTAGGGCTGGAAGGGGGTCTGGCCGGTCTGGATGGTCTGGATGGACCCTCTCCCGGCCCGCTTGCGGAAAAGTTGACGACTTTGATAGCGGTTTAGCGTCCTAGAACGCGCTGACCTGCGGTAATGACTCTAGGAAGAAAACCAGTTTGTCAACTTTTCCGCACGGGCGCCCTGGCGGTCCCAACTCGAAGCACTTCAAACTCCCGCTGCAAACGTTGACAAACTCGATTTCGATCTACTCCCCTAAAAGGCTCTGACCTGCGGGGACTGTTCTAGACAGGAATCGAGTTTGTCCTCTTTTGCAAGATCGAGCCCAGCAGGGGTTACCCGGGCCCGAGCCCGCTACTGCACCGGTGCCCACTCGGGGCCGGTCCCGCCGAGCTCCGGGTCGAGCTTCGCAATGAGGGGTTGCGGCTTCTCCAAAGGAGTGCCCGGCACAACGTCGACGCGGGACCAGGTTGCCTGCTGCTGTTCGTAGTCACCTGTGATCACCGGGTAGGTCTGGCCGATTTCGGGCAGGCCGACACCGATGAGGTTCATGCCAGCATCGTCATGCTCGGCGTTATCCACGACCTCCTCCACGCGCGGGGATGCGGCCCACACACCGTCGCGGCCGAGAGTCTCGTGCACCTTTTGAGCGGTGTGCGGCAGGAAAGGGGTCAGCATCGCATTGCAATCGGAGACGACTTGGAGGGCGGTCCAGAGGACCGTCGACAAGCGCTCGCGCTGAGACTCGTCCTTGGCCAGCTTCCATGGCTCCTGCTCCGCGATGTAGGCGTTGGCCTCGCCGACGACGTGCATGATTTTGGTGATGGCGTTCTTAAAGTGGGCCTCACCAAGCTCCGCGCCGGCCTCGCCGAACGCGCGGGCAGCCAGGTCGAGAATGCGCTGATCCGACTCGTTCCACGCCCCCGGCTGCGGCACCTCGCCGAAGTTCTTGTGCGCCATGGACACGGTGCGGTTGACCAGGTTGCCCCAGCCGTTCGCCAGCTCGTTGTTGATGCGGCGGACGAACTCGTCCCACGTGAAGTCAGTGTCGTTGTTCTCCGGGCCAGCCACGGCAATGAAGTAGCGCAGCGGGTCAGGTCCGAACTCCGCCAGGAAGTCCTTGACATAGATGACCACGCCCTTGGAGGAGGAGAACTTCGAGCCGGACATGGTGAGGAACTCCGAGGACACAACCTCAGTGGGGAGGTTCAGTGTGCCCAGACGGTGCTCCTGGCCGCCCTTCGTGCCCTTACCTGCATATCCCAGCAGCTCACCGGGCCAGATCTGGGAGTGGAACGTGATGTTGTCCTTGCCCATGAAGTAGTAACCGCGCGTGGCCGGGTCCTGCCAGAAATCCTTCCAGGCGTCCAGGTTGCCCGAGCGGGCAGCCCACTCGATAGAGGCGGACAGGTAGCCGATAACCGCATCGAACCACACGTAGAGCTTCTTGCCTGGGTCGTTCTCCCAGCCTTCGACAGGAACGGGGATGCCCCAGTCGATGTCGCGAGTCATGGAGCGCGGACGCATGTCCTCGAGCAGGTTGAGCGAGAACTTCAGCACGTTGGGGCGCCAGTCTTGGCGCGCCTCGAGCCACTCCTTGAGGGCATCGCCTAGTGACGGCAAGTCCAGCATGAAGTGCTCGGTCTCAACGAACTCCGGTGTTTCACCGTTGATCTTAGAAACCGGATTGATCAGGTCGACTGGGTCGAGTTGGTTTCCGCAGTTGTCGCACTGGTCGCCGCGGGCATCGTCTGCACCGCAAATCGGGCATGTGCCCTCGATGTAGCGGTCGGGCAAGGTACGGCCCGTCGACGGGGAGATCGCGCCTTTGGTCGTCTCCTTGATCATGTACCCGTTGTCATACAAGCCCTTGAACAGCTCCTGCACCACCGCGTAGTGGTTACGGGTGGTGGTGCGGGTGAACAGGTCATAGGACAAACCCAGACCGGCCAAGTCCTCGACGATCTGGCGGTTGTAGCGGTCCGCCAGCTCTTTGACCGTCACGCCCTCTTTGTCGGCTTGGACCAGCAAGGGGGTGCCGTGCTCGTCGGTGCCGGACACCATGAGCACGTTGTTTCCCGCCATGCGCTGGTAGCGCGCGAACACATCGGAAGGGACGCCGAAGCCGGCGACGTGGCCGATGTGGCGTGGCCCGTTTGCATAGGGCCACGCCACGCACACGAGGACATTTTCGGAGGTGGCGTTGTTCGGGGAGACAGTCATACGCCCCAGCATAAGTGACTACCGCTTGGTGCCGAACATGCGCTGCCGTTTGCGGGCCTTGGCAATGGCATCGCGGTGCATCCGGCGCTCGACAGCCAGCTGGTGGTTGAAGCGCTGCTCCTCCTTCATGTCCAGGTAGATGGTGTCATTGCTGACGTCCTTCACGATGGCGAACATCAGCAGGATGAGAATGACCAGGAACGGGGTGGCAGCCGCGATGGTCACGCTCTGGAGGGAGTCCAAAGCGTCGTCACCGCCCGCGATGAGCAGGGTCAGGCCGACGGCTGCGGTGGCAAGGCCCCACATGCCGGTCAGTAGCGGCTTCGCGTCGGTCTTGCCGTTCTGGGACAGGGAGCCCATCACAGTCGAGGCGGAATCCGCGGAGGTGATGAAGAAGGTGCCCAGCAGGATCAGCGCCAGGATGCCCATGGCGAAACCGCCCGGGAAGGAGTGCAGCAGGTTGAACAGCTGCTCCTCGGACGATCCCTCGCCATAGATGGACTCACCGGTCTGCTCGAGGTGGATGGCGGTGCCGCCGAAAATGCAGAACCACACGGTGGACAAGCCAGCCGGGATGAGAGTGACACCAAAGCAGAATTCACGGATGGTGCGGCCACGGGAAATACGAGCCAGGAAGGTGCCCACGAACGGGGACCAGGAGATCCACCATGCCCAGTAGAAAATGGTCCAGGAACCGAGCCACTCCCCTGCCTCGGTGTCGGCGGACTCGGCAGTGCGCGACGCCATGAGGAAGAACTGGTCCAGGTAGGAACTAATGGCAGTCGGCAGCAGGTTCAGCTGCGTCAGGGTCGGCCCGAAGACGAACACGAAGATGGCCAGCACCGCCGCCACGATCAGGTTGAAGTTCGAAACCCACTGGATGCCCTTGCCCACTCCGGACATGGCGGACAGCAGGAACGCCAGGGTCAGGACACTGACGATGCCGACGGTCAACATGGTCGACGGGGAATCGACGAGTCCGGAGGCCTCCAGGCCAGTGGAAATCTGCAGGGCGCCCAGTCCCAGGGAGCAGGCGGTGCCGAAGATGGTGGCGAAGATGGCGAGGCCGTCGATAAGCTTGCCCAGCCATCCGTCCGCGCGCTTTTGTCCGATGAGCGGGATAAACGCGCTGGACAGCAGCTGCTTGCGGCCGAGGCGGAACGTGGAGTAGGCGATGGCGAGGCCGATGATGGCGTAGACGGACCACGGATGAAGGGTCCAGTGGAACATCGTCTGCGCCATGGATGTGCCCACGGCATCCGCGCTGTCCATGCCAGGCACGCCGTCACGGTAGAAGTTCAGCGGCTCGGATGCGCCGAAGAACATCAGGCCGATGCCCATGCCGGCGGCGAACATCATCGCGATCCAGGACATGGTGGTGAATTCCGGTTGCTCGTCGGAAGCGCCGAGCCGGATTTTGCCGAATTTGGAGACCGCAAGCACCATGACGAACACGACGAAAATAGTGCCGAACAGGACGTACGCCCAACCGAGGTTCTCGATCACCCAGCTGAACGACGCGCTGGAGAAGGCGCTGAAGCTCTCCTTTGCGGCCAGGCCCCAAACGACTACGGCGACCACGATGACGGCGAGCGGGGCGACAATCGCCCAGTCGATTTTCAGGTTCTCGTCTTCGGAGGCACGCTCAATAGCATCCTCCGGGTCGCTGATCTTCTGCTGGCCGCCGTCGTTCCGCGCATCCAGAAGGTCCTGAAGCTCGGCGGTAGCGGGGCGGTTGTGGGTCACGATCGGGTCGTCAGCGTGCGGGTCGATGTTCGGGTCATGCGGATCTGTCATCTTCTCTTCACTACTCACCCACATGACGGTAACGGAGATGTGCGCAGGGTGCACCTTTGCTGACTATTGGCTGCGGGCGGCGATGAAGGCGTCGTAAAGCTCTCCTGCTTTAATTCCCGCATTTTTCGCGACCTCTTTGACTGCATCCTTCAAGCGCATGCCGCCTTTTGTGAGCTTTTCGACGTCCCCCACCAAGTCCTCCGGCTCTACCCCCACTTCGGTGGTGCCGTCGATGACAACGGTGACTTCCCCGCGCACGCCCTCGGCCGCCCACGCGGCGAGCTCGCCCAGGGTTCCGCGGCGGACTTCCTCAAATGTTTTGGTCAATTCCCGGCACACGGCGGCGCGGCGGTCATTCCCGAGGACCTCCGCGGCCTCCTCGAGCGTGGCTGCGGTGCGGTGGGGTGACTCGAAGAAGCACACGGCGCGCTTTTCGGTCTGCAGCGACTCGAGCCATGACCGACGCGCACCAGACTTCCGTGGAGCGAAACCGTCGAAAATGAACCGGCCCACGCCCAGTCCGGACAGAGCGAGCGCAGTGGTCACGGCCGACGGCCCAGGCAGGCACGTCACCGGCACACCAGCATCGTGGGCCGCGCTGACAAGGGAATGCCCTGGGTCGGACACCAGCGGCATGCCTGCGTCGGTGACGATGAGGACGATGCCTGCACGTGCAGCGTCGATAAGCTCACGCGTGCGCTTGTCCTCGTTGTGGTCGAAGTTGGAGACGACTCTGCCGCGGATCTCCGCCCCGAGCGCTGCCGCCAGGTTGCGGGCCCGCCTGGTGTCCTCAGCGGCGATCACGTCGGCGCGTTCCAGCGCTGCCTTCAGGCGCGGGGACGCGTCACCGATATTGCCCAACGGAGTGGCGGCCACCACGACACCATGGGCGGGAAGAGTGTTGTCCATGCACCCAGCTTGTCACAAGCAGCGCGGGGCACACAGTAAGATCATCACCCGTGAGTTCGACACTAGTGGCCGAGAAAGTGCGCGTGGACCGTCCCGCCCCCACCGCACCTGTGACGGTCCCCTGGGACCGCCGCGACACGATCACCACAGCGGTGGTGGCCGTGCTGGCGTTCTTCACGCGATTCATCGGAGTGACCACGGCAGTGTCGAAAGGCACCCCGGTTTTCGACGAGAAGCACTACGTCCCTCAGGGCTGGGACATTTACCGTTCGTCGTTCAACCCGGTCATCGGCGGTATTGAGTCGAACCCGGGTTACGGCCTCGTTGTACACCCGCCGCTGGGCAAGAAACTCGTCGCACTCGGTGAAGCACTGTTCGGCTACACCCCGCTCGGCTGGCGTTTCGTGGCGGCCCTGTTCGGTGCGTTGACTGTGGTGTTCATCATGCTGCTCGCGCGGCGCATCTCGCAGTCGTGGGTGGTGGCGATGTTCGCGGGCATCATTGCTCTTTGCGACGGTGTGCTGCTGGTCATCAGCCGTTTCGGCATGCTGGATGTGTTCATTCTGCTTCCCGTTGTTGTAGCCGCGTGGACGCTCGCGGGAGATATGCGCCAAGTGCATCAGAGGCTTTACAGCGCCTGGCGTGACGGCACCATCGCCGCCTCCGGCCCGTACGGCCCCCGGCTGGGTTTTCGCTGGTGGCGGTTTGCCACCGGCGTCGTACTCGGGTGCGCTCTGGCCGTGAAGTGGTCCGGCCTGTACTACATCGCCTTCTTCGGATTGCTGTCGTCCTTTTATGACGTGTACTTGCGGCGGCGCTACGGCGTGGAAAAGCCCGTGGCCGGAACGCTGCTGCGCGACGTTCCATCAGCGCTGGCGTCGATCGTGCTCATCCCGGCAGTTCTCTACTTGTGGTCGTGGCGCGCTTGGTTCGCCTCCGAAACCTCGGTGTACCGCCACGCGGCGGTCGACGGCACCATCGCCGACTCCGACTGGCCTTGGCTGAGCAACCTGCCCGACGCTTTGGGCGGCTGGCTGTACTACCACCTGTCCGTGCTCAACTTCCACAGTGAACTGACCTCCTCATCCGGCCACTCGCACCCGTGGGACTCTAAGCCGTGGGCTTGGCTGGTGGCGTCGCGCCCGATCCTGTTCTACTCCTCCACCGGCATCGAATGCGCCGGCGGGCAAGAGTGCCGCCGCATGATCTACCTCTTCGGCACACCCGCGATCTGGTGGCTGACAGTCCCGATCCTGCTGTGGGCGATCTGGGCGTGGATCTCCCGTGGTGACCGCCGCGTCATCTTGCCGCTGATCGGCTTTGCGGCGGGCTTTTTGCCGTGGCTGGCGGCTTTCGACCGCCAGATGTACTTCTTCTATGCTGCGCCGCTGGTCCCCTTCACCATCGTGCTCATAGCTTTGGCGCTGGGGAACCTAGCGCAGAAGGGCGGGCCCGTGCCGAAGTTGCACAAGATCGCCGGCTACCCGATCACATGGGGCCAGTTCACGGTGGTGAGCTACTTAGCTGTGGTGATCGGGATGTTCCTCTACTTCTCCCCGATCCTCTACGGGTTTGTCATCCCCGACAGCTGGTTCCAGCAGATCATGTGGCTACCGAGTTGGACCTAGCTTTTCACTAGTCTGCTGGAATACTGCTGGACCTTTTCCGGAATACTGCTCACGCAAAGCTACTGGTCAAAAGCATGCGGCAAGGGCAATAAGAGCGAGCAGTATTCCAACTACGGGACCGGACCCGAACTGAGGCGCCGCAGCGGGTTAGCCAGCCCCTTGTCGGCAAACCACATGAACACCAGCGCAGCACAGGTGAGCAACAGTGCGAACAGCTGCATCCACGGCGCTGTGCCGCTGCCAGAAACGGCCTCCAGCACGACGAAGCCCACCGTGAAGCCGAACATTGCGCCCACGATGAGCAAGATTCCGGGGATTTGAGCAGGCTTCCAAGCAGCAAAAAGCAAGGCGGATGTAATGCCGACATGAACCGCGGCCATCCCGATGAGCAATTGGGCCGTGGAGGAATCATCGGTGACAGCCGTTGCGGACAAGACATAGTCACCGGCCCAGAACGCGTGAACCACACCGAGCACAACTAGGAGGATCCGGCCCACCGCCAACGCCACAACGCGCCGGGAGGAAACGCGGCGGAATTCGCCCTCCACCCCAGCAAAGATGACATCGGAGAGATCTGTAGGCGGGACCATGGCACCATCAGCCTCCACCAGGCTCAAGGAGCTGGTCAGCCGCAGCGACCGTTCCCAGAAGGCCAGGCACTCGGGGCAACCGGCGAGGTGAGCGTCGAGGACGGCGTTGTCTAGGCCGGGGTCTTCACCGTCGATACGCGCAGAGAGCGCTTTTTGCACCTCGCTGTGGCTAACCATCAACGAGCACCCGGTCCATGCTCGCCCGGCCCGCGCCGAACACGAAGATCAGCCCCAGGAGAACGGCGAGAATCAGCGGGTACTCTAGCCCGCCGTCTTCTGCGAAGAAACCGTGCGGAAGGTGGATGAAATAGCCTGCCACCAGCACCATCACGGCCATCAACCCGGCGATGATAGTGGTGAGCAAACCGATGATGAGCATGGCACCGCCGATCAACTCGACTGAGCCCGCCACATACGCGACCAACCGTGGCTGCGGTACACCTGCCTGGGCGAATTGCTGCGCAGTCTCGCTCATCCCCGTTCCCACCCAGTGCTGGTAACCCCGGGCAATGAACACCACTCCCACGATGAAACGTGCAAGGAGCAGCGCAAAGTCGCGGACAGCCGGTCTATTCATGAATTCAACCCTACAACGTGGAACCAAACGGGCACGTCCAGCAGTCTAACGAGGGTATGACGACATACCTCGACTTTGAAACACACTGCACCTGCTCCTACGACCACCTCCCCTTCGACTTCCTCACCATCGACGACTGCCCGCTGCACGCCCGCTTGCTCGCGCCCCTGTTGGAAGACAAACCGGCCATTGTCGGCCCCGTCATGTGCGAAGACGGCAAGGCCCGCCCGCCGTGGGCAGCCACAGACCCACTGACACGTTTGTATTACGACACGACGTGGGGTGTGCCCGGGCTGAGCGAGAATGAGATGTTCCGCGCCCTGTGCTTCCAAGTCCTGCAATCCGGGCTCTCCATGCGCGCCGTGCTGCGGAAGTTCCCCGCCCTCAACCGTGCCTTCAGCGATTTTGACCCCTATGTCGTGGCGCAGATGACGGAGACTGACGTGGAGAAAATGCTGGACAATCCAGCCCTGATCCGTAACCGGACGAAACTCAGCGCCGTCATCACCAACGCTGAGGCCACTGTGGCGATGCGACGCGACGGAACATGCCTGCCCGAACTCGTGTGGGCCTACCAGCCAGCCATCATGCCGCAACCGGAAACGATGCTGGACATCCCTGAACGGACAGAAGAATCTGCTGCGCTGGCCAGAGACCTCAAAGCCCGCGGCTTCACCTTCATCGGCCCGAAGTCTGCGTGGCTGTTCATGCAGGCGGCAGGTGTGGTGAACACCCATCTGCAGGGCTCTTGGCGTCGCGATGCGGGACTGCGGATGACGCCGCTCGAGTTCTAAGTCAGTGGCAGAAACTGGCATGGCAGGGCACTCTTGGTGGGGTAAGTAGCCCCCACCAAGGAGAGCCATGCACGTCGGTTCGGCCATCGCCCAAGCCCTCGAAGACCACGGGACGGAACACGTCTTCCTCGTCCCCGGTGAGAGTTACCTCGCTGTGCTTGACGGTTTGCACGACACTGATACTTCCACCATTGTGTGCCGCCACGAGGGCGGCGCCGCCTACATGGCAGATGCCTACGGTAAAGCGACCGGTAAACCCGGAGTGGTCATGGTCACCCGCGGCCCCGGTGCTGCCAACGCCAAGATCGGTGTCTACACCGCCTGGCAGGACGCCGTCCCGCTCGTGCTGTTCATTGGTCTGATTCCGCGCGAAGACCGCTACCGCGAGTCTTTCCAGGAATTCGACCCGCACCAGTGGTTCGGCTCGATTGCCAAGGGCGTGTTCATTGTTGATGAGCCAGACCGCGCCAGCGGTGTCGTCGCGAATGCGATGCGTTTGGCTCAGCAGGGCCGTCCGGGCCCGGTCGTTGTCGGGTTGCCGGAAGATGTCGTAGCCGCCGAGTTCCCGGGCGGTGAGCTCGCTCCGCCCATCAAGGTCGCGCATGGAGGCGTGTCCAATGCCGATGCGGCGGTGCTCAAGGAACACCTGGAGAAGGCCGAGCGCCCGCTCATCTTCGAAGGTGGCCAGGGCTGGACGCAGGAAGCGTGCGACGCCGTCCAGCGGTTCGCGGAGGAGCATGAGATCCCGGTCGTGGGCGACACCCGCTCCTCCGACCGCATCGGCTTCGACTCCCCTGCCAACGCCGGGTGGCTAGGCACCGCGCGCAAAGAGGAAACCGCGCAGCTTCTCGACGACGCCGACCTGCTCATTACCGTCGGCGGCGTCCTGTGGGACAAACCCACCGACAATTTCACCCGCCGGCAGGACTTTGGTGCAGCGAACATCGTGATCACGCCGGACCCGGACTTGGTCGGCCACACTGCCGCCGTCACGCGTCACATCATCGCCTCCCCGGTGGCCTTCGCCGAAGCGCTGGGCAGCCTCGAGCTCGATTCCACGCCCGACACCAGCGAATGGTTCACCCGGGCGCGCGAGCTGCACCTGGAGCACTCCACGTTGCCCACTGTCGCAAAGCGTTACGACGAACCCGCCGGGTGCGTGGACATGCACGACGTCATGGAGGCACTCATCAAACAGCTTCCCGACGACGCGATCTGCACCTACGGGGCCGGCAACCACTGCTTCTGGCCGCAGCGGTTCTTCCCTACGCGGACATTCCCGTCGATGATCGCGAACCGTCTGGGTTCAATGGGCTACTCGCTGCCGGCTGGGATCGCGTCGAAGCTGGCGTTCCCGGACCGCTTCACGGTCGTGTTCACCGGCGACGGCGAATTCATGATGAACGGCAACGAGTTGATCACCGCCGTGCGCTACCACACCCCGGTTCTCATCGTGGTCGTGGATAACGCCCAGTACGGCACGATCCGCATGCACCAGGAGAAACACTACCCAGGTCGGGTCAGCGGTACCCAGCTGGAGAACCCGGAGTTCTGCAAGCTGGCCGAAGCGAACGGCGCGTGGGCGGCGAAGCTGGACGACCCTGCACAAGTGGACAACACCGTGGAAGAGGCCGTCCGCCAGGTGGCGGACGGCCGGGTGGCGCTGCTCCACGTCCGCGTGGACCAGGAGCAGGCGGAGCCTTTGCCGTAGTCTCTGGAACCTTCAGGCTCAGGGGTTACTTCTTCGCGGTGACCCAGACGTCGATCTCGGCGGTGATGGGCTCAACACCTGCATCGTCGACGATCTGGCAATCAATAGTGACCAGCTGTCCGCCCGTCTCGCGGGTGATGGAGTCGAAGTCCGGGAAGTCCGCGGTCGCGGTAATGGTCAGGCCTCCGGTGGACTTCTTCGGGTAGTCCGCGCGCATGCCACGAGGGATCCAACGGTGGGTGTCCGGAACCGACACTTCGCACAGCAGGCCCATCGCGGCTTCAGCGCCGTTCAGCCCAGCAATCACGTGGAAGGTGCCAATGTGGTTCTGCACACCCCACCACTTGCCCAAACGCACCACGCAGCGGCCCGGGACGGCCTCGCGCACGCGCGGCATGACGGTGCGGAAGTAGGGGGCTTTGACCGAGTAAAAGGCAGAAAACACCGCACGCTTGAGCGCGGTGTCACTGAACTTTTCCCACAGCTGGGCGGATTTGCCCGGGTTGGGGTTGGTCTGGGTGGTCGGGTCAGCAGTAGTCACGGAAGCGTCAGTCATACCCCGTGATGTTACTGGCCATAGTTAGGCGATGTCGCGGTATTGTGCCTCGGGTTCATCGAGCTGCTCGACCGGACGGCGGTAGATGGGCAGGTTGGCGAAATCGGCGCTTTCGTCATCGATCTCCACAATCACAGCGCCTGGACGGCGCATGTGAGCGGGAACCGGAGCACCTTCCTCGGAGGAGACGACACCCAGGCGGGCACGGTGGAGCTGGCGCATACGGCGCGCGTGAAGCTCACGCTCCTGCATGACCTGGGTGCGCAGTGCGACCAAGTACCAGCCCAAAAGACCGGCAGCGACAACCGGTGCTGCCCAGGCCCAGCCGCCAGCGACGAGCGCGAGCACGACTGCGATCGCAGTCGCGGCGGCGAGACCGAGGATGGTGCGGCCGCGGCGGCGAGCGCGGTCCTCGCGGGCGCGCTGCGCGGTCTGCGGGTCCCAGCCGCCGCGCCCACGGCGTGCGCGGGCGTAAGAGATTTCGCTCTCGTCGAGCTCGGCCTCAGCGTCAACATCAAAGTCAACATCGAGGTCTTCTGCGTCGAGATCGTCCTCAACAGCGAGCTCCACATCAGAGGCGCTCTCGTCATCAGCGAAGGCATCAGCGTCTGCTTTTGTATCTGCGTCGAGATCCACAGTCTCATCTGCTTCGAGCGTGACGACGGTACTGTAACCGTAATCCTCCGGGGAGAAGTACGTCGCGTCCAACTCGTACTCGGCGGCACCTACGTCACTGTCATCGAAATCACCGGCGCGAACGACGCTATACGTGACGGTCTCGTCGTCGGTGGCTGCGGTGTCGTCGATAAGCACCGCGGGCTCGGGCTCTGCGTCGATGACATCGTGCTCTGCGGCGGCACTGCGCTTCTTCCAGGAGGCCGAACCGCTGTCGGATTTCACAGGCTCAACGACCTCATAATCATTGTCGTCGTCGAAGTGGTGAATGTCCGCTTTGGTCACGCGCGGACGGCGTCGACCCTGCACATCAGCGGTGCCGCCCTGGTGAAGGACGCGAGTTTCGTCGTACCCCTCTCCGGAACGCCTGATGGGTTTGGAGTCCCCTAACACCATCGGAGCGAGAACGATCGCCCACACCACGACGATGAGGACGATGATCAGGCTGAGGCTGCCGGACATGGGCCCACGACCTTTCTGCACACAGGACAGGTTGCTAGTTGTTAGCTAGACACTAGCCACGGAAAGTGGGCCTCTGACCGAACCACGCCGTGAGAATTGGTGCAGAATTTAAATCCACAAACGCCCCTGTGCGGCGAGCCTTTCCACAGCTGATCCGGGTAGATCATCAATGTTCTGGGCGACAAAGTGGTGGTCACGCCAGCGGCCGTCGATATGCAGATTCTCTTTGAGGAAGCCTTCCTCCCGGAAGCCCGCGTTGGCCAGTACCTTGCCGGAAGCCGGGTTGTCCGGAAGGTAGGTCGCGGTCACGCGGTGCATGCCGATCCGGGCAAAGGCGTGGTCCACCCCGAGGGCGCACGCGACCGTCGCGATGCCCCGGCCCGAATAGGGCGAATGAACCCAGTACCCGATCCAGCACTCCCCGATGGCGCCGTGCTGGATGTTGCCCAACGTGACTTGGCCGATGAAGCCGCCGTCGAGTTCAATGACCAGCGGAACGATGACACCGTCATGGGCGTAGCGGCGCAGGTTGGTCCAGGTAGACATCCATGCGGACTGCGAGTGAGCCTCGCGCCATGTGCCACTGACCGTGGGCTCGACAGGGCGCAGGGTGCGCTCGTCGGCAATGCGAATGCGCGCCCAGTCCCTGCCGTCCTGGATGGTGAGCGGACGCAGGCGCAAACGGTTCTCACCCGGGATGAACACCGTCGGCGTGGGCTCCGGCCAACCGGGGTGGACTGGGTGGCGCTGGCCAGAACGCGGGCGGGATTTCTTGCCGAAGATCATGCCCGTTGCTGGAGGAACATGACATCGACGATGTCGCCAGGACCGACGTGCGCCACGTCGACGGGGATGCGGATCATCGCGTTCGCCTCAGCAAGACCGGCCAGAAGGTGGGCCGGGCCGCCGGACGGGCCGCCAATGCTGTCCACCAGGTAGTCGCGTGTTTCCGCATCGCGCATGAGGCGGGCACGCACGTAGCCCACGCGGCCCGGAATCGACTCGATGTGGTTAAGCGAGCGCGCCTTGACGGTGCGGCGCGTGGGCACGCGCTTGCCCAACGATGTTCGGACCGCAGGTCTGATCAGTGCCTCGAAGATCACCAGCGCACTGACCGCGTTTGACGGCAGCAGGAAAACCGGGATCCGGTCCGCGCCGATCAGACCGAAGCCCTGGGCAGACCCAGGGTGCATGGCAACGCGCGAGGTGTCGATCTCCCCCAGCTCACCGAGCGCTTCCTGGAGCGGCTTCGCACTTGAGCCGCCAACGGCACCCGTAATAATAAGGAATTCGCTGCGCTGCGCCTGGGTGGCAATCTGCTCCTTGAGGCGGCGGGGTTCAGCATTGATGATTCCGACGCGGTTGACCTCCGCACCGGCGTCTTTTGCTGCAGCGGCGACGGCGTAGGAGCTGACGTCATACACCTGGCCCAGGCTAGGGTTGCGGTCAACGTCAACCAGTTCAAGACCGTAAGACATCACTGTCACACGCGGACGCGGGTACACCAGAACCTTATCGCGGCCGGTGGCAGCCAGCAGGCCAATCTGCGCTGGGCCGAGCACGGCACCAGCGCGCACGGCCAGGTCACCGGGTTGGATGTCGTCGCCTTCCTTACGGATGAAATCACCAGAGCGCACCGGACGGTGCGGGGAGACGCGCTTACGGCCGCGGTCGGACCATTCGAGTGGCAAGACAGCGTCTGCAAGCGTCGGCAGCGGGGCACCCGTGGCCACACGGACAGCCTGGCGCGGTTGGAGGCGCAGCGGTCTCTGCGAGCCTGCGGCGACCTCGCCCACCACGGGCAGTGACGTTTCGGTCTCCGCCGCGGCCGGTCCTTCTTTTTTACCCAGCGTTTGACCGCCGCCGACGTCGACCGCGCGCACTGCGTAACCGTCGACAGCTGCCTGCGAAAAACCCGGCAGCGGCGAGGAGGCCTGGACTTCTTCGGCGCACATCAAGCCCAACGCGTCGGTGATGCCGATGCGGATGGGCTCGGGCGTCATCGTCGCGTCGATGATCATGTCCAGCTGCTCGTCGACACTGCGCATGGTTTGAACCTACTACTGGTCGCGCAGGTGTGGGTTCTCCGACTCGAAGTCCGCGACGATCTGTTTGATGGCCTTGTAGAGCGCGGGACCGTACTTCGGGTGGTTGAGGCCGAAGTCCACGTTCGCCGGAATGTACCCACCCGGGTTGCCCAGGTCGTGGCGCTTGCCGTCGTGGACGACGACGTGGACTGGGTGGCCCTCGTTGATCATCAGCTCAATCGCGTCAGTGAGCTGCAGCTCACCGCCCTTGCCCGGCTCAATGCGGCGCAGCGCGTCGAAGATACCGCGGTCGAGCAGGTAGCGTCCGGTGGCGACGAAGTTGGACGGAGCCTCGGCGGGTTCTGGCTTCTCCACCATGCCCACGACGCGTTTGACGTGAGATGCGTCGACATCAGCGCCGGCCTCAACCTCGCGGACATCGAACACGCCGTAGTTGAACACGTCTTCCGGGTCGACCTCGAAGGCGCACAGCACTGACCCGCCGAGAGTGTGGCGGACTTCAGCCATCTTTTCCATCACGCCGGTGGGCAGCACAAGGTCGTCGGGCAGCATGACGGCGACAACATCTTCGTCATCACCCAGCAGAGATTCCGCGCACCCCACAGCGTGGCCCAGGCCCAGCGGCTCTTCCTGCACGGCAGCCTCCGCCGTGATGATGTCGGATGCGCGGGCAACCTTTTGCGCCTGCTCGTCCTTGCCGCGTGCCAGCAGGGTGTCGTGCAATTGATCGAATGGGCCGAAGTGCTCCATGACCTCACCTTTGCCTGGCGCGGTCACGACTGCCAGGCGCTGTGCCCCCAACTGTGCTGCTTCTTCCGCGATGAGCTCAATGCCCGGAGTGTCCACGACCGGCAGCAGTTCCTTCGGCACCGTCTTCGTGGCGGGCAGGAACCTCGTGCCCATGCCTGCGGCGGGCACGATCACGGTTTTCACGTTGGACTTGCGCGTAGATGCCATAAGTGGTGAGTCTACCTACAATGATTCGACATTCAGCTAAAGCCTCCCGCAGGTTGTACAAAGGATAGCGATGGATTCAAAGGGGCAGCTGCGTGCGGTTGCGCGTCAGCGCAGACGAGTGCGCGAAAACAAGGCGCTTATCGACGCTGCTGTGCGCGACCACCTGCTCACCCATCTCCGCGGCTGCACCCGCGTAGCCGCATACTCCCCTATGCCGGCTGAACCCGGGGGCGAGGAGCTTCCCGACGTCCTCGCCGCAGCAGGATTAGAGGTCTTCTTGCCCGTCACACTCGGTGCTGGAGTGTTGGAGTGGGCACTGCATGTGCCGGGGCAGCTGGCTCGCGGGGCGCACTTCGGCATTACTGAGCCCACCGGTGAGCGTTTCCCATCGTCGATGTTGAGCAGCTGTGACGTGGTGATTGTTCCCGCGTTGGGGGTGGATCGGCGCGGGATGCGGCTCGGCCAAGGCGCGGGCTACTACGACCGAGCACTGGTGCATGCAGGTGCAGTTCCCCGGATTGCGCTGGTCTACGACGACGAGGTGCACGACGTCCTGCCCTCCGAGCCCCACGACAAGCCTGTGGATGGGGCTATCACCCCGCACGGGTTTTTGCGCTTCAAGGGAACCACTCCGGGGGCTGCGACAGTCCAATAAGGCATGGACTTTCTCACACTCGCTCCTGGCTACCGCCGCACGCTTGCTTTACGACGTCTCACCGCCGCCCTGTTACTCCTCGCCGCCGCCCTCACCACCGTCACCGGCAGAGCGGCCAATGACCCGGCCGTGCTGGCATTCACCCGCGAAGTTTCTCCCGGCGAGCCACTCAGCGCCGATGACGTTGAGCTGCAAAGACTGCCGGAGGCGATCGTGCCCGACGGCGCTTTCGACCAGGTCAGTGATGTAGAGGGGCAGATCGTGGCGTCGACGGCAAGTGCGGGCGAAGTAGTCACTCCGACGCGGTTGCTGGGGCCCGATCTCGTCTCAGCGCTCGTGCCCGGCGACCGTGCAGATTACACGATGGTGCCCGTCAAGCTTGCTGAGCCCGACATCATTCCAATGCTCCACCACGGCGACCGAGTCTCCGTGGTGACCATTAATCACGGTGAACAGGAAGGAGCGGCCCGCACAATCGCCACAAACGGAATCGTGGTCCTCGTCGGCGGAGCAGAAGACTCGCCCGCCGGAAGCGTTTTACTCCTTCTCCTCCACGACGAAGCGGAGGCGGTGGCAGCAGCCTCGCTCTCCTCCCCACTCGCTGTAGTTCTCACGGGTGAGCGCGTCAGGCAAGACAAATAGTCATTTGATATGTTAACTTGTCTCACCGTGCTACAAGGATTCAAAGATTTCATCATGCGCGGCAACGTCATCGACCTGGCTGTCGGTGTCGTCATCGGTGCCGCATTCACTGCAGTTGTTACCGCATTCTCTGACAACATCATCAACCCCCTGATCAACGCCATCGGCGGCGCGGACTTCTCCCCCCTCGGTATCCACATCCTCCCGGGCAACGAGGGCACCTTCCTCGACTTCGGCGCGTTGATCACCGCGATCATCAACTTCCTGCTGATCGCTGCTGTGGTTTACTTCCTCATCGTTGCTCCGATGAACAAGCTGGACGCAGCGCAGAAGCGCCGCAAGGGCATTGACCCGGAGGCAGAGGACCCGACCGAGCAGGAGCTGCTCTCCGAAATCCGCGACCTGCTCGCCGGCAAGAACGGCACTGCCCCGACCGACACGCCCCGCGCGTAAGGCCCAAACAACTTAGAAAATTAGTCCCCTCCGTAATGCGGCGGGCGCTCGTCAAGAATCGGTGGTTCTTCATCGAAATTGACGTAGCGCTCGCCGTCTCCTTTTTCCTCAGTAATCGGGGTGTCGGCGTGCCTGTCATAGTCGGTCTCAGCCCGACGAGAAGCGCGGCGGCGGGGTTTCCGTGAAGCCATTGCCCTGAAAAGACCGCGGGAACTACTGGACGCTGTACTTGCGCAGCTCGCTGATGAGGTGCGCAACCAGAGGAGAGATCGTAGAAATGCCGTCCCTAATCGCCGCGCGCGAGGGGGCCAGGTTGACCACTACCGTGGACCCGGACACGCCGCAGATGCCGCGGGACGTGCATGCGTCGACCGCGCCGCAGGCCTGACCGGAAGCACGCACCGCCTGGGCAACACCGGGCACGAGCTGGTCGATGACACCGCGGGTCGCCTCCGGGGCCTTGTCGCGAGGGCCGACACCGGTGCCGCCGACCGTGACCACGAGGTCCACACCGCCTACGACAGCCGTCTCGATGACCTTGCGGATCTCGGACTTCTTAGACTTCACGTACACGACACCGTCCACCTTGAAGCCGATCTCTTGGAGAAGTTCGAAGACGAGACGGTCAGTCCCCTCGTCGATCGCCCCACCCTGCTTGTGATCGCTCACCAGGACTGCGAGTGCACACGGCTGACTGGGGACTTCCACCTCGGCTTCCGTTGCCATCAGAAAAGCCTCGTCCGGCTCGTGGATGTCCAGCGCGTCAAGAGTGTCCGACATGACCGTTACTCCTCGTCTTCAGTTCGTGGCAGGTGGTGTGCTACTCCGAAAAGTTTCGCATCTAGAAATCTACTCCGAACTCAGAGTCACATCTACCGTTCTGGTCTCATCCGATCCGGCGGATTTGACCTCCAAGGTCACCGTCTCACCGAAGTCGTAGGAACGGGTAGCTGCCACCAGGGCATCAGAAGAATCGATCGGCCGGTCATTGACGCGGATAATCACATCGCCAGGCTTCAATCCAGCCTCGTCAGCAGGGCTGCCTGGCTGCACAGAGTCGATCAACGCGCCGTCGGCATTGTGGCGGATGTCCACTTGGACACCCATCATCGGCTGACGCGCTTCGCCTTCGTTGATCAGCTGGTCCGCTACACGGCGAGCGAAGTTCGACGGGATGGCGAACCCGAGACCGATCGACCCCGACTCACCGGACGCACCCTGCGACAAGGACGCGATCACGGAGTTCATGCCGACAAGATGGCCGTTCATGTCCACCAGCGGACCGCCTGAGTTGCCCGGGTTAATCGCAGCATCGGTCTGGATACCGTCCATCAGTGAGCTCTCGCCGCCACCCTGAGCTGCACGGACTGGTCGATTCAGTGCCGAAACAATGCCAGTGGTGACAGTCGCAGACAGCCCCAGCGGCGAACCGATCGCCACAACGGGTTGCCCCACCGCCAAGTTGTCGGAGTTGCCGAACTGGACGACCGGGAGGTCAGACACCCCCTCAATCTGAATCACAGCGATATCGGTATTGACATCCGAGGCGATGAATGAGGCGGGATGCTTGGAACCGTCGTTAAGCGTGACTTGCATCTTCGTATCCCCATTGGCTGCTTCCGCAACCACGTGGTGGTTCGTTAGCACCTTCCCGTCGGAGGAGATGATCGAACCGGATCCCTCAGCTGCGCCGGAGCGGGCTACGACAGAAATGGACACCACGGCGGGAAGCACGGACTCGGCGACCTTTTCCACCGAACCATCCGGCGCTGGCGGCCTGTCATTGTCCACAGGTGCTTCGAGCGCGTTGTCCTGGTCGCTGGCCCCCATGCCAAGACTCTGCCCGGAGCCAGATCCGTTACCGGCGAAGTGGCTCACAGCATAGCCGGCGGCCGAACCCGCGATGAGCGCTGTCACCAGTGACAGAGCGATTGCCCCACCGGCGCCCAAGCCTTTCTTCTGCCGCGTGTTCACAGTCACGGGCTGAGAAGAAAAAGGCTGCGCTTCCGGCTGCAGCATGGGTTGCCGGGCCGGCTGAGGGGCAAAAGCACCGTTCGGGTCATTTGTGTACGTCATGATCGGGTATTGTCCTCCCGCTAGCTGTCACTAACATCGCGATGAATCTCAGCTCATCGTAGTACTTCCTACTCGCTCACTGTGTGGTGCCGGGGTCGCTTTACTCCGACACCGGGCGGCCGGGAAAGACGACGCGGATACGCGTGCCTCCGTCGTCGGACTCTTCGACGGCGATGGTGGCCCCATGACGATGCAGAACCTGCTGCGTGATCGCCAGACCAAGGCCCGATCCCGGCATAGCGCGGGACTCTGGCGCGCGGTAGAAACGCTCGAAAACCTTGCTCCGCTCCTCCACCGGGATTCCGGGGCCGGAGTCGTCGATGATGAGCACGGCGCTGCGCTTCGCTGCACGTAGGGACACACGGACCACCCCACCCGGCGGCGACCACTTCGCCGCGTTATCCAAGAGATTGACGGGGGCGCGGGATAGGGCGTTCGAATCAGCGTCCATCACCCACGGGTCCGCGCGGAAGCGGAACTCCACATCTGGACGGCGGCGCTTGACGCGTTCGACAGCGTCAGTGAGGACCCCGTCCAGACGCTCCGGCTCGAACTCCTTCTGCGGAACATCCTCGCGTGCGAGATCCACCAAGTCGCCGATCAACGTCGACATCTCTTCCATCTGGGCGGTGACATCGTCTTCCAGATCGTTGAGCTCTTGCTCGGCCATCATGGTGCGCTGACCGGAGCGGTGGAGCATTGTCAGCAACTCAATATTGGTGCGCATCGACGTCAGCGGGGTGCGCAGCTCATGGCCAGCATCGGCGACGAGCTGCGATTGGCGCACACGGGAGTCATTGAGCGAAGCCATCATCTCGTTGAGGGATTCAGCCAGGCGGCTGTATTCGTCGTCGCCTTCGACCTCAATAGGCTCAAGCTCGTTGCTATCTCGGACACGATCGACAGAACGCCGGAGACGCTCCAACGGACGCAACGTACTGCGGGCAATCAGCGAGCCGCTGAGTGCGGCCAGCAACGTTCCTAGACCGACAATGCCCATGAGTGTGGCCCGCAACCGGTTGTCCTGGGCGAGCACTCCGCCCGTGTCGCGGGCAAGCGCAACAGTCACGCCGTCGCCGTCGCGGAGTACCGAAACCCACTCGTTGCTGAAGGTTTCCTGCGTCCAATCGGGGCCCTGCCCCTTCCGCGCGAACCTGTCTACGGGAACGGGATCACCGACAAACGGTTGATTCTCACCAGGTGACACCGCTACCCGGTAACCCGGATTGTCAGTGCGAAACTGGTCAACCAGCATACCGAGCATCTCAACATCCGTGCCCGAGGTATCAAGCACGTATTGCGTTTGGCGCATCAGCGCCACAGTACGGGCTTCCAGCTCGAGAACTTCGCCGTCCTCCATGGCCCCTGAGACGGCAACGTAGGACAGCAGGGCTGTTGCACCGACAGCGAGGGTCACAAGGACCGCCGCAAGCGTTGCAATCCTGCTGCGTAGCGACGACGGGCGCGACAGCTCGAGTTCCCGCGACCTAACCCCCTGAATGTCTTGGGTTTCGCCGGCTACACGCCGGAGGATCACGGCGCAGACTCCCGCATCACGTACCCGACACCGCGCACGGTGTGGATGAGACGGGGCTCCCCGGCTGCCTCGGTCTTGCGGCGCAGATATCCAATGTAGACCTCAAGGGCGTTGCCGGACGAGGGGAACTCGTGGCCCCACACTTCTTCGAGAATCTTCTGCCGGGTGAGCACTTTGCGGGGGTTCCGCAACAGCAGGTGAAGCAGGGAGAACTCCGTGCGGGTGAGCGAAATGTGGCGGTCACCGCGACGGACATCGCGAGAAGAAATGTCGAGGTGGAGATCTTCAAAGCTGAGCTCCGAGCCGCCTTCAGCATCCTGCTGAATGGCATCGGCGCGAGCGCGACGCAGCAGGGAGCGTACACGCGCCAGCAGCTCCTCCAGCGCGAATGGCTTGGGCAGGTAGTCATCCGCCCCCGCGTCCAGACCAGCCACACGGTCGGAGACGCCATCGCGGGCAGTGAGCATGAGGATCGGCCGGTCATAACCAGACGAGCGCAATTCACGGCATACTCCCAGACCGTCGAGCTGCGGCATCATCACATCGAGAACTGTCAGGTCCGGTTGCTCTTGCTCAATGCTCGCAAGCGCCTCCTGACCGTCTTTTGCCAGTGCAACGTCGTATCCGTTGAATTGCAGGGAGCGCCGCAAAGACTCCCGGACCGCCTGCTCGTCGTCGACCACCAAAATCTTCATATCACTATTATGACCATACCTAGCTAAAACTCATGACATTGAGGGGCCTTTAACTGTTTTTAGACAGAAAAAACCACCACTTTCGTGGTGGTTTTCACATGGGATTGGCAGAACTAAAATTGCTCGACGTCGATCAGGCCTTGCTGTGCAGCCTTGACCAGGCGGCGCGGGATACGCACAGTCTGGCCGTCGATCTTGGTCTCAACCAGAGCGGCGTTGTCGGCCTTCCACTGGGAGCGGCGGTGGTGCGTGTTCGAACGCGACTTACGGAACTTCGGGGTTGCCATGGTGTCTTCTCCTCCTTAACAGCCGTTACTAGTTGTCGGACTTCTTCTTGCGGCGAGCCATACCGCCGAAACGGCGGTTGAACTTCTCAACGCGGCCAGCGGTGTCCATGACACGCTGCGCGCCCGTCCAGAACGGGTGGGACTCGCTGGTGACATCGACGACGATGAGCGGGTACTCGTTGCCGTCCTCCCACTGGGCGGTACGGCCGGAGGTGGCAGTGGAACGTGTCAGGAACTGGTGGCCAGTACCTGCGTCCTGGAAGATCACCGGGTGGTAATCAGGGTGGATATCGTTTTTCATCTCTTCGTTTCCCTCAGGATTGATACTTCAGGTCGGTTCCGCTTCTCTGCGCTGCTATCTGCGCCAGAAACGGATCGTGCCTGAGTTGGGTGCGAAATGGACTGCAGGGATGTTACCGGCAGCACGTTGAAAAGGAAAATCACGCCCCTGCCGGTTCCGGGCCCGTGGTCACCGCTACGCCCCGCTTGCGCAAAATTCGTTGATCCCGCCGCTTCGCCAGCGGCTCATAGATCCGTTTCATGACCATCTCCACCGGCCCCAGCTTGAAGTTATTCAGCCAAACGACGCTCAAGAGAACTAGTGCTACCGCGATAGCCGCGAAGATGAGCAGAACCCAGTAAGTGAAAAGTGGGCCTTGAATGCGCCGCGCAACCCCGAAGCCGAAGTCATAAAAGATGACGGATGCAATGACGTTCTGCAGGATGTAGCACGTCAGCGCCATGCGCCCGACGGCCGCGAAGGGCTTGCCCACGCTGCCGAGCACGTTGTCTTTCCTCACGTAGAAACCAGCGACGAGCGCCAAAACCCCGAAAGCCACCATCGTTGAGGTGACGTACCGGGCGACCGGAAAACCACTGATGGTGAGGAAAATTCTCACAATCCAATCCAGCGGGAGACCGATACCGAAGCCGATTGCCATGACCTTCCCGCGCAGCCGGTGGCCGTCAGGTTGGAAGAGCCCTGCACGGTACAGGCGTGCAGCAATGATGAACACGCCGATGCCCATGAAGAACATGATGGGCACCTCCCATCGGCCGCCGAGGAGGTCACGCGCGCGGAACTCGACCATGCCCCAGTAGCTCTCGGTGGAGTAATCCCCCATGATTTCATCAAGGCCCAACGCCTCCGGGCCCTTCTCCTTCAGCATGACGTTCAACCCGATGGCAACCATGGTGAATGCAGATACAACGAGCGCGTGCACGCACAGCCCGGCAATCATCCACCCCTTCTGCACCTTCTCACTGCGCGCAAGAATCGGCGCGACAGCAAGAGCGGTCAGACCGTAGCCCATGAGCACGTCGAACTCGAAGATGAAGATGTAGTTCAGCAATCCCTCAAGCACGAGAACGCCGGCACGCCACATGTAGCCGCCTGGCCAGGGCATGCCGCGGCGCAACCGGCTCTGCCGTTGGATCTACACGCCGATGCCGAACATGATGGTCAATAGACCTAGGAATTTGCCGTCGGTGACCAGATACAGGAGAGAATCAATCAGCCAGGTGTCGAATCGGACGTCGGCCCCGCTCGTTCCACGTACAAAATCCATTGCTTGTGCAGCGATGGACTTGTCCGGGAAATAGCCGGTGAGAAAATCCTCGGTCGATCCGGCGAACAACCAAATGTTTGTCAGCAGCGTCCCCAGGATCGCCAGGCCGCGGGCGATGTCGAGGGCAACGATGCGTCGATAAGCATGCCCCTGGGGTTGCGGGTTCATGCGCGCGACAATAGCACCGCCGCCCTGCGCGTGGCGCCGCGAAGGAGCGCACCAGCCGCGATAGTGAAAAGAACGCCTGGGAGCACCCACATCACCCGCGGCTCGATCGGCGGAAGGGTGTAGGTAGCTATGAGGGTTCCCACGTGAAAGCCGCTGTGAATACCCGCCGCTATCCATCCATTACCCCAGCGCATCGCGCACACCGCCGCAAAGACGGCGATACCGAAAGAAGTGACCAGATAAAGCAGGTGATCCACAATCCCTTCCTGTCCCGCCTGCGACAACAAGTGCATGACCGTGAACACGACGGTCGACCACCAGAACCCTAGCCACGGGCGGCCTGGCGTGGACCGAAGTAGCCAACCGCGGAACACTAACTCTTCTGGGATGCCCTGCAGCAAAAATGCGAAGCCGGCGAGCTCAAACACAGCGCCGATGATGACTGCGGCCGACTCAGATGGAAACTCCTCGGGCATCTCACCGTTGGTCATCCCTAACGCAACCGCGATCAAATGCGCCAAGAGAACCAGTGCGCCCGCCGCGACGGTTCCTGCGACCAACCCCGTGACCACCTTGGCGCCGCCAAAACCAGTGGCAGCAAAAGGCCGTCGTTCCGCATAACGCATCCACGCCCAGACAGCCAGAAACGCCAGCACGCAGTTGATCGCGCTCAACCCGAACCGCTGCAGACCAGCGACCACAGGCTGATCTGAGACGCCCGTCACCAGCATCAGCCCGAGAGGGATGAAGGTAGCACCAAGGACGATCACCACCGCGACCACGCCGCGCACAGTGATACCCCACCACGTCAGCGGCAGCCGAGGCGGGGTGGCTGGATCTGAAGGGGTGGTTAGAGAAATGAAGTCATCAGGAGGCGACGCAGCGCGGGAAGTATTCATGGTTTCATCCCACCAAGAACACCGTTTCTCCCGCCACGGGGATCGCACCGATTTCCCCTCAGGGTTGTCCCCGATTTTGCGGCCACTGCCCCACCATGCAAGCTGTCATGGACGCCGCCGCAGATGCCGTTCCAGCGATTAGGAGTTCGCCGGCTGTGGGTGTAGTGTTGACTCTCGCTGTTGTCGAAGTACACGTTTACGCTTAGTCAACCGGTGACTTTTGACGCCCTCGAGCTCACCCGGCCATCCTCACTACCAGGCCGATTTCTAGTTTCGAGTGTGGTGTCAGCTATTACATGTCTCCGAGTTTTCAAGCGGCTAGGAGAAAGAAGTAACCATGTCGGCACATTGCCAGGTCACGGGAAAGCAGCCGTCATTCGGCAAAACCGTGTCTCACTCGCACCGCCGCCACTCGCGTCGTTGGAACCCCAACGTGCAGAAGCGGCGTTTCTACCTGCCCTCTGAGGGCCGTACCATCACGCTGAACGTTTCCACCAAGGGTCTGAAGATCATCGACCGTGACGGCATCGAGTCCGTCGTCGCTCAGATCCGCGCCCGAGGGGAGAAGGTCTAATGCCCAAGAACGACATCCGCCCGATCATCAAGCTCAAGAGCACCGCGGGCACCGGCTACACCTACGTCACCCGTAAGAACAAGCGCAACAACCCGGACCGCATCTCTTTGAAGAAGTACGACCCGGTCGCGCGCAAGCACGTTGAATTCCGCGAGGAGCGATAGAAATGGCTAAGAAGTCCAAGATCGCTAAGAACGAAAAGCGCAAGGAGATCGTCGAGCGTTACGCGCAGCGCCGCCAGGAGCTCAAGGCGATCATCCGCAACCCGGAGACGTCCGACGAGGACCGTCTCGAGGCTCAGTTCGAGCTCAACCGTCAGCCGCGCGACGCCTCCCCGGCTCGCGTTCGTAACCGCGACTCCCACGATGGTCGCCCCCGCGGCTACCTCCGCAAGTTCGGCCTCTCCCGCGTCCGCATGCGCGAGATGGCTCACCGCGGTGAGCTGCCGGGCGTCCGCAAGTCGTCCTGGTAAGCAAGGAGTGCACCAATAATGAAGCGCAACAACAACCGTAAGGCGCGGATGGAGCAGTCCCGCCGCCCGAAGAAGAATCCGCTCAAGGCCAAGGGCATTGAGGCAGTCGACTACAAGGACATCGAGACCTTGCGTCTGTTCATCTCCGACCGCCACAAGATCCGTTCCCGCCGCGTGACCGGTCTGACGCCACAGCAGCAGCGCCAGGTGGCCACCGCCGTGAAGAACGCCCGCGAGATGGCTCTGCTGCCGTTCACCAGCCGCTAAATCACTGGTTGACAGCAGCGTAAGAAAAGCGTCCGCTCCCCTATGTAGGGAGACGGGCGCTTCTTCTATTTCGCGGCCTGTTTGTCGCCGCCTTGCGCGGGCTAGCCGCAGCGGGCGACAGGCAGGGATCCGAGCTGACCGTTCAGCTCAGAGGCAATGTCGTTGAGCATTTGCGTTGCTTTGCCGTAGCCGCCATGGGGTGCATACGCCGTAATGGCGATGGCCACGTCGCCGCGCGGCCCGCGCACGAGACCGAACTGGCGGGCTAGGTATCCCCCACCCTGGTGGTTCCACCCGCCTTTGAAGCGCGCTCCGGGCATTCGCCCCAATCCCCAACGTTGATCGGGCGTGATTCGTGCCATCATGCCCACAACCGGGCCCGAGCCATTCACGCACGGAAGGTTCGCCGCGAAGCGCGCCTGCTCGCTCGTGGTCCACAGTGTGGACATCTTGTGCGCCGGGGAAGTAGCAGTGTGGGTGCGTCCTTCGCCCAGCACTGTCTGCACCTGGTGGGTGGGGATGGCATTGGCCATGCGGTGCATGGCTGGGTTGTCAGATACTGTCACGGCCAATTCTGCATCGCGGTACCAGCGAGGACCGTCCTGTTTGAGCGCTGCGATGGAGACGGGCACCTTCATTGTTGAAAAAGCCGGCTGCGGCCGGTTATCCCCTGCCGTCGCGCTGGCGCCGGGACTGAACACAGAGATGGTGACCTGCCCGCCGTGGCGCGCGTTGACGCGGTTGACAATTCCCTGCAGCTGCGGCTGGATGCTCACCGGTTGAGGGCGTTGCTGCGGGGCGGCTGAGTTCAATCCCAGAGCTTGGCTGGACATTGGGGTTGGCCACCCGAGATCACGCTTGACGTTACTGGGGATCTGGTTGAACGCTTCCACTGCGGCAGGGCCGATAACGGGCATTTCAGCGATGTTCGGGACTGCAATAGTGGGCATCGCGATCCCGGCTGCAGCGAGGAAAGCGGCGAGGTGGCGCATCATGGCTACAGATCATAGCCCTGCTTTCCAGGGAAAGCAGGGCAAGGGTTTAGGCTGCCGCACGGAAGATCGGGTATCTTTTGCTTGACAGGTTTACAGTGTCGCCAGGAGGAAGAAATGGCAGGAAGTGTCGGACGGCCACGGAAGTCGTCGCCGCGACGCTCAGGACGCACGGCACGCGAGGAGATCCTCGACGCGTCTGCGGAGCTGTTCACCAAACAGGGTTTCGCCACAACCTCCACACACGAAATCGCCGATGCCGTGGGCGTGCGTCAGGCATCGCTGTACTACCACTTCCCTTCCAAGGCCGATATTTTCTTGACCCTGCTGAAGTCCACGATCGAACCGTCGCTCGCTCTTGGCGCGGTGCTGCGAGATTCGGATGCGTCTGCGAACCAGAAGCTGTGGGCGCTCGTTGCTGCTCAAACTCGCTTACTGCTGTCCTCAAAGTGGAATATCGGCCGGTTGTACCAGCTGCCAGTGGCCACCTCCGAGGAGTTTGTGGAGTATCACAAGGAACGCGCTGAGCTGGAGGATTACTTCCGCTCCTTTGCGGCTGAGATTGTCGGAGACGACGATCCGCTGGTGGAGATGCCATTCCACATGTCGCTCGCAGCCGTCGAAATGCGCGACAACACGGGAAAGGCGCCCTACCCTCTCGTCACAGATGCGCTGCCGTCGCCATCGGTCATGCTCGCGGACGCGGTGCTCGACGTCTTGCACGCAGAACTTCCGCCGGACCGCGGCGAGCGCACCATCGAACTGCTGGAAAACAGCTAACAGTTCGCCGCAGGAGCACTCTCGAGCGAACCAGCGATCTGCGCTGCCAGTTGAGTCGCCATCGCCTGTCCGCTTTCGTAACTGCCGTCGCCCGCGGTCACAGCGATAGCTACGGCGACATTCCGCCCCACACTGTCGTGCACAAGTCCGAATTGACGGACCTCGTACGCACCATTGCTTGACGACGGCCCCCACCCGCCCTTGAACCTCGCCCCCGGGAGAGTACCTAACCCGTAGGACTGGTCGACCGTGATCCCGCCCATGAGACTGAGTACTGGTTCAGAGCCGGTCACGCACTGCAAGTTGGAGGCGAAGCGGGCTTGCTCAGCCACAGACCAGACAGTTTGGCCGAAGGGCGAGAACTCCGGCCGGATCCGCTCCCGCTGGACCGGAACCGGCGTACCGCCTTCCGCTAGCACCGCTTCCACAGCTTCCGGCGACACGCTGTTCCACAACGCCATCGCGGCGTCGTTGTCGGAGACCATGATGGCCGTCGAAGCCTGCCCCGCCATTTCTGGGTGCTCCTTCAACGCGGCGATAGCAATGGGCACCTTGATTGTGGACCATGCCGCAAAGCCTGTGGTGTCCCCGGCGGAGAACTCACCTCCGCGGCCGGACACCGCGACTTCGGCGCGGCCGCCAAAGCCGCCGAGCACATTGGCAACAGCATCGTTCAGCACGGTCTGGCCATCACCTACTGGCGCCGGAGGAATGACCTGCTCCTGCGGCGCGGGCACGTGCACCGGATCATTGTCAGCGGGGGCTCCCATGGATGGTTCTGGCAGGACACCCCTGTCACCGCCGCCTGCCGGACTGCTGGAACCGACCGTGCATGCGGACAACAACAACGCACACACGGTCGCGCATGAGAACGCGGGAAATCGTCGCACAGGACCTAAGAAATGTAGACAGCCGCGTTGTTCCCGCCGGTGCATGCCACGTGCGCTCCTTGGTCACGGCAGGTCATGTCGTAGTTCTTACCGGTGACGGGGCTGTACACACCGTACAGAGTGACGTTCGGGCTACCGGTGGAGTTGTACTTAGCCACAAAGGCGGAGAACACGTTTGCCGCGAACTGCGGAGTCGTCACATCAGAGTCGTTGACCCAATAATCCGTGTAGTTCTTCGTGGGCTTGTTCGCAGGCTTCGGTTGCTGCTGCTCGTTCGGCGAGGGCGCGTTCACCGTCTGGGTCACGGTGGGGCGATCGCCCTCACTCGGCTGCTGCACGCTGGTCAAGGCGGGCTCATTGGCCGCGCGGTTCGCGTCCGAATTCGTCGTGAAGTAATAGACCAGGAATCCCGTCAGGGCGATGGCTAACAGCCCGGCGATGACGCTCATGATGATCATCCCTGCGTTGGATGATTTCTGTTGCGTCACCGGCGGGTACTGCGGGGGATACATACCAGGCTGGTACTGGTTGTGGGGTGCGCCCCAGTATTCGTTGCTCACACTGTTGATTATTGCACTGTTTCCAGGGAAAGCACTACAAAGGCGCGGGGGCTGACCGGCGGTTAGTGCGAGAAGTGGCGGGTGCCCGTGAAGTACATGGTCACGCCAGCTTCCTTGGCCGCTGCCACAACCTCATCGTCGCGGATGGAACCGCCTGGCTGCACGACCGCCTTCACCCCTGCATCCGCCAAGATCTGAAAACCGTCGGCGAAGGGGAAGAAGGCATCGGAAGCGGCTACTGCACCATTGGAACGGTTACGTCCCTCGTCAAGGGTGTTCGCGCGCTCGACTGCCAGACGGGCCGAGTCGAGGCGGTTGACTTGCCCCATGCCAACACCCACCGCGGCTCCATCGCGGGCAATGAGGATGGCGTTGGACTTCACGCATCGCACGGAAGTCCACGCGAACTCGAGGCCCTTAAGGGTTTTCTCATCAGCCGGCTCACCGGCGGCAAGCTCCCAGTTCTCCGGCTTGTCACCGTCGGCCTGGTAGATGTCGCGATCTTGCAGCAGCGTGCCACCGGAGATCTGCACGATGTCCATTCCTTCACGCTCTGGCTGCTCGGCGGTGAGGATGCGCAGGTTCTTCTTGGTTTGCAGCAGCTCCAGGGCATCCGGGGCGTAACCAGGCGCAATGATGACTTCGGTGAAGATCGGGGCGACTTGCTCAGCCATCTCCACAGTGACTTCGCGGTTGGCGGCGATCACACCGCCGTAGGCGCTGACCGGGTCGCAGGCGTGGGCCTTGGAGTGCGCCTCGGCGATAGAGGTGTCCGAGACTGCGATGCCGCACGGGTTCGCGTGCTTGATCACGGCCACGCATGGACGCTCGTGGTCCCAGCACGCGCGCCAGGCAGCGTCAGCGTCTTGGTAGTTGTTGTAGCTCATCTCCTTGCCGCCGTGCTGGGTGGCACCCGCCAGGCCCGTACCGTCCGAGATGAGGGTCGCGGACTGGTGCGGGTTTTCGCCGTACCGGAGAGTCGTCCGCGTGCTCCCTTCGTCCAGTTGCTCGGCGAACCAGGCGGATACTTCAGAGTCGTAGATCGCGGTGTGCGTGAACGCGTCTGCCGCGAGCTGGCGGCGCTGCGCTGCGTCGAAGCCACCGCCTCGCACAGCGTCGATGACTTCGCTGTACCGCGAAGGGTCCACCACGACCGCGACGGACGGGTGGTTCTTCGCAGCCGCGCGCACCATCGAGGGGCCACCAATGTCGATCATCTCGACGACCTCGTCGAATCCCGCACCGGAATCAGCTGTCTCACTAAACGGATAAAGATTGACCACGACGAGATCGAACGGCTCCACACCGAGCTCCTGGATCTGCTTGACGTGCTCTTCCTTGCGCAGGTCAGCCAGAATACCGGCGTGAACGCGCGGGTGCAGCGTCTTCACACGGCCCTCGAGCACCTCCGGGAAGCCGGTCAGCTCCGCGACCTCAGTCACGTTCGCGCCAGCGTCCTTGATGTGCTGCGCAGTCGAACCAGTGGAGACGATCTCCACGCCAGCCTCGGCGAGAGCAGTCGCGAGCTCATCCAGGCCCGTCTTATCGAAAACACTGATCAGGGCACGTTTGATAGGTGTGCGGGTCATGCGGAGAACTCAACCTTTCCGGTCGTCGTGGGGGTGGCGCGATGGAGCGTATCGACGATCAACTCGCGCTCCATCACCTTAATCCGTTCGTGCAACTCTTCTTCAGTTTCACCCTCGCGCACATTCAGCGCACGCTGGGCAATGATTTCGCCCGTGTCTACCCCCGAATCGATGTAGTGCACCGTCGTTCCGGTGACTTTCACGCCGTACGCCAGAGCGTCCCGGACGGCGTGCGCTCCGGGGAACGCCGGCAGAAGTGCTGGGTGGGTGTTGATGAGCGAGCCTTCGAACCGATCCAAGAAACCCTGCCCGAGGATCTTCATGAATCCGGCGGAGACGACCACATCGGGGTCTGTACTCGCCACCGTCTCCGCGAGACGGACATTCCACTCGTCGCGGTCACCCTCCACTGCGACAACCTCGGCGCGGATCCCAGCAGCGCGCGCCCGGTCCAATGCAGGGCACTCAACGTCGGCGACGACGAGGTCTACGCTGTAGCGGCCTTGGTGATCAAGGATGGCCTGCAATAGCGTCCCCGACCCCGACACCAACACGGCAACGGAAATCTCTGGAGAGCCTGAAGAGTCTGACACAACGGCCAAGTCTAGTCCGTGACGGGGCGCTGCGTTTCACTCAACGGGTCAGCCTCATCGGCCTCGAGCCCGGCTTCGCCTTCCCGCTGTTTCAGAACTGAGTAGGCAGTGGATCCGCCTGCTGGCTGCTCTCTCTCAGAGACACCCTCATCGGATTCTTCCGGCTCGGGTTTGCACTCGGGCTGAGGTTCTTCGACATCGCGGTGGCCGTCTTCACGCCCGTCCGTCTCGAGCTCCCTTGGCACGTCGACGACATCCGCCTCATCCGCGTGGTCAACATCATCCGCGTCCTCAGCATCCGCAGTATCCTCGGCGTCTGCTGCCACAGTGCGGCCTCTGATCGCTGCCACGATCCAGGCCAAGCCAATCACTCCTCCAACCCAACATAGTGCCGCTAGGGCGAAGAACAAAGGTGACGGCCCGATCCAGCCGTACGCACCGACATGGCCGCCAGCCATGAGCGCGCCAACAAGAGCGAAAACGGCAGCGATGAGGGTGCAGGCGGCGATGTCGATGGGGAGGAAACGTCGAGAAGCGACGAAGTGGATGAGCACCGCTGCCGGCACGATCATCAGCACTGGCGCCCACGCGGGCACAGTGCCTGGGATCGCGCCGAAGAGCGGCAGCGGCGGAAGCGGCACAAGTGCAGCACTGAAGAGAGAGACACCGCCCTCGGCGATCTGCATCGGAGCGCCGAGCAACACGGACTGTGTGGAGATGACCGCGTTCGGCAGATAGAGGATACACAGCCCCACCAGCGCGAGTACCCCTCCCCCATCCAAAACCGGGAACTGGGCGACTAGGTCCGTGATGCGTCCGTAGCCGACAGCGAGCAGCGCAAGGTAAACGATCGCCGCGGCCGTAAGGAGGCGTAGCGCGAGCGTGGCCATTGCGCGGGTGGCGCTGATCAACGCGACCGGCAATGAGGCACGATCGAACAGCGCGCGCCACAGCCGCTCACTCATGCCGCACGCCATCCCAGCGAGGTGAACGAACACCGGAATGAAGAGCGCCTTGTGAATCGCAGGCGGACTGACGGGAAAAACGCTCGACGCATCCGCCACCATGAACCACGCTATCGCGGAGAGGGTGAACGGAATGAGCACCACAAGGCCAAAGATCGCATACAGATCGAGCACACTCACCCGCTCGCGCGTGGCGACGCGGACACGCCACGCAATGAACGCAGCCACCAAGACCGCCGGCAAGAGCGGAAGTGAGCCCAAGATCACACCATCGAAAATCACGGGTACACCGTGGAGCACGAACCACGTCTCTGCGATCGCGGCGGGCAACGCGGCGACGCGACCACCAGCGAGCAGGATAGTAGCCAGGCAGACGGCGATAATGCCCAGCACAAGCACGATATTGGGCACGCCGATGTACGGCGCGTAATGGCGGACGCGCTCCTTCATCGTCGACGGCGCTGCCGGTGTCGCGTTCGCCCGCGCAGCATCTGATACATTCACTGAGCGCGGGCGACGACGAGCGACCGTGGGCGACGTTCGGGACGAACGCGTCGGAGGACTAGACTTCTTACTCATTGCATTCCACCTTGTCACGGGTGACGTGCGAATCGTGGTCAGACACGTTTGTCAGACACTTCACTTTCCGGCGTAACACATGAGATCTTCCACCCGATTTGGTTAAAGTTGCCCGAAAGGTTGCTTAACGTTCTGGAATTGGCTAATCTGTGGCCGGTAGATAACAACTCGGTTACGATTATGGAACGACCCGTAACCCATTGACGATCTAACGAGGTTTAAGTTGAACTCTTCGAGCGCACGCCGCACCCACGGCAAGCACCGGAAGCAGACCCCTAACAAGGGCCGTGTCGCACTTGTCGCCCTGACCACGGGCGCAGTGACAACTGGCGGCGCTTCGGTAGCTACCGCGGCTAATAATGACCGCCTTGCCGATGCGCAGACTGCTTTTGACGGGATTGCCCCCGCCGAAGAGGCAGCTCCGCAGGAAGCACCGCAGATCCTGGCGATCAGCGAGTACAAGCCGGTGGACAACCTTTCTGAACAGCTGGGGAAGGCTGTTGAGTTCGCACAGGAGCGCAAGGCAGCAGACGAGGCCGCCCGCACACCGAAGTCCATGAAGCCGGCAGAGGGCACTTTCACCTCCGGTTTTGGCTCGCGCTGGGGCGCGATGCACAACGGCATCGACATCGCCAACGCCGTGGGCACCCCGATCATCGCTGTGGCTGATGCCGTGGTCATCGACTCCGGCCCGGCACAGGGTTACGGCAACTGGATCCGCCTCCGCCACGATGACGGCACCGTTTCCGTCTACGGCCATATGGAGACCCTCGACGTCGCCGTCGGTGAGCGCGTCAAGGCTGGTCAGAAGATCGCTGGCATGGGTAGCCGCGGCTTCTCCACCGGCTCCCACCTCCACTTTCAGGTCCACCCTGACGGCACCACCCCGGTCGACCCTGTGCCGTGGCTCGCAGCTCGCGGCATCACGGTTTAGAACCTCCGTAGAACGCCCCCTCCTTATCGGGAAGGGGGCGTTTTTCGTTGCATGGTGGCGCTTCTGGTACAGGTTTCAATCACGGAAAATCACCCCCGCCCGATACCCCCGCCTCAAAACTCACAGGTTTCACATTAGTCACAGAAGTTAACTACCGTATCCAGCACGTTTCTATGGAATCCTTCCCCTTCAGGAGCGAATCAGCACGTCAACGGCCGTGTCAGAGCATTGATCGGTGCTCCAGAGCCAGTTAGCATGTGGCGAGTTCAACGGACCATTCCATGCGTAGAGACGAAGAAGCAAAGAAGGATGCAATGAAACGACGCTTGATCGCCGCAGCGGTGGCCCTCACAACCCTGGCCGCCATCCCCGCGCACGCCATCAACGTGTCTGTCGACGGCGAAGACGTCGATGGTCTCACCCCCGCCCTGCCGTCCATCGGCATGGCCCTCGACGACATCCTGTCCCAGGGAGCCACGTTCTCTGCGGCCGGCTACAGCATCGTCTACGACCCACGCGCCCTGCCGGAGTACGACGAGGAGGAAGCGACCGTCGAGGTCCCCACCACCTCCGTGACCCCGCAGGAGGGCACCGCGCCAAGCGGCCAGAAGGTCGTCCTTCCGGCAGAGGGCCGCTTCACCTCAGGCTACGGCCCGCGTTGGGGCCGCATGCACAACGGCATCGACATCGCCAACGGCATCGGCACCCCGATCTACTCCGTCATGGACGGCACCGTGATCAACGCCGGCCCGGCGCAAGGCTTCGGCAAGTGGGTCCGCGTGCGTCACGACGACGGCACCATCACCGTCTACGGCCACGTCCACTCCTTCAACGTGAGCGTGGGCCAGCGCGTGACCGCAGGCGAGCAAATCGCCGAGATGGGCAATGAGGGCCAGTCCACCGGCCCGCACCTGCACTTCGAAGTCCGTCCGGGCGGCGGCAACGCCATCGACCCGGTGCCGTGGCTCAAGGACCGCGGCATTGAGGTGTAGCTAGAGCTTTTCCATCGGCACACCGCCGATGAGCATCAGCCGCACGGTTCCGCTGGAACCGAAGTCGATGGTGACGGTCTCCCTGGCGCCGACACCATCGACACTCATGACCGTGCCCAGCCCGTACTTAGCGTGGTTAACGCGGTCGCCCTTAGCCAGGTGCAGATCCTTATTCACAGGTGTGCGCTCGCGGCGCGGCATTGCACGCCGCGAAGGCGCGGGACTCCCCCACGCTTCGTTGGAGAACGAGTACTCCGGTTCAACCCGGCGCCAGTCGAGGAGGTCTTCCGGGAGCTCTGCGAGGAAGCGGCTGGCAGGGTTGTTCATCGGACTGCCCCACGACGAGCGGGTCAGCGCGCGAGTCAGGTAGAGCCGCTCCCGGGCACGCGTGATGCCTACATAGGCGAGACGACGCTCCTCCGCGAGCTCAGCTGGATCGCCCATTGCCCGCATGTGCGGGAACTGGCCGTCCTCCCATCCGGTGACGAAGACGACCGGGAACTCCAGGCCCTTCGCCGTGTGCAAAGTCATCAGGGTGACCACGCCCTGACCCTCATCCGGGATCTGGTCCGCGTCTGCGACCAACGACACACGCTCCAGGAACGCCTGCAGCGACCCCGGCTGGGCCTCACCGCTCTCCGGGTCCCACTCCTCGCCATAGGCCATCTGGTTTGCCGCTTCAGAGGAGAACTCGCGCGCCACAGAAACCAACTCGTTGAGGTTGTCTAGGCGCGCCCCGTCCTGCGGATCATTCGAGGCTTCCAGCTCCGCCTTGTACCCCGTGACGTCGAGAATGCGCGTCACCAAAGCCCCCAAGTCGGGCATTCCTGTGACTTCGTTTCTCAGCTCCGGCAACTCGTCCCGCAGCCCTTGAATCATCTCGACAAAACCGCCGATCGCGTTCTTCGCGCGGGGGCCTAGGGTGGGGATCTCTCCCGCTGCGCCGTCGATAAGCGCCCGCCCGAAACTCATCCCGTGATTGTCCGCGTGAAGCGCGACCATCGCCTGCGCTTTGTCGCCGATGGCGCGCTTGGGCACGTTGATGATGCGTCGCATGCTCACCGAATCATCCGGGTTGTCCAGAATGCGCAGGTACGCAACGATGTCTCGGATCTCGCGGCGCTCGTAGAAGCGCGTGCCGCCGATCACCTTGTACGGGACACCGGCGCGGATGAAAATATCCTCCAACGCGCGAGACGAGTTGTTGGTGCGGTACATCACGGCAATGTCGCCATACTGCACTCCCCGATCAGTGAGCTCGTCGATCTCGGTGGAGACGAAACGAGCCTCATCGTGCTCATTGTCCGCGACGTAACCGACGATCTTCTCCCCTGTGCCCGTGTCAGTCCACAGCTTCTTCGGGCGGCGGCCAGCATTCTGCGCGATCACGGCATTCGCTGCGGCAAGGATGTTCTGCGTCGAGCGGTAGTTCTGCTCCAGCAGGATCGTCGTGGCATCGGGGTAATCACGCTCGAACTCCTCAATGTTGCGGATCGTCGCGCCGCGGAAGGCGTAGATCGACTGATCCGAATCACCAACGACCGCCAGCTCCGGCGCATCAGGGCCATTGCCGACGAGGGTGTGGATCAGCTCGTACTGCGCGTGGTTGGTGTCCTGATACTCATCCACAAGCACGTGCCGGAAGCGGCGACGGTAGTACTCCACCACCTGCGGATGCTGCTTGAACAACCCGACAACCTCGCCGATCAGATCGTCGAAGTCCACCGCATTGCCCTCCCGCAGCCGACGCTGGTACTGCGTGTACACCGCGGCCACGGTGACCTCGAAGGGGTTCTTCGTCGTCTGGGCGTTCGCAGCCGCCTCCTCCGGACCAATGAGCTCGTTTTTCAGGTTCGAGATCCCGTTGGCCAGCGTCCGCGCGGAGAACTTCTTCAGGTCCAAGTTCATCTCTTTGGCGATCATGCCCAGCAAACGGCGCGAATCATCACCGTCATAAATGGTGAAGTTCGTGTTCAGCCCCGGCACCAGCTGCGCCTGCTGCCGCAGAATACGCACGCACACAGAGTGGAACGTGGCCACCCACATTCGCTCCGCCTGCGGGCCGATGAGAGCACCCACGCGCTCCTTCATCTCGGCGGCGGCCTTATTGGTGAAGGTGATCGCCAGAATCTCCCCCGGCGCCACCCCACGCTCCTGCAGCAGATACGCAATGCGCCGCGTCAGTACAGCCGTCTTGCCAGAGCCCGCGCCAGCGACAATGAGCAGCGGGCTGCCCGTGTGCTCCACGGCGGCCTTCTGCTGCGGATTCAACCCCAAAGTCAAGTCAGTTCCCATGATGGGTACAACCGTACTAGGCGGGTGTACCACACCTGTCCCGCAGCCGGTCATGGCAGAATAAAGCGCTATGAGCGAGTTCGAGATCAGGCATCCGTCGGGCACCGACGATCCGCTTTCCGACGCTGAAATTCAGAGCTACCGGCAAGAGATCGACCGACTCGACCGGCTGATACTCGACTCCGTGAAGCGCCGCACCGAGATCTCCCAAGCGATCGGCAAAACCCGCATGGGTTCCGGCGGGACGCGGTTGGTGCACAACCGCGAGGTGGCCATCATCAACCAGTTCCGCGACGAGCTGGGAGAAGAAGGCCCGAACCTGGCGGCGATCCTGCTCAGGCTCGGGCGGGGCAAGTTGGGCTAAGTTAGCGGGCGGCCTGGATATAGTTTGCACCCGGCCCCTTCCGAGCTGACAAAACCGCAGGTCAGATTTAACTTCCACGGCAAGCGTGCAAACTATATCCAACAAGGCCACACTGTTCGCGATTCAAGGGAACCGAACCACCCTTCCCGCAGTCTAAGAAGGGCATGGGCTACACAAAACTTGCGTGCGTCGATCGGATGGCTATTTCCCGCCGAGTCCCCGGCACCCTCAACCGGACAGGCGGGGGAATTCAGGTTTCTTCCGGTTTCTTCGCGTCAGACTTCCCGGTTCGATCACCTGAACTTGCCCGGCACGATGCCCGATTCCACCCCCACAACACCGCCTACCGGGTGCCTGCCGGTCTACGAGCTGTAGCCCACGCCCATGAGAACCCCAACTGCGTGGTCGCAGGTCTCAGCGCTCTCGCCCTGTTGGGTTTTCCCTACCTAGCCGACTCGTGCGACACCACGATGAACACACCGGTGGATCGGAGGGAAAGGGAATGGGGGCTGGTCAGGAGGCGTCGAAAAGCGAAGGGCACGTGGACCGTCATTTGGAACGGGCTAGAGATACCCGTCAGCGCACCACCCGACGCTGTCGTTGAAGCTGTTCAAGATGTCCGCGCAGGGATCCACTCATGGTCAAGCCCAGCATGGGTAGCTGACCCTATCGTCCTGTGGGCTGTCCAGCTAGTCGACGCCTCACGCCACCTACTTGGAGTCACCCCCGAATCCATCCTGGATGCCGCGCGCGGCCGAGTGGACAACCGATGGCTGCGCAACGTTCTCCAGCTCTCTAGCGCGCGGGCTGAATCGCCCAAAGAAACTGAGATGCGTCTCATGTGCACAGCGCTGACGGAAAAACCCAACCTCATTGGCGACACTGAATGGGCACAGGCCGCGCGGGAATTCGGATCACACGGGCTCGCCTTCACCGAGCAAGTCCCGCTTTACGACGGCCCACGCCTCATCACCACCTTCGACCTCGCCCTTACAGACCTCAAGATTGCCCTGATGTACGACGGCGAACACCACCTAGCTCGCGGCCAACGAGACACCGACTTCCGGATCAACCTGGAATGCCAGCTCATGGGATGGACCGTCGTGCGGATCTCAGCTGGGACGCTCTACGACCTACCAAGAATCCTCCTCGCGTTGCTCCGGGAAAGGGCCTAGAGGCGGCGTCAAGATATTGTTTGCATTCGCTCGTGACGGTCTGGACAAAACCCCAGTTCAGAATTGTTTGCCTGTGCAACTATGCAAACTAAATCTCGGGCCCCTAGTCCTCCTCGAGCGAGTCGAGCACGACCTCGAACTCGAGCAGTTCCGCACCGGATGCGACAGGCTTGCGGGCCTCCCCGCCTTCCCGGCCCTCGCCGTGTGCAGAGCGGCCTTCCCCAGCCCACCAGTTGTTGTAGGACTCTTCATCCGCCCAGCGGGTGACCACGAAATAGCGCTCTTCCCCCTTGACGGGGCGGAGCAGCTGAAAGCCTTCGAAACCGGGCTGATTGTCAATGGCGTGTTTGCGGGCCTTGAAGCGCTCCTCCAGGTGCTCGCCAGCGCCCTCAGGGACAGTGATCGCGTTGATCTTCACAATGCTCATGCGGCCCATTATCCCCGAAAATTAACCCCGAGAGCCCGCGAGAATTTCACTACCCTTGGGGCCATGACCGACATCACCTCCACCGCTGCCTGGAACAACCTGCTCAAGCTGCACGCCGAGAAGAAGGCGACCACCCTGCGCGAACTGTTCGCCCACGATGACAACCGTGCTGAGACCTACACTTTTGACGCTGCTGGCCTGCACGTCGACCTGTCCAAGAACCTCGTTGACGCCGACATTCTCGCCGCGCTCGTGGAGCTCGCCGAGGAGGCCGACCTGAAGGGTGCCACGGAGAAAATGTTCACCGGCGAGCACATCAACTCCACTGAGGACCGTGCTGTGCTGCACACCGCGCTGCGCATCCCGGCGGAGCGGGATCTGAAAGTCGACGGCCAGGACGCTGCAGCAGACGTCCACGAAGTGCTGGGCCGGATGCGCGATTTCGCCTCCAAGCTGCGCTCGGGCGAGTGGCAGGGACACACCGGCCACACGATCAAGAAGGTGGTCAACATCGGTATCGGCGGCTCGGACCTGGGTCCCGCGATGGCGGCAAACGCGCTGCGCACGTACGCCACGGCGGGCATTACCGCCGAGTTCGTCTCTAACGTCGATCCAGCTGACATGTCCCGGGTCCTCGATGAGGTCAATCCGGAGGAAACGCTGTTCATCGTTGCATCGAAGACCTTCACCACGCAGGAGACCCTGTCCAACGCGCATGCTGCGAAGCGTTGGCTGCTGGAGCAGTTCGACGGTGACCAGTCCGCCATCGCAAAGCATTTCGTAGCGGTGTCCACGAACGCGGAGAAGGTCGCCGAGTTCGGCATCGACACTGACAACATGTTCCCGTTCTGGGACTGGGTCGGCGGCCGCTACTCGGTCGATTCTGCAATCGGTCTGTCGCTCATGGCGGTCATCGGCCCGCAGGACTTCATGCGTTTCCTCGAGGGCTTCCACGCGATGGACGAGCACTTCCGCACCACCCCGAACGAGCGCAACGTCCCGGCACTGATGGGCCTGCTCAACGTCTGGTACCGCAACTTCTACGGCGCGCAGACCCACGCCGTGCTCCCCTACTCCGAGGACCTCTCCCGCTTCCCCGCCTACCTTCAGCAGCTCACCATGGAGAGCAACGGCAAGAGCACGCGTATCGACGGCTCCCCCGTCACCGTCGACACCGGCGAGATCTTCTGGGGAGAACCGGGCACGAACGGGCAGCACGCCTTTTACCAGCTCATCCACCAGGGAACGACGATGATCCCGGCGGACTTCATCGGCTTTGCCACCCCGAAGGAAGACCTGCCGACGGCCACCGGTGAAGGATCGATGCACGATCTGCTCATGGGGAATTTCTTCGCCCAAACCAAGGTGCTTGCTTTCGGGAGGACGCAGCAAGAGGTGGAGGCAAGTGGCGTCGATAAGCAGCTGGCGCCGCACAAGGTCATGCCGGGCAACCGCCCGACCACCACGATCCTCGCCCCAGAACTCACACCGCACGCGCTTGGCGCGCTCATCGCGCTGTACGAGCACATCACCTTCACCCAAGGCGTGATCTGGGGCATCAACTCCTTCGACCAGTGGGGTGTTGAGCTGGGCAAAGAGCAGGCCAACCAGCTGGCGGGCGCTGTCAGCGGCGAAGAAACACCCGACACCGGCGACGCTTCAACGGACGCGCTGATTCGCTGGTACCGCGAACAAAAGTAAATGAAATGCGGTTGATCGGCGCCGCCTGCGGTTATTCTTGACAACCATGGGCGACGCCGTATCACGCGATTCTTATACCCCGAAACAGCGGACGCAGTACCGCAATTACCTGCTCGACGAGCTCGAGGTTTTTGACAAGCACCTCCAAAAGGCCGAATTCGTCGATCACGGCACGATCGGTTTGGAGCTCGAGCTCAACCTCGTCGACGAGAATGCAGCGCCTGCGGGTTGCAACGATGCGGTGCTCGCTGAGCTTTCAGATGAATATCAGGCAGAAGTCGGGCGCTACAACGTCGAGGTGAACCACCCTCCGTTGTCGATGGAAGGCGACGGGCTCACGAGGCTGCACAACGGCCTGAACGAGCGCCTGCACAATGTGCAGGAAGCCGCGGCGACGGCAGGAGCGCGGATGGCGATGATCGGCACCCTGCCGACCGTCACCACCGAATACCTGAAAAGCCCCGAGTGGATGACCAAAGAGAACCGCTACGCTGCCCTGACAAACTCGGTGATGCAGGCCCGCGGCGAACTCGTAGACATCGACATCGCGCGCGAAGAGCGGTACCGCGAATCCTTTGAGGACATTGCTACCGAGTCCACCTGCACCTCGATGCAGCTGCACCTGCAGGTCGCCCCCGACCGTTTCGCGGACGCGTGGAATGCCTCCCAAGCTATCGCGGGCGTGCAGGTGGCGCTCGGAGCAAACTCCCCACTGTTCTTAGGCCACCGAGTGTGGCACGAATCCCGCATCCCCATCTTCCAACAGTCCATGGACACCCGCACCGCGGAGCTGGTTAACCAAGGTGTGCGGCCGCGTGTGTGGTTCGGTGAACGCTGGATCACGTCCGTGTTCGACCTGTTCGAGGAAAACGTCCGCTACTTCTCCCCGCTCATCCCGGAAGGCCGCGCCGAAGCAGGCAAACCGATCATGGACGGCAACAGCCCCGGCCTGCACTACCTCAATCTGCAGAACGGCACGATCTGGCGGTGGAACCGGCCGATTTACGATCCGTCGACGGAGCTGTCCCACATCCGCGTGGAGAACCGCATCCTCCCGGCGGGCCCGACGACGATCGACATCATTGCGGACGCAGCCTTCTACTACGGCATGGTCAAGTTCCTCGGCGAACAGACTCGACCCGTCTGGTCGCGCCTAACTTTCACCGACGCGACGAATAACTTCTTCGCCGGCGCGCGCGACGGCCTCGGTGCCCGGGTTGTGTGGCCCACGCTGGGGCGTATCGACGTCTCCAACCTCGTCCTCAACCACCTCCTAGACCAAGCGCGACTCGGGTTGGAGATGCTCGAGGTCGACGAGAACTTGATTGACAAGTACCTGGGCGTCATCGAAGGGCGCGCGTGGCGGCGCCAGAACGGCGCATCGTGGCAGCTCGATGCATTGGCCTCCACCGGCGTGGGCACGAAGCCCGGTTCCCCGGAACGCCAGGACGCACTTGCCCGTGTGCTCGAGGCGTACCTGGAGAATCAGAAGACCTCCGCCCCGGTGCATACCTGGTCAACAGATATCTAACGGTGCACGTTTCTAGTCCAGATACCTTTAGCGGATAGAGTGCTAGACGACTGACCGCCAGAAGAAAGAGTGACGCGTGTCCGGAATCATCGATTGGATTGTCAACCTCATGGATGCCCTCGGTGCCCCTGGCGTCGGCATCGCGATCCTGCTGGAGAACCTCTTCCCGCCAATCCCCTCGGAGGTCGTGCTGCCGCTGGGCGGCTTCACCGTCGCGCAGGGTTCCCTGAACTTCGTGTCGGTGTTCATCTGGGCGACCATTGGTTCCGTCGTCGGCGCGTACATGCTCTATGGCCTGGGTGCGTGGTTGGGCGCCGACCGCCTGCGCGCCATCGCGGATTGGATGTGGCTGGTCAAGGCCTCCGACGTGGATAAAGCTCTGGAGTGGTTCGACCGTTACGGCAAGCCGTCGATCTTCTTCGGGCGTCTCATCCCCGGCGTGCGCTCGCTGATCTCCATTCCCGCCGGCCTCGACCGAATGAACCTGCTCACTTTCGGCCTGTGGACCACCCTGGGCTCCGGCATTTGGAACTTCATCCTGATCTACCTCGGTTTCAAGCTCGGTGAGAACTGGGACGTTGTCGAGCGCTACGTCGACCAATACTCCAAGGTCGTCTACGTCCTGCTCATCCTCATCATCCTAGGCTTTTTGGTCTTCTTCATCCGCCGCGCCATTCGTGAGCGCAACGAGACCGCACCGCAGGGCTAACGGGGCCGCATCCCTTGCGGAAAAGCTGACAAACTGGATTTCCACCTAGCAACGTAACTGCAGCTCACAGCGTTTTAGTCGTTTGAGCACGGTCCCGCTATGTCAACTTTTCCGCACGGCGCGTTCTGCCCAGCCCTCTGGCTCTGGCTGGCAGGTGGGGCACCACCAGATCACGCGCTCAAGGTCACCCGCACCGCCGAGGAATCCGTTTTTGATCAAGGTGGTGCAGCGTCGGCAGGGTTTATTGTTACGACCGAAGACGTAAGCCGTCTCCCCGGCCCGTTTCACCCCGGTGGAGACGCGTTTGACCTCCTCTTTGTTCGTCCACATGAGGCGGCGGGAGATATCGACGATCGACCGAACCTTCTCCTCCCCCAACTCCCCAACGGTGCGGGCAGGGTGGACGCCGGCGAGGAAGCAGATCTCGGCGCGGTATTCGTTGCCAATTCCCGCGACACGGTATTGGTCCAGGAGCGCGCGCCCGATCTCTCTTTCCGGTGCGGCGAGAATGCGTCGATAAGCCTCCGCAGAATCGAAGTCTTCCGCGAGCATGTCTGGGCCGAGATAGCCCATCTCCTCCTCGTACGCGGCGGCAGGGAAGACGTCGACAAGACCGAGGGAATGGCCGACCAGCTCGATATCGCCGGCCGGATCCGCAAGCTGGAGCACGACTCGAGCTGTGTGACCAGGCTTCTTCCATCGGCTGCCCGCGCGATGGACTGACCAGGTTCCCTCCATCTTGAGGTGGGTGTGCAAGATCTCGGGCTCGTAGCCGCCCGCGCCGAACTGCATGAACAAGTGCTTACCGTAGGGCCAGACACGCTCGACGGTCATGCCGGTGAAGTCGACGGTGGCAAAGCGGGGCACGCGCAGAGAGCATTTGGTCACTTCGCGGCCGGTCATGAACTGCAGCCGTTTGGACAGCTGGTAGACGGAATCACCCTCGGGCATAATGAAATTCTATGTTCTTCTTTTTTGGCCACCAGCCGACCCCTGAAGAATCGCTCGTGGGGTTCTTCACCGACATGGACGAAGCAGTCGATTGGGCACGAGGTGTTCTCGCGCGCACGGGAACTGACCCTGAACAGGAATTCATCAAGGCGGTCAAAGACATTCGCACCGCTAACCGACGGATCGGGCTGGCGGCTGCCAACCACCTGGTCAAAGAGGTCAACGCCCGAAAGGGCTGAACGCAGCACGTTTAGTCATCGAAGCTGAGGTCGTCCAGCTCCATTGACTTGATCGCGTCCGTCACGGTCCGTCCGCGGCGCTTCGGGCTGGATACGACCCTGCCTCCGATCTTCGCGCCCTTCGGGGAGCCGCCGGCGCCGTAGTCCTTGAGGACGAACGCCGGGCCGCCGTCGAGTTTCTCCACCGTCAGCGGGGTCATCCTCCCCTGCCCCACCATTTCGGCCAGGGCGGAAACGATCATCCGCATCAGGTCGTCTTGAGAACCAACGCCCTCGGGGAAGCCGTCGAAGAAGGTGGTCATGTTTTTGCCGCCGCGGGTGATGTGGGCGGCGAGGAGGCCGTCGATAAGCACGACGAGCGCACCGGCAGTCCGTGTCGGGCCGGATTCTGGCCATGGCAACGCCGCGCCGTACGGGTTCGCGGGGTCGGTGGCGGCAAGCACGTAGACCTTCGGTTCCTTGGTGCCGGACGGCCAGCCGACGAGGTCATCTGAGTCCTGGTGCCCGCGCAAACGGTCGATCGTGGCTGGCGTGGAGAATTGCGCGGCGCCGAGCCCTTCGACGAGGTAGCCGCGCATGGCTTTGCCGGACTCCTCGAAACCGGAGAGGGTTTTATAGGCCAGGGCGAAACCGCCGGGGATGTCCTCGGAGACGATGCTGCCGCGGGTGACCACGCCGTAACGGTCAAGCCACGCCTCGCCGTGTGCCAGCGAACGTTGCGTCGGATCAGTGTCAGGCGTTGGTGTCGCAGCCCAGCGCCCGGTCATGTCCGGCGGAGTCACGGTGGTGAAGGTGGTGCGCCCAGAGCGAATTCTGCTTCTCGACGGCCGCCGCTTCGCCCTGTGCGCCGTCTTCCCATGCTTACCGCCGGCGAGGCGAGCACGGATCGGAGCGAACGAGTCAGGTGCGATCAGACCCGCCTCGACGAGATCCCACACGGACTCGCGGAGCTCGTCGGTGGTCGCGCTGCGCGCACCACCGACACCATCCAACAAGTCAGTGAACAGGTAGCCGCCGCCGGCGCGGATCTTGTCCATCACCTGCTGCTGGGTGAGACTGAGCAAGGGTTCTTCCGGGATCGGCATGAGTTGGGCGGCGTAGTCGGCGGGCAGCAGCATGATCCACGGGTCGCGTGCGCCGGCCTTGCCAGCCCCGACGATGACGACTTCGCCGCCCAGCGTCAGCTCATCGAGCATCTCCGGGGAGTAGTCGCCCACGCGCGACGGGAGGATCATGGACTCCCACGCGCTGGCAGGAAGGCGGACGCCAGCGAGCTGCTCAATGACCGAATACACGCCGTCCGCACCGCGCAACGGCGGCCGCGTGCCGGCAGGGGCGATGTTGAGCCAGGCCGGCATGAACCGGCCGAGCGCCGATTGTGAGACCGGGCGAGTCTGCGCGCGGGCAGCGGCGAGCGACCGGGTGCGCACGATGCGCAGAACCTCGGCGGCCATGTACTCCTGCTCGTCGACACCCTGGCGGTAGCGGCCTTCAATGACCTTGTCGGCGTCAACCAGCGGGGTCAACGCCGTGTAGGCCGCACCGACCGACAGACCGAATGCCTCAGCCAGGTCGCGGAGCGTGAACGGCCCACGCGTGCGCACCCAGCGGCTCACCAACTGGTTCAGAGCGTCCGGGATGGTGGCCACTTGGGCGGGGATGCCGGGCGGGACAGGGACGCCGAGCCCGTCGCGAAGCAGTGGTGCATCGAGTGATTGCGCCAGATGCTCGCGGCCGCCGATGCGGACCACCATGACTCGCTTTGTCAGGCTCTTTTCGAGACCTGACAAAGGAACCGAGGTATAAGTGGTCAATTCATCCAGAGGGACGGGGCCGACGATGCGCAGCGTGTCCGCGAACTGCTCGGAGGTGTCCGCCTTGCCGACGCGGCGGAGGGAGGCGTCGACCTCTGCGATCACATCAGCGTCGAGAAGCTCTCTTAGCTCCACGGTGCCCAGCAATTTAGCTAGCAGCGACGGGTCGAGCGAGAGGGCCGCGGCGCGCTTTTCTGCCAGCGGGGTGTCGCCTTCGTACATGAACGCGCCGGTGTAGTTGAACAGCAACGACGAGGCAAAGGGGCTCGGCTGGTCCGTGGTCACCTCAGCGACGCGGATGCGGCGGGTGGCCAGCTGGCGCATCACGTCCTGCAGCGCCGGCAAATCGTAGACATCCTGCAAACACTCGCGGACTGCCTCGAGGATGATCGGGAAGGACGGGTAGTTTCGGGCAACGTCGAGAAGCTGCTCGGCGCGCTGACGCTGTTGCCACAACGGCGCGCGTTTGCCCGGGTTGCGGCGCGGCAGAAGCAGTGCGCGGGCGGCGCACTCGCGGAACCGGGACGCGAAGAGCGCGGAGTTGCCCACCTGCTCAGTCACGATGTCCGCGATCTCGTCTGCGTCGAAGCCGAACACTGACGCATCCGGCTCCTTCTCGCCCTGCGGCAGGCGCAGCACAATGCCGTCATCACCCGCGACAGCCTGGGCATCCATACCGGTCTCCTGCGCCACGCGCCACCCCGTCGCCAACGCCCACGCGGCATTGACCCCTTTGCCGAACGGGGTGTGCAGCACGACCCGCCAGTCCCCCACCTCATCCGTGAAGCGTTCGAGGACCAGCGTTTTCTCATCAGGGATGATGCCAGTCGCTTCCTCCTGCTCGTCGAGGTATTTCAGGAGGTTGCCGCGGGCGTACGCATCCAGACTCGGGTCGATCTCACCGCCGCTTTTCGCTTCTCGACGAAACTCGCCAAGCGCAAGACCCAATTCATACGGCCGGCCCAAACTGTCGCCGGACCAGAACGGCAAGCGGCCGGTGTGGCCCGGCGCGGGGCTGACCTGGACCTGATCGCGCGTGATGTTCTCAATCCGCCAACTGGATGCGCCGAGTGTGAACACGTCTCCGACGCGGGATTCATAGACCATCTCCTCGTCGAGCTCCCCGACGCGCCGGGGTGCTCCTCCGTCGGCGTCCGTGCCGATCAGGAACACTCCAAACATTCCTCTGTCCGGAATGGTGCCGGCGTTGGTGACAGCAACGCGTTGGGCGCCTGGGCGGGCTTTCAGGGTGGTGCCGTCGAGGATCGCGCGGGGACGCAATTCCGCGAAGTCGGTGGATGGATAGACGCCGACAACGAGGTCAATGACCGCGTCGAAAACTTCGCGGGCCAGGTCACGGTACGGCCAGGCGCGGGTGACGGTCTCGTACCAGTCGTCGACTTCGAGGTCCTCCACCGCGACAGCGGCGACGGTCTGCTGTGCGAGCACGTCAAGCGGGCTTTTCGGGGTGTGCAGCTCCTCGATCAGGCCCTCACGCATACGGGGCACGGTCACCGCTGTTTGGACGAGATCGGAACGGTGCTTTGGGTAGAACGAGCCCTCTGACACGGCTCCGACGGAGTGCCCGGCGCGACCGACGCGCTGCAGCCCCGAGGCCACCGACGGAGGGGATTCGACCTGGACGACCAGGTCCACCGCACCCATGTCGATGCCGAGCTCGAGCGAACTCGTAGACACCACTGCCTTGAGGGTGCCTTCCTTCAGGGCAGTCTCCGTGGTCACGCGCTCTTCTTTGGACACGCTGCCGTGGTGGGCGCGGGCGATCACTGGCGCGGCTTTGCCTGCCAAGTCGGTCGCCTTCATCAGTTGCGCTGGTGGGCGCCGAAGTTCCGGGCTGAGTGCTTCCGGGTCGTGCTCCGCCGCCCAGATCTCGTTGAGGCGGCTGGTCAGGCGCTCCGCGGTCCGGCGCGCGTTGACGAACACGATCGTCGAGCGATGCGCCATAATCTCCCGGTACAACTGCGCCTCGATGTGCGGCCAGATGGACGATTGGCCCGGAGTTGGCGGCGGGGCGAGGTCGAAGTCAATGACATCTTCGGCTGTCGGAGTGACATCGATAACCGCATCCCCGATCGGGGATCCCTCTTCGGGCACCGGCAGGTCACTCATGTCCTCAACGGGCACGTGGACATCGAGCTTCCATTTCTTCTCCGCGGGCGGGTTGACGATGGTCGTGCGCTCCCCCAGGAAGTTCGCCACCGCGTCGAGCGGCCGGACGGTTGCCGAGAGACCAATGCGCTGGAAATTCCCGGCAAGGCGGCGCAGCCGCTCCAGCGACAGCGCCAAGTGGACACCGCGCTTCGTGCCGGCAAGCGCGTGTATCTCGTCGATAATGACCGTGTCGACTGTCTTGAGAATCCCCGCCGACTTACTGGTGAGCATCAAGTACAAGCTCTCCGGCGTGGTGATGAGAATGTCCGGGGGTTTGCGGGCCTGCCGGTTGCGTTCAGACTGCGGAGTATCCCCCGAGCGCACCGCGACGGAAACATCCGGCATGTCCAGACCCATCCGCTGGGCCACGCGGGCGATACCGGTGAGCGGGGCGCGGAGGTTGTTCTCCACGTCCACACCGAGCGCTTTCAGCGGGGAGATATAGAGGACTCGGACACCCTCGCGCGTCCCCTCAGTGCTGCGCTGCAGCGCGGCGTTATCAGCGAAATGCAGCGACTGCTGCCCCGCGCGACCCACCATCTGGTTTAGAGACCACAGAAATGCAGCTAGCGTCTTACCTGAACCAGTCGGGGCGACCACGAGGGTGTTCTCCCCCTCCGAAATCGACCGCCACGCCTGGTCCTGGACTGCAGTCGGCCCCGCGAAGACCTCTTCGAACCAGGTGGCTACCTGGGGGTGGAAGCGGTCGAGGACGCGGTCTGCGTCCCCGCTTGGGCGACGGTCGGGCATGCGGGTCATTCTAACGCGCCCGCACCGTGCACCCTGCACCGTTATCGTGCACTGCACCCCGGTGAGGGTTAGCGGTATGGTTTGAACCATGACGGCAACGTACTCGGACTCACGGTTGACTAACCTGATTGCTCTTGGCACCGGCGAAATCCTCAAAGGCATCCGCGGTGTCGGGCTGTTGCGCGGACGCGAGCTCGGGGAAGCCGGCGATGACCTTGCTCAGAACTGGATTGCCCGGGTCCTAGAGCAGCACCGCCCGGATGACGGTTTCCTGTCCGAAGAAGCAGTGGATGATCTTTCCCGTCTGGAGAACAACCGCGTGTGGATCGTGGATCCGCTCGACGGAACAAAAGAGTTCGCGACCGGCCGCCAGGACTGGGCAGTGCACATCGCCCTCGTCGAGGACGGGGTACCCACGCACGCGGCTGTCGGCCTGCCGGACCTGGGCGTGGTGTTCAAGTCCTCCGATGTCCGCCACGTTGCCGGCCCGCTGTCCCGCAAGATTGCGCTGTCCCACAACCGTCCGCCGGCTGTCGCCCGTTTCATCGCGGACAAGCTCGGTTTTGGCGCTGAAGGTATCGGTTCGGCCGGCGCGAAGGCGATGCACGTGCTGCTCGGTGATTATGACGCCTACATTCACGCCGGCGGCCAGTACGAGTGGGACCAGGCGGCGCCGGTGGGTGTCGCTAAGGCAGCAGGCCTGCATGCTTCGCGTCTCGACGGCTCCGAGATCCGCTTCAATAACCAAGACACCTACATTCCGGACTTGCTCATTTGTCGCCCCGAGCTTGCCGACGATATTCTCTCCCACGCCGCCACTTACCTCGAAGAGAATGGCAGTTACGAGGGCATCGCAAAGTGACAGATTCCATTAACACCAATAGCGCTATCAACACACCGTACGAGGACCTCCTCCGCGAGATCCTCGACACTGGTGTTGCCAAAGAAGACCGCACGGGCACAGGCACGGTCAGTGTCTTTGGCAAGCAGCTGCGCTACGACCTGTCGGACTCATTCCCGCTCCTGACCACCAAGAAGGTCTACTTCAAAGGCGTCGTCGGTGAGCTGCTCTGGTTCCTCAAAGGCGACTCGAATGTCCGCTGGCTGCAGGAGAACAATATTCGGATCTGGAACGAGTGGGCTGACGCCAATGGCGAGCTGGGCCCGGTCTACGGCGTGCAGTGGCGTTCCTGGCCCACCCCGGATGGCCAGCACATCGATCAGATCCAGAATGCGCTCGATTTGCTTAAACAAGACCCGGAATCGCGCCGCAACGTCGTTTCCGCGTGGAATGTCTCGGAACTGGACAAGATGGCGCTCATGCCCTGTCACCTGCTTTTCCAGCTCTATGTCGCCGATGGCAAGCTGTCTATGCAGGTCTACCAGCGTTCGGCAGACATGTTCCTGGGCGTCCCGTTCAATATCGCGTCCTATTCGCTTCTGACCCACATGTTCGCTCAGCAAGCGGGTCTTGAGGTCGGCGAGCTGATTTGGACGGGCGGCGACTGCCACATCTACAACGATCACATTGAACAGGTCAAAGAGCAGCTTTCGCGTGAGCCACGCCCGTATCCGCAGCTAGAGCTCGCCAAGGCGGAGTCCATCTTCGACTACGGCTTCGACGACATTGCGGTCACAGGCTACGACCCGCACCCGACGATCGCAGCGAAGGTCTCGGTGTAGCGATGCTCGGCGCAATCTGGGCGCAGTCTGTCGACCACATCATCGGCGATGGCGCAGACATGCCGTGGCACCTGCCGGAGGACCTCAAGCATTTCAAGGAGACCACACTTGGCAACCCCGTCATCATGGGCCGCCGCACGTGGGAATCGCTCCCCTTCAAGCCGTTGCCGAGCCGCACCAACATCATCATTTCCTCGCGTGAAGCGGACACCTGGTCGAAGGGCGCGTACGTCTACCGCGACCTGCCCGACCTCGACACCGACGCGTGGATCATCGGCGGGGCACAACTCTACGAAGCCACGCTCGACGAGGTCGACGTCATCGAGCGCACGCTTATCGACGTCTCCCTCGCCCCTGTCCTCCCCCACAATGCCGTATACGCCCCGCGGATCAGCGAGGATTTCGAGCTGGTCAGTGAATCCGACTGGCTCACCTCAGAGCGCGGCCGCGTGACCATCGAGGGCGTGGAGGAATCTCCCCTTCGCTACCGCTTCCAACGATTCAAACGAAAGGCTCAATAGCGTTGGCTACCACCCCTGAGACAACGTCCCCCGTCACCGTCTTCGCCACTTCCTGGTGCCCGTTTTGCACCAGGCTGCTCGCGGACCTGCGCTCCGCCGATGCCCCGCACGAGATCGTCGACGTCGAAGCCCCCGGCAACGAGGACGCCTCCGCCTGGGTCGAGTCCGTCAACAACGGCAACCGCGTCGTGCCCACCGTCCTCTATTCCGACGGCACCCACGCCACCAACCCACCCGCCGGCGAGGTGCTGGCGAAGATCGCCGAGCTGAACTAGCCCCCAGGCTGCAATTTTCAACGCCCACTCAAGCTCGTATTTTGCAAAATACGGGCTTTTTGAAAAATAGATGCTTAAGCTGGCACCCTAGATTGCAATCGTCCATCCTGGGAAAACAACACTACGCAAGCCTATATGCAGCTAAAAAGGTCTTCCACAGTCACGGCTTCGGCCCGAGAAACGGGATGGTTCGTCAAGATAAGAGTTTCTTGATGCCTTCGGAGAGGATCTCTTGTGGGCTAATGTGGTGCGCCGCGTGGAGGCGCGCATAAGCCGGGGCTTGTTCGGGGTCGATGGCAACACGCTTTTCGTCGGGTGCCATGGGAGCAGTCAGAGAGGCGCCGATTACTAGGTTTGACAACCGGTAGGCAGTTCCCAACGGGCCCGGGACTCCCTCTCGCTCGAGGAGGACGCACATGCGCTCAGAAAACTCCAGGTAAGCAGGGCCCCTGGGCGCGCGCATCCCAATGACCTGACCTGCCCACCGGTGGGTCGTGAGGTGTGTGAAGAAATCTTGCATCAGGGTGGGCAGGTCGGAGGTACGGATCGAGTCCGACATCACGGGGTCGTCTGCAAGCGCTGTATCGAGGGCGAGGTCGAATAGGTCATCGACTGACTCCACACGGGAGTACAGGCTGGCTGGAGCGACGCCGACTTGTTGAGCCACAGCTCTCATGGTGAGCGCCCTCAGCCCACCTTCGTCCAGCAACCTCGCTGATGCTCTTGCAATTTCCGCAATATCCACGGCGCGGAGACGCTGAACAGGTTTTCGGTGTTCCCAGTAACTCACCCCACCAGCCTAACCAAACATGCACCTATCCAAACTATGTTAGTTTTGGCATATGTTGGATGCCACAAACCTCCCGATCACCTTTGAGAACACTCGCCTACGCCCTCTCTCCGAACTAGATGCAGACGCGTATGCAGCCGGCAGCAAAGATGAAGCTGTTCGGCGCTTCGCCCACCTGCCCGAACCCGACTACACCCCCGAGTCCGTGCGACGGATGATCCGTGAGGAGGTCGCGACGGGCCTCTCGTCCGGCACGTTGGCCGCCCTCACACTTGCCGACGCTGAGACCGACCGGTTCGTGGGTTCCGTGGTTCTCTTTGACATCAGCCCCGCGGCTGCCGAGGTTGGGTTCTGGATTCATCCCGATGCACGAGGGGATGGACATGCCCGTCGGGGCTTGGAGCTGGCATCACGCTTCGCGCGCAGCAGTGGGCTTCAAACCTTGACGGCACGCACGCTTCCGGAGAACACGGCCTCCCAACGCTGCTTGACGACGGCGGGCTTCCGCGAGACTGGACAAGATGTAGGAACCACGCCCGCAGGGCATCGCGAGGAGTTGATCCATTACCGGCGCAATCTCGTGTCCACACCCACGTGGCCGTTGACGACAGAACGGCTTCGACTCCGCCTGCATGAGACAGACGATGCCGCATGGCTTCACGATTTGTACTCACGACCTGACGTTGCTCGTTACCTGTTGGACGAGCCATGGACTTTGGAAGTCACCCGCGACAATCTCACGGAGCGGCTATCAAAGACTGACCTCGATGGAGAGGCTGCTGCACTTGCACTGGTCATTGAGCATGACGTCACCCCTATCGGAGACGTCGCACTGTGGCTCACAGATAAGGAACACCGCCAGGCGGAGATTGGGTGGGTGCTCCACCCCACGCACGGTGGACAAGGCTTTGCCAGCGAAGCCGTCCGCGCGGTACTTGCCCTCGGGTTTGATCACTACCATCTCCACCGCATCACCGCGCAGATGGATGCCCGTAACAGTGGCTCCGCGGCGCTCGCTAAGCGCGTTGGACTCCGGCTCGAAGCTCATCACGTCCAAAACTGGTTCAGCAAGGGCGAATGGACCGACACCCTCGTATACGCGCGACTAGCCTCCGAGAACACGGGCCAATGATTGGGTCGCTGATATGCGCGGGTTTCGGCCCAAACTTCCTTGGTGCCGGTCCCTGCACAACACAAAACACCTCACCTATGCATACAGGTAGAGGAGCTTTCCGTGTTCAGAAAAGTTGCGCCCCAGAGAAGAATCGAACTTCCGACACCGGCTTTAGGAGAGCCGTGCTCTATCCACTGAGCTACTGAGGCAACGAGAAGCTACGTTACCGCACCGACTTCTCGCCACGAAAGAAGCGGCCCGGATTGCCTTTGACCGGCCGCGAAAAACTACAGTCTCGCCAGTACCTGGTCGAGTGTCTCGTTGGCGGCTTGGATGGACTCTTCAGAGTCGTCTTTCAAAGCGATGGAAATGAAGGCTCCGTTCTTAACAGCAGCCAAGCTGTACAGCGGGAACTCCATTCCGTCATCGAAGACTGAATGCTGGAGCGTCGCAGCGCCCTTCTCGGCATCGGCGTTGAATGGGAGCTCTTTCTGTGTGATTTCTTGAGTTACTCCGTGCGCCTCGTAGGTGTACGAGCTGCACTTATCCTTATCCACCCCGTCATCGAAGATTCGGTAGTCGGCAATATCCGATGCCTCAGCTATGAGTGTGAAGCTGTCGATATCAAGGTCCGCCATCGTGAAGTTATCGACGTTCATGCTTGCTCGCTCTTGGCGCTAATGCCGTCTGCCTGGCGCTCCTGCTGCTGGGCAGTCTCGTCGCTTGAACTGCAACCAGCAACAGACATGAGCAGTGCGGCGGCTCCGAGAGCTTTCAGCGTGCGAGATGGGGACAGGCTCCTAGGCATCATGCGCCCAATGGTAGGTGCAGGGAACCGCATTGGCCGAGGATCTCACCCTGAAATCCGCATTAGGGCACAATCTTGTTTTCTAATTAGGCATGCCTTAGCCTTTTAAGGGTTACCCGAAACTAAGCATAGGCTTACTTATATCGAAAGGTGGATCGTGAAGTTTCCACGCACACTCGCAGCGCTGCTGTTTTCGTTCATCGCAGTGCTCGGTCTCGCCGGCTGCGCCTCCGATTCCAGCGGCAGTGACGCCGCAGGTTCCAACGGGGACGAGAAAAACGGCGAGGCAGTTCTGACCGTCACCGACGCGGCGGGCCGCACGGTCGATTTCGACCAGCAGCCGGAGCGCATCCTGCTGGCTGAAGGCCGCGGCATCTTCGCCACCTCTATCTTGCAGGACAATCCGTTTGAGAAGGTCGTGGCATACGGCGACGACTTTGAAAAGGCGGCGCCGGCCATGCGCGACAAGATCCTGGAGAAGTTCCCGGAGGCCAAGGAGCTGCCGCAGATCGGTTCCCTGCAGAAGGGCGATGTGACCGTGGAGAACCTCCTGGCACAGAAGCCGGATGTCGTTGTCATGACGCTGGACCAGAAGACGGTCGCCGAGCAGAACGGCTTCCTCACCGACATGGACGCGGTCGGCCTGAAGTACGTCTTCACCGACTTCCGCCAGGATCCGCTGAATAACACCGAGGTGTCCATGAAGCTCTTCGGCGATCTCTTCGGCAAGTCCGACCGCGCGGCAAGCTACAACAAGTTCTGGTCCGAGAAAGTCAGCGATATCACCGAGCGCGTCGACACAACGACGGAGAAGCCCAAGACCGTTGTGTGGATGGCAGCCGGCTTCAAGGACTGCTGCGCCATCGCGGGCGACGCCAACCTGGGCAAGCTCGTCGATGCGGCGGGAGGCCACAATGTCGGCCCGGAGATTCTGGGCACCGATGAAACGGAGATCACCCCGGAGAAGCTCGTCGAGGTCAACCCGGACAAGCTCGTCGTTTCCGGCGGCGAGTGGGCGCCCGACCCGCAGAAGACCGACGCGTTCAGCCATGTCGAGCTGGGCTACCAGGCCGACGAGGCAGCGGCACGCGAGTCCTTCGGCGGCCCGCTCCACGGCCCGGGTATGGAACAACTGACGGCCCCTAAGGAGGGCGATTTCTTCGCCGTCTACCATCAGTTCTACGACAGCCCGTACAACGTGTTCGCTCTCGAGGCATTCGCCAAGTGGCTCCACCCGGAGGAATTCGGGGACCTGGACCCGGCGAAGGACTTCGAGGACTTCCACGCCGAGTGGATGCCGATCGATTACAGCGGCACCTTCTTCCTCGACGGATACGAAGCCAAATAAGCGATAAGAAAAGAGCTCAATGACCACACGCGTAGCGCCCGACACCGAGCAAGAGAAGGATTCGCCGGACCGTGGGATTGAAAGTTACCGTCGCCGCGGCCGTCGTAAAGCAATCGCAATTGCTCTCCTGATCCTCGGTGCGATCGCGAGCTTCCTCGTCGCGGTTGTCGTTGGGCCCATCGATCTTTCGCTTAGCGACGTCTTCCGCGCCGTCTTTGACCCCGATTCCGTCGACCAGCAGACTGAGACCGTCGTGCGCACTCTCCGCCTCCCGGCGGCGGTGATGGCGGTGCTCGTCGGCGCGTCGTTGGGGCTGTCCGGCGCGCAAATGCAGACGATCCTGGACAACCCGTTGGCGGAGCCGTTCACCCTCGGCATCTCAGCCGCGGCTGCTCTCGGCGCGGCGGTGTCCATCGTGATGGGCTGGACGCTCATCCTGAACGCGCAGCTCAACCTCGCGCTCACCGCGGCGCTCTCCGCTCTCTTCGCGGTGCTGATCATCGCGGGCGCGGCGATCTGGCGCGGTGCGAACGCGGAATCGATGATTCTGCTCGGCATCGCCCTGTCCTTCTTCTTCCAGGCGGTGCTCTCCCTGCTGCAATACGTGGCTTCCAATGAGGCGCTCCAGCAGATCGTGTTCTGGACGATGGGCTCGATGCAGCGCGCGTCGTGGACGGCGAATATCGTGATCGCCGTCGTGCTCGCTCTGGCGATCCCCTTCTGTGTGGTCAACTCGTGGCGGCTCACCGCGCTGCGGCTTGGCGACGACCGTGCGGCGGCGCTCGGCATCAACGTGCAGCGCCTGCGCGTGACCACCCTGATCGTCGCTTCGCTGCTGGCGTCCGCGTCTGTGGCGTTCACCGGCATCATCGGTTTCATCGGCCTGGTCGGCCCGCACATCGCACGCATGATCGTCGGCGAAGACCAGAAATTCTTCCTCCCCGGCGCGACCGCTGCCGGCGCCATGCTCATGAGCCTCGCGTACGCAGTGTCGCTCTCGATCATTCCCGGCGTGGCCATTCCACTGGGAATCATTACCTCGCTCGTCGGCGTACCGTTCTTCGTGTTCCTGATCTTCACCCGCTCGCGTGGAAGGAGTGCTTAAGCCCCCATGGCCATCAGCGCAACAAATCTCACCGTGCGGTACGGCCGGACGACGATCATCGACGACATGACGTTCGGCCCGCTCGACGACGGCAAGATCACCGGCCTCATCGGCCCGAACGGCGCCGGCAAATCGACGCTCGTGAAAACGCTCGCCGGCATCAACAAGCCGTCCGAGGGCAGCGCGGACATCGTCGTTGACGGCCGCACGTTGAGCGCCAAGGAGCGCGTCCAAGCCGTCGGCTACGTGCCGCAGGACATGCTCTCGCGCGCAACACTCACCGCTTTCGAGTCCGTCATGGTCTCCGCGCGACGCCGCGGCGAAGGCACCAACAACGCACTGGAGAACACGGCGGCGGTCATGCACCGCCTGGGTATCACGAAGCTGTCCGACCGCATGATTTCCGACATGTCCGGCGGCCAGCGCCAGCTCGTCGCCGTCGCGCAGATGCTCGTGCGCTCACCGCGCATCATGCTTCTCGACGAGCCCACCTCCGCCCTCGACCTGCGCCACCAGGTGGAACTGCTGCAGATCATCCAGGACGAGGTCCGCGGCGACGACCGCCAGGCGCTCGTGGCGCTCCACGACCTGAACCTGGCGGCCCGCTTCTGCGACGAGCTACTGGTGATCAAGGACGGGCACGCCATCGCCAAGGGCACCCCGGCAGAAGTGCTCACCCCCGAGCTTCTCGAGCGCGTTTACGGCATTTCCGCCCGCATCATCAACGACGCCGGCGTGCCGATCGTCTGCCCAGTACTGCGTCTCCCCCGCCACGAAACACCGACCGACGCCGGCCCGATGGGCCCCATCGCGGTGAATGTGGAAGACGCGGATCCCGACGTTATCGACGCCATCACCTCGGCGCGTGCCTAGACTGTCTGCATGACTGGATACCTGGCCCCCACCAAGAAAGTTCGGGTCGCGGACCTGAGGCAGAAGAAGCTCGACGGCGAGAAGTGGGCGATGCTCACCGCCTACGACTACTCCACCGCCCGCGTCTTCGCGGAAGCCGGCATCGAATGCATGCTCGTCGGCGACTCCGCCGCCAATGTCGTCTACGGCTACGAGACCACCAACCAAGTCTCGGTCAACGAGATGACCTACCTAGCCGCAGCCGTCGTGCGCGGCGCCGGTAACGCGCTCGTTGTGGCCGACCTCCCCTTCGGCAGCTATGAAGCTTCCGACGAGCAAGCCGTGCGCACCGCCACCGAGATGATCCGCCGCAGCGGCGCCCACATGGTCAAACTCGAGGGCGGTGTCCGCATCGCGCCGCGCATCAAGGCGCTCAAGGACGCCGGTCTCGCAGTGTGCGCCCATGTGGGCTTCACCCCTCAGTCCGTGGACAATTTGAGCGGCTTCAAGGTCCAGGGCCGCGATGACAGCGCCGACCAGCTCTGGGCCGACACCAACGCGGTCGTCGAAGCGGGCGCGGACATGGTCGTTTTCGAGATGGTCCCGGCTGAGCTGGCCGAGGAGATCACCGCCAATTGCCCCGTTCCCACCATCGGCATCGGCGCTGGCCCGGACACGGATGCGCAAGTGCTGGTCTGGCACGATTTGGCCGATTTCCCAGCACGCGGCCACCGCGCGCGTTTCGTGCGCCAGTTCGGTGCGGTCGGCGAGGCGCTCGGCGCAGCCGCGGCAGATTACAAGCGCGCCGTCCACGAGGGCGAATTCCCCGCGGACGAACACACCTTTTAGCGCCTAGACCTGAATTTCAGCGTTGTCGATGAGGCGGGTCTGCCCCACCTTGGCGGCGACGAGCAGGCGTGCGGGGCCGGTGTAACCATCGGGCAGTTCTTCCAGTTCCGGCGTGGCCACGGCGAGGTAGTCGAGGTCGACGTCGTCGGCGGACTCGAGAACCGCCAGGGCCCCGTCATAGCTGCCCGCCGCCAGGGCGCGCGACAACGTCAGCGCAGTGCGGTGCTCGTCCTCGCTCAGGTAGCGGTTGCGCGACGACAATGCCAGTCCGCTGTCCTCGCGGATGATTGGGCAGCCGTGCACGCGCACCGGCAGGTGCAGGTCTTCGACCATCTGGCGGATGAGAGCCAGCTGCTGGTAGTCCTTCTCACCGAAGAACGCGTCGCTGGCACCGGTGAGACAGAACAGTTTGGCCACCACAGTGAGCACACCAGCGAAATGCGTCGGGCGGGTTGTTCCTTCCAGCACCGATCCGAGCGGCCCCGGGTGGATCGTGGTGCGGGGACCGTGGGGGTACATCGTCGATACGCTCGGCGCGAAAACCGCGTCAACGCCTTCCGCCTCGAGCTTCGCGATGTCCTCCTCGAGCGTGCGCGGGTACGCGTCCAGGTCCTCCCCCGGCGCGAACTGCAGGGGGTTGACGAAGATGCTCACCACCACGGGGTTGCCCAGCTTCTGAGCCTCCCGGACGAGCGAGATATGGCCGCTGTGCAGCGCACCCATGGTGGGTACGAGGGAGACCCCGGGGGCGTCGATAAGCGCTTGCTCAAGCTCCTGCGGAGTCCTAGTCAGAGTTGTCATGCGGCTCAGCGTATCGGTTGAGTGCGTCGAGGTGGCCTTCGAGGGCCTTTTCCCCTGCCTTGGTGAGTGTCACCCACACGGTGTCCTTCGCACGGGTTGACCCGTATTCGCGGAACCTGGAGACGTAGCCGTGCTCCTCTAAGACACTGAGCTGCTTGGACAAAGTCGCGTCCGACAGATCAGTGATATCCCGCAGCCGCGAGAACTTCATTTCGCGGCGCGTCGTGCCCTCCGTCGCACCTCCAGCGCGCAGTGCCGCGCAGATCTTCAGCCGGTTGAGGGGATGAATAACTGGGTCGATCAATGGTATTTCCTCCACGTCAGGCCGTAACCCGCAATCATCGCTGCGGCGGCAATGATTCCCACGACGATGCCGACCGCCGTGTTTCCGTCCGGGTAATGGTCGGCATAGACCTGCATCCCGATATACGCGATCGTGTAGAGCACGATGAACGTGAAGAAGCGCTTCCAGCTCCATGTGTTCTCTTCCGACTGCACGTCCTGCTTCATTGCTGTGCGGACAGTCCGCTTGCTGCCAAAATCAAGCACGATCATGAGAACTAGCGAAACGAGAAAGACAAGCAGTCCCCACACGTATCCGGCCACCATGATGCCGACACCGAGACCGAAGGTCAGCCCCGCGGCAGTCACCATGCCCCACGGGATCGGCACCTGCGCGGCGCGCGCCTCAATATCGCGGACGGCCGCGAGCGATTTATTCACCTCTGTCACATTCATTGCATCTCCCTTGTTTTCCACATAAGAAAGCATGACACTTTCCAGACTAGAAAACAAGTGGAAAATTGAGGCTTCGACGTTTGCGCTGGCTACTTGTTATTCATGTTGCTAATGTTTTGATTGTGACTACTAACGATTTCTCCCGCCGCCGCTTCCTGAGCCGAGCATCCGCCCTCGCCCTGCTCGGCGCCGCCGGAGTCTCCCGCCTCCCGTCCGCCGACGCCCAGGGCCGCCGCCCTGTAGGAACGGTGGTGGACTACGCCGCTGGTGTTCCGTCGGGACGCTCTGTGCGTGCGGCCGGCCATTTGGGCGCGGTGCGCTACGTGTCCCAGCGCCGCCCCGGCGCCGACTGGATGCTGGGCAAGCCGGTCTCATTGAAGGAGACCCGCGACTTCGCCGCCAACGGGCTGTGGACCGCCTCGGTCTACCAGTTCGGTCGTGCAGAGACCGCTGACTGGCTCGGCGGCGCGGGCGCTGCAGCCACCCACGCTCCGCAGGCCATCAACCTGCACCGTGCGGCGGGCGGCCCGAACAACAAGCCCATCTACGTCGCCATTGATGACAATCCCTCCCGCGCTCAGTACGAGAACCAGATCCGCCCGTACCTGCGTGCGTTCCAGGCAGCACTTGCCACGGCGGGCCTGCGCACCGGTGTCTACGGCAACTACAACACCATTGAGTGGTGCATCAAAGATGGCATCGGCACCTACTACTGGCAGCACGACTGGGGCTCCGGCGGAAAGCTCCACCCGCGGGCGACCATTCACCAGAAAGCCAAGTGGCAAACGCATATCGACGGCCACCTCTGCGACATCAACAACGTCTACGCCGCCGACTGGGGCCAATGGCAACCGGTCGCAGCGAACAACAACCGCGCACCAGCTCCGGCTCCTGCGAAGCCTGCCCCCGTACCTCAGCCAGCACAGGGCATTCCGGGCATCCCGGATAACTCGTCCCTGCCAGACTTCTCCTCCGATCCGACTCCGCAGGGCATGTCCTCGGAGGCGCAGCGTTTCGCGCAGAACGTCAAACCGCAGGATATTGAGAACGCGGTGAACTTCGCCAAGCAGTTCATCAACTAGGCCGCGGCGGGCGACGCCGCAGGACCGCCAAGATATAGATGACATCGGCACCTTCTTCCAGCGTCAAAACCCCAGGTCGTTTTCGCGTGACGTGGCAAGGATGCAATCTAAATCTGGCCCGGATCCGGCAACGCGGAGAGGCTGCCCCACGACGGGGCAGCCTCTCTTCTTTTCGCTAGTGAACGCGTGCCGGCGAACGCTCTAGTGGTCGACCGGGGCCTCCACACCAACACCGGTCAGCGAGCGGACTTCCATCTCAGCCTGGAGTTCATCCAGGTTGTCCGGCTTGCCCACGAAGGTGCCGATGATGCCGGCCAGGAAGGCCGCCGGGATGGAGACAATGCCCGGGCTGGTCAGCGGGAACCATGCCCAGTCTGCGTTAGCGAACATTGCGGTCTCTGCCCCGGATACTGCCGGGGAGAAGAAGATGAGCACCAGCGCGACGACCAGACCGGTGTACATGGAGGCAACAGCACCGGTGGTGTTGAAGCGCTTCCAGTACAGGGAGAACAGAATGGTCGGCAGGTTCGCCGAAGCGGCGATCGCGAATGCTAGGGAGACCAGGAAGGCCACGTTCTGCTTCATGGCCAGGATGCCCAGGACGATGGCGACGATACCGATGACGACCACGGTGATGCGGGAGACGCGGACCTGCTCTTCTTCGGAGGCTTGGCCGTCGCGAAGCACGGCGTCGTAAATGTCGTGCGCGACAGACGCAGATGCCGTAATGGCCAGGCCGGCGACGACCGCGAGCACTGTCGCGAACGCGACGGCGGAGACGACCGCCATGAAGATGGAGCCACCGAGCTCGAAGGCCAGCAGCGGCGCCGCGGAGTTCGCCTTACCGGGCGCAGCGTTGATGTTGTCCGGGCCGACGAGGGCACCGGCGGCGTAACCGAGGACGAGGGTCATTAGGTAGAACGAGCCAATGAGGACGATGGCCCAGGTCACGGACTTACGTGCTTCGGTAGCCGTCGGGACGGTGTAGAAGCGCATGAGCACGTGCGGCAAACCAGCGGTACCCAGCACCAGGGAAAGACCCAGCGAGATGAAGTCGAGCTGGCTGGTCACGGTACCGCCGTACTTCAGACCAGGTGCGAGAATCTCTGATGCTTCGTAGCCCTGCTCCTTGATGTACTCGGAACCGGCGTGCATGTCGATGGCGCGGTCGAACAGCGCGTTCATGCCGCCCTTGACGGCAACGAAGCAGAGAATCGTCATGATGGCCACGGCACCGACCAGAAGGACGGCCTTGATCATCTGCACGTAGGTGGTGCCCTTCATACCGCCGATGAGAACGTAGGCGATCATGATGACGCCGACGATGGCGACGCAGATGGCCTGCGCACTGAAGCTGTGCAGGTTCAGCAGCACCGAGACCAGCGAGCCGGCGCCAGCCATCTGGGCGATGAGGTAGAACAGCGACACGAACAGGGTGCCGAAGGCAGCTGCCACACGAACCGGCTTCTGACGCAGGCGGAAGGACAGCACGTCAGCCATGGTGAAGCGGCCGACGTTGCGCAGCGGCTCGGCAACCAGCAGCAGGGCGACCAGCCATGCGACGAAGAAGCCGATGGAGTACAAGAAGCCGTCGTAACCGCTCAAAGCAATCGCGCCGACAATGCCGAGGAAGGACGCGGCAGAGAGGTAGTCGCCGGCGATGGCCAGACCGTTCTGAGTACCGGAGAACTGTGCGCCTCCGGTGTAGAAGTCGGATGCCTCGGAGGTGGTCTTGCCGGCCTTTGTCACGATCCCCATGGTGATCACGATGAACAGTCCGAAAACGACAATGTTGAGGATCGGGTTGCCCGCACCCTCCGGAGCAGCGTCCTGGGCGAGGTGGAAAATGTCGGGGTTCATGGGTTAGCCCTCCATCTCTTCACGGATCGCCGCTGCCTGCGGCTCGATGTTCTTGTTCGCGTAGACGACGTATGCCCAGGTGATGGCGAATGTCGTAATGAACTGAGCGATGCCCAACCACAGGCCCACGTTCAGGCCAAGGAAGGGCTGCGCCATGACGTCCGGCCAGAACGTCGCGAACACGACGTAGAAGATGTACCAGACAAAGAAGGCGATAGAGACCGGGAAGGTGAACGTGCGGTAGGTGCCCCGGAGCTTCTGGAACTGCTCGCTTTGCTGCATGTTCACGAAGTCCTGCGGGGTGGGCTCCCTGCGCTGCGACACCGCTGTCGAACCATTGGCCATGGCCGTGTCCTTTCATCAGTTGAGGTGATTACAACCTGCAACGAATGTAACTTAAAGCACACAAAACCGTGGGCGAATTGAACGATCTAACCGTCCATGCATCCCCGGTTACCCCCGCAACATGTTTACGTGCGAAAACTATTGTGGAGCTTCCACCCCCACAACGATAGGTAGTTACTGCAAGTACTTTCAGCCAGGGAAAACACGCGGATCGTTGGACTGGCGCGCCCCGACGACACCATCTAAAGAACGCACATCGTCACTGTCGAGCTCGAGGTGCACCGCCCCGAGGTTTTCCTCCAAGCGCTGCGGATCCGAGGTTTTTGGAATCACCGACACGCCGTGCGCCATGAGGTGCGCGAGTGCGACCTGCGCAGCTGTTGCGCCGCTTTCCGCATGCTTATCGACGACTCCCCGCGCCGCTTCCTCATCCAGCACCTCTCCCCTCCCCAACGGTGCCCATGCCTCCGTAATAATGCCGTGGCGATCGTGGAAGGCACGCAGATCAGGCTGGGTGAATCCGGTGTGCATCTCCACCTGGTTGACGGCGGGGGCGACACCGGTGGCGTCGATCAGCTCGGCCAGCACTTCTTCGTAGAAGTTCGCCACCCCGACCGAACGGATCGTGCCAGCTTCACGGGCGCTGAGCAGCTGTTCGTACGCGGTAATGAACGTTTCGTTCTGCGGCCACGGCCAGTGCACCAGGAACAGGTCGAAGTAGTCGAGACCGCTCCGCGTCAGCGACTCCTCTAGAGCTTCACCGGCTCGGTGCTGGTCATCGTTCCATACCTTGGAGGTGACAAAGAGTTCTTCGCGGGTGACATCACCGGCCGCAATGGCTTCACGGAGCGTCTGGCCGAGGATGTCCTCGTTGCCGTACATCGATGCTGTGTCGAAGTGGCGGTACCCCAGCTCGATGGCGCGGCGGATGATGGGTGCCGCGTCCGGCCCGGTCAGTTTATAGGTGCCGAGGCCGATGAGGGGGAGAGATGAACCGTCGTTAAGCGTGGCGAAGGGGGCTACGGAATGTTCCATAGCCCCCTATTGTGCACGCTCACCGGGGTGAGCGTTGGGTATTAATTCGCCTCGAGGAGATCGATGACGAAGATGAGTGTGCGGCCCGACAGCGGGTGTCCGCCGCCGGCAGGCCCGTAGGCCTTCTCCGGCGGGATGGTCAGTTCGCGGCGGCCGCCAACCTTCATGCCCGGGATACCTTCTTGCCATCCCTCGATCAGGCCGGTCAGCGGGAACTCAGCGGCTTCGCCGCGGTCCCAAGACGAGTCGAACTCCTCTCCTGTCTCGTAGTCAACGCCCAAGTAGTGGACCTTGACCATGCCGCCTGCTTGAGCTTCCTCGCCCTCGCCGGAGACCAGGTCCTCAATGACCAGGTCGACCGGTGCCGGCTCGGCAGGGATGTCGATGGTGGGCTTCTCCATGGAAAAATCGCTCCTTAGCGCTGGTCGCGCGGTACGAACTCGCGCTGGGTCTCACCGGTGTAGATCTGGCGCGGGCGGTTGATCTTCGTGTTCATCGCCAACTGCTCACGGTAGTGGGCAATCCAGCCCGGCAGGCGGCCGATGGCGAACAGGACGGTGAAGAAGTCCGTCGGGAAGCCCATGGCGCGGTAAATCAGGCCGGTGTAGAAGTCGACGTTCGGGTACAGCTTGCGCTCGACGAAGTAGTCATCCTTCAGGGCGATCTCTTCGAGCTCCATAGCCAGGTCCAGCAGGTGGTCGCCGCCGAGGTGGTTGAGCACCTCGTGTGCGGATTCCTTGACGATGGCTGCGCGCGGGTCGTAGTTCTTGTACACGCGGTGGCCGAAGCCCATGAGGCGGACGCCTTTTTCCTTGTTCTTCACGCGGTTCATGAATTCGGTTGCGTCGCCGCCGTTGTTCTTCTCGATGTCCTCGAGCATCTCCAGGACAGCCTGGTTAGCACCACCGTGCAGCGGGCCAGCCAGAGCGTTAATGCCGCCGGCGATAGACACGAACATGTTGGCCTGCGCAGAACCGATCATGCGGACCGTGGAGGTGGAGCAGTTCTGCTCGTGGTCGGCGTGGAGAATGAGCAGCTTGTCCAGTGCGTCGACGACGACCGGGTCAACCTCGTACGGCTCGGTCGGGTAACCGAACATCATGCGCAGGAAGTTCTCGCGCGGGTTCAGGGCGTTGTTCGGGTACATGTACGGCTTACCCTGGGATGCGCGGTAGGCGTATGCAGCCAGCATCGGCACCTTCGCCATCAGGCGGACCGTGGCCTTGTTCAGCTGCTCTTCGTTCAGCGGGTCGAGCTGGTCCTGGTAGTAAGCGGAGAGAATGTTCACCGAAGACGCCAGCACAGCCATCGGGTGAGCGTTGCGCGGGAAGACGTTGAACGCGGCCTTGAAGTCCTCGTCGAGCAGCGTGTGGTGACGGATGTCGTCGCTGAATGCGTCGAGCTCATCCTGCGTCGGCAGCTCACCGTTGATCAGCAGGTAAGACACCTCGTTGAAGGTGGCGTTATTGGCCAGGTCAGCGATGTCGTAGCCGCGGTAGCGCAGGATGCCGGCGTCACCGTCGATGTAGGTGATCTTGGACTCGGTCGAGCCGGTGGAGACGTAGCCCGGATCGAAGGTCACCAATCCCGTTTCACCCAGGAGGTTGCCTAGGACGAAGCCGTCGTTGCCCTCGGTTGCGGGCATGAGGTCCATCTCATACTCGCCCCCGGGGTAGTGAAGCACTGCCTTGTTGTTGTCAGTAGCCACGTGTCGAACCTTTCAAAAGAGTCGTTGGGCGGTGTGCCCCCGCGCTGGCCTGCAGGTTCTCCCCGACAGACGGTGCACATCGGATCACACCGAAATTGACATGAGCCAACTCTATCAGCAGATGTGACCATGCAGACACCGTTTCGGTTCGATAGAGCGCACCACAGTATTGTTGTGAGTGCAGTTTCCAGTTTGAATCTTAAAAGGGGCACCCATGACCGATTACCCAACACTTCCCGCGGACCTTGTGCCGGAGGACGGCCGTTTCGGATGCGGCCCTTCGAAGGTGCGCCGAGCTCAGCTCGATGCGATTGCGGACGGCGCCCACATCATTGGCACCTCCCACCGCCAGCCGGGCGTGAAGGACGTGGTTGGTGAGGTGCGCGAGGGACTGTCCCAGCTGTTTTCCCTGCCGGAGGGCTACGAGATCGTGCTGTCGCTCGGTGGCGCGACCGCCTTTTGGGATGCAGCTACTTTCGGTCTGATCCAGAACAAGTCCGCTCACCTGAGCTACGGCGAGTTCTCCTCGAAGTTCGCCAAGGCCTCCAAGCAGGCTCCGTGGCTGGAGGAGCCGGCGGTCATTGAGGCCGAGCCAGGCAGCGCTCCGGACCCGTCCGCGCTGGACGGCACCGACGCAGATGTTGTCGCATGGGCGCACAATGAGACGTCGACAGGCACCATGGTGCCCGTCACCCGCCCCAACACTGACGCGCTGGTGCTTATCGACGCCACTTCCGGCTCCGGCGGCCTCCCCGTCGACATGACCAACGCTGACGCCTACTACTTCTCCCCCCAGAAGTGCTTCGCGTCCGACGGTGGCCTGTGGTTCGCCGCAATGAGTCCCGCAGCACTTGAGCGCATCGCGAAGATCAAGGAGTCCGGCCGCTTCATCCCGGCCTTCCTGGACCTGCAGACAGCCGTGGACAATTCGCGGAAGAACCAGACGTACAACACCCCGGCTGTGGCCACGCTGTTGATGATGGCCGACCAGGTCAAGTGGATGAATGACAACGGCGGCTTGGACGGCATGGTGGAGCGCACCAAGGCCAACTCCCAGGCCCTGTACTCCTGGGCTGAGAATCACGCGCACGCCACACCGTTCGTCACCGAAACCGAGAAGCGCTCCTACGTCGTGGGCACGATCGACTTTGATGACTCTATCGATGCTGCCGAGCTGGCCAAGGCTCTGCGCGCCAACGGTGTCATCGACACGGAGCCATACCGCAAGCTGGGCCGCAACCAGCTGCGCATCGGCATGTTCCCGGCTGTGGACACCGCCGACGTGGAGAAGCTGACCAGCGCCATCGACTTCTTGCTCGAGCAGGGCGTCGGCGTCAAGTAGTCTCTTTGGGAGCGCCGTCGGGCGACTGTGCAACGCTCCGACGGCGCTTAGTACCACAATTTTCACTCGCGTGTCAGTTAAGCTGGTGTCTCGATTGACATCGGTGTAAGGAGACCTGATGCGCGAGCTTTTCGTTGTCGCTGAAGAATCGACTGAGACCCTGTGGGTGTTGAGCACCCACGAGGGGGAACGGTTCTGCATTCCGCGCGAGGAACTGGTCCCGCTAGCTATCCCCTCCCAACCAGTGACCGAAGGCTTCGACAGCGGTTTCGACGACGACAGCGAGAACTATGAGGTAGTCGAGGCAGAGCTTGTCGACGAACCCGCCGACTCCCCCGAACCCGAATTCACCCGCCCCACCTTCACGGTGTACTCCGCCGATTCCATCGTGGAGCCCGCGGATGCGCAGCCAGCAGATCCGGTCAAGCAGGCTGGATCCGTCGAACCTGCTCAACCGGCCGAGCCGGCGGAACCAGAAGAGTCTGAACGCACCCCCGCCGAGCCGGATCCTCTCTTCTCCACTCCCCTGTCACTGCGCCCGAAAGACATTCAAGCGCGCATTCGGGCGGGCGCTACAGCGGAGGAGCTCGCTGAGGAAATGGGCGTGGCAGTCAGCCGCGTGGAGCCCTACGCGCACCCGGTTTTGCTTGAGAGGGCTCAGGTCGCCGAGGCTGCCCGCCAGTCCCACCCGGTTCGTGAGGACGGCCCGGCGTCGGAGACTCTTTTCGAGGTGCTCGCGCTCACCTTCGCCTCCCGTGGCCACGCTTTGGCCGAAGCTCACTGGGATGCAGTCCGCGAAGCTGGCGAACCGTGGGTCGTGCGTGTGGCGTGGCAGGCTGGCCTCCAAGAGCACCAGGCCGAATGGTACTTCCGTCGCTCCATGGCCAGCGGCGCGACGACGGAACCGCGTGACGCAGTCGCCGCCGACCTGATCGACCCATCCTTCGCGCAGCCAGTCCGTTCCCTTTCCTCTGTGGGCCACCCGGTGTACAACGCCCCGGCCGACCTCACAGAGCCGACGGTGGATCCACGCGGCTACCGCGACCACAGAGACTACGACGACTACGCCCACCAGGCCGACCTCGGCCCCGAGACGGTCCCACAACCGCACGGCGAGTACAACGTCTACAACGAGTACGACGAGCACAACGCGCAGCCCCCAGGGGCTGACCACCCGAACAGCCGCACCCAGCCCAACCTTTTCAGTGAGGGCGAGGTCCTCCAGCAACCAGACCCGCGGGACAAGCCGCAGAAGCGCCGCCGCAAGGCTGTGACCCCGCACTGGGAAGATGTGTTGTTGGGCGTGCGGACAAACACGAAGCGCCCGAAGTAGGTCACGGCAGATGAGTTACCCTGCGGCGGTCACTATTTGGTATGTCAACGCGGCTGATCCGGCGGCTGTATTGAACTCGGAGCCGAAGGCAGACCGCGGTTTCGGCCGTAAGCTTCTGTCACAGCTCAACCCGGCGTGGCCGATCACCCCGATCGGCCAGTTCCCCCTGAACCGTTCCTCGAAGGCATCACGCGACGAGTTCTATATCGCCGGCTACCCAGGCGTGGCCGTGTTGCAGACGTTTGTCCCCCAGTGCGCGAAACTCTCCGAGATCCCAGCGTATTTGCGCCGGGCCGTGCCCGCGGCCGACGTGTTTGTTTTCGCTGAAGGGGCGGGCACAGACGGCGCAGGTTACGCCGGTTACGCTCACTTCAGCGGCGACACCCTCAAGCGCTCCCTGTGTGGAACGCGCCGGGAGCTCGTCGAAGACAGTGGAATCCCCGAGTGGTTCGAGGCTGACTTCTGGGCGGGCAAAACGACCGAGCAACTCGGAGGCATTACCTTGCCGTTCGAACCGGCCGACCTCGCGGCGACCGCGCAGCGCGAGTTGCTGGGCGTGGATATCTCCCCGAGTGGCCCCGATGTCAACGTTGTCGCCTATGCGGTCGACGGCCGCCCGGAGCCGAAAATTGAGCCCCGCTCCCCCGGGTCGAAGAACGTCAATCAGGTGGCCGCCAAGTTCGCCGAGCCCGCCAATGCCTACGACGACTATGAGGAGCCAGAGGAAGACGGCGGCACTGAGTTCGCAGAGTTCGCCGATGCCTCCGCAGCCGCCGCCCGCCGCGTGTCCCGCGGCCTGACCCGCCGGTTCCGCAACCTCAAGGAGACGCTGCAGGAGAAGCTGCGCCACTCCGACCGGGGTTAGCCAGCCAGCTACCGCAAGGACCGCTGCCGTTCGTAGAACGCAATCGCGGCGGACGTGGCCACGTTCAGTGAATCAGTGCCCGCCGCCATCGGAATGCGCGCACGGACATCGGTCGCGCGCATTGCGTGCTCCGTCAGCCCAGGTCCCTCGCCACCGACGAGGAGGGCGACTTTCTTATAGGGGTGGCCGGTGTCGTCGACAAGCGCTTCGGCGAGATGCACCGCGCGCGAGTCGGGGGTCAGCGACACCAAGCGGAAACCTTGCTCCCGCAGCTGGTCCAGCGAGCGCTGCCATGTCGTCGACGTGCCACCTAAATGCGCGAACGGCAGGCGCAGCACATGCCCCATCGACACGCGCACGCTGCGGCGATACAGCGGATCAGCCGTGCCTGCGCCGAGCAGCACACCGTCGACATCCATGCCCGCGGCGTTGCGGAAGATCGCGCCAATGTTCTCGTGGTCCCCGACGCCTTCCAGCACGATCAGCGTGCGCGCGTTCAGCATCTCGCTTATCGACGTCTCCTCCGCCCTGTCCGCCACCGCAATCAAACCCCGATGCATGTCGTACCCGGCGACCTCGGCGAGGAGTTCGCGGGTGACAACGTAAACGGGTGCGTCGATAGGCGCAAGACCCTGCTCCGCGCGATCGGCGAAGAACGTGTCGAGCTTTTTCTCAAAGCCCACAACGCAGCGCAGCGGAAAGCGGGAATCAATGACCCTGCCGGCCACAAGCGGCCCCTCACCGAACACGTAACGCTTGGAGTTATCGGTGTTTTTGAGGTCGCGGACGTCGTCTAGACGCGGGTCGGCAGGGTCGGTGATGCGTTCCATTTAAGCGAGCGCCGCCAAAATGGGATCAACCGTGAAGAAGACCACGAACAGGGCCGAGATCAGCCACATGATCCAGTGAATCTCGCGCGCCTTGCCGGCGAAGAGCGACATGAGGGTGAAGGCGATGAAGCCGACGCCGATGCCGTTAGCAATGGAGTACGTGAACGGCATGACCACGATGGTCAGGAAGGACGGCAGCGCGATGTGGAACTTGTCCCAGTCGATTTCGGTGATCTGCATCATCATCAGCGCACCGACAATGACCAGCACCGGAGCGGCGGCTTCAATGGGCACCATCTCGTAGAGCGGGGTGAAGAACATCGCGGCCAAAAACAGCAGGCCGGTGACGATGTTGGCCAGGCCGGTGCGTGCGCCGTCCGCGATGCCTGCCGACGAATCGACGTAGACCGTTGCCGACGATGCGGAGCCGAGGCCACCCGCGATAGCGCCGCAGCCCTCAACAACGAGGGCCTTCTTCATGTTCGGCAATTCACCGCGCTCGTCGTTGAGGCCTGCCTGCCGGCCGAGCGCCGTCATGGTGCCCATCGCGTCGAAGAAGTTCGCTAGCACCAGGGTGAACACCAGCAGCGTCGCGGTGATGCCGCCGACGCGGGCGAACGCGCCGATGAGGTCAATATTGCCCACGATGGACAGGTCCGGCACGCCGCCGAGGGACTCCGGCAGGGACGGAACAGCAAGGGACCAACCGGACGGGTCCTCTGCAGAGGAACCTGCACCGACAACCGCCTCGACGATCAGAGCGATGATGGTGTTGAGGACGATACCGATGAACAGGCCGCCCGGAATCTTGCGCGTCACCATGAAGCCGCAGATGAACAGGCCGAGGATGAACACGACCGTCGGCCACGTGGCGATCGAACCGCCGTTGCCCAGCTGCACCGGCACGGTGGTCATCGCAGCGTCCGGGATGCGGCGGACGAAGCCGGCGTCCACGAAACCGATCATGGCGATGAACAGGCCGATGCCCACGCCGATTGCCGCCTTCATCGATGCCGGGATCGCGCGGAAGACTGCAGTACGGAATCCGGATACGGCCAGGATCACGATGACGATACCGTCGATGACCACCAGGCCCATCGCTTCCGCCCAGGTCAGTCCCTCCGTACCGACCAAGGTCACCGCGACCAGCGTGTTCAGGCCGAGACCGGCCGCGATACCGAACGGGTAGTTCGCCACGACACCGAAGAGGATGCACATGACGCCGGCGACCAGGGCGGTCGCCGCCGCGACCTGCGGCACGCCAAGGACGGTGCCGTTGACGTCCTCACCGGTGCCGATGATCAGCGGGTTGAGCAGCACGATGTAGGCCATCGCGAAGAAGGTGACCACACCACCACGAATCTCTGTGCCCACACTCGAGCCGCGCTCGGAGATGTGGAAGAACCGGTCCAGGCCGGACTGCGGTTCGCTGCGGGTGGAATTGGTGCCGGTAGTGTCGGCAGTCTCAGTGGCGGCTGCGTCAGCTGTGACCTTGGTCGATCCAGAGGTGGATCCAGCCGATGCGGGTTGATCGCTCACGGGCGCGTCCCCTTTTCATGACAAGCAAACGGAAAATGACGCGATAAGCGTCCCACTACACGGGCGTTTTTCCAAAACGGGTGCGCCCTTTCGGCGGCTAGAAGACGGGGCTTTCGTCGTCGTAAAGCTCCCCGGCACCCTCGAGCTCGTGGGAGGCCACCTTGGTTTCGGAGTGGGCGCCACACCCGTAGACGGCGGCGACAACGTGGCCGTCAGCGGAGTATTCGTTGGAGCAGATACCGAAGTTCTTGCCCAGGGGCTCGGCGGCCGGAATATAAAAGGCGCAGGTCCGGCACTGTAGAGCGGCTTGGCTGGCGTGGGCCGAATTGGGGCCGTAGTCGCCGCGGCGCCACCTCTCCTTGGCGGCGCGCAGCCCGGCGGTGGTCAGATACTGGTTGGTTTCGCGGCCGGGGAAGGTGACGGCATCGGGGGCGAAGGAGTCGTCGGTGAGGCGCTCATCGTCAGGCGCGGGCTCCATTAGGTCACCCGGGCGCAGGTCGCCGGGGCGGACGCGTTCGCTGTAGGGCACCCAGTCGGGAGCCTGCAAGGCATCGCCGGTGGGGGCGGGCACGAGGGCGACCTCGTTCACTGTCACATAGTCAGCACCGTCAGCGCAGGCAACGACCGCATTCCATTCCCAGCCAGGGTAGCCCGGCACGGACGCTTCGAAGCGGTGCGTCGCCACGTTGCCGCTCATGCCGTGGACGCCGATGTGGTCGCCGATCTCCCCTTGATCGAGCTCTTCGAGAGCCTGCCGCGCAGTATCTACGGCGGAGGCGCTGAGAAGCGGTCCGGTTTGTTGACGTCGCGAGTTTCTTCGTGGCACGCATCCATTATTGCGCACCGTGTTGCAAGATAGACCGTATGGTCCACTCCCCAAATCGAGTCCGGCTCCCCCAGATCGCTATGTCTGCGGTGACAGCAGTGAGCATTATCGGTCTCACCGCGTGCGCCCCGTCGAGATCGGAGGGCTCTAGCGAGCAGCAAGATCCGGGCCAGGTCGAGCAGCTGACAGTTGATGTCCTCGAACGCTACGACTTCGACGAGAGCAGTTTCACCCAAGGTCTAGAGGTCGCTCCTGACGGCACGCTCTACGTGGCTACCGGCCAGGAGGGCGAGTCGCGCATCTACCGCTCCACGATCGCGGGCGAGGAACTAGCAAGCCAGGATTTGGACCGTGAGTTCTTCGGAGAGGGCATGACGCGGGTTGACGACCATTTGTGGCAACTCACCTGGCAAAACGGGATTGCCATCAAGCGCGATGCGGACACGCTCGATGAGATCGACCGGGTGAACTACGACGGCGATGGCTGGGGCATTTGCCACCGCGACGACGGCGGGGAGGTCATCTTCAGCGACGGCAGTGACCAGCTGCGCCGCATCGACCCTGACACCTTTGCCGAACGTGAACGCTTCACTGTCACTATGGACGAGCAGCCCATCGAGGGACTCAACGAGCTCGAGTGCGTCGGCGACGACATCTACGCCAATATCTTCATGACTACGGACATCGTGCGCATCAATGCGGACACGGGTGCTGTCGAAGCGCTTATCGACGCCTCTTCTCTGCAAAACAACGCCACCCCCGATCCCAATCACGTCCTCAACGGGATCGCCTACCTCCCCAACACGTCTGGCGCCGGCCAGGAGTTTCTCCTGTCCGGCAAACGCTGGCCCGACCTGTACCGCGTGAAGTTCGTCCCGCAGTAGACCGTAGAGTTAAAGGCATGGGCAGCACGAAATCTCGCACAACACGCACTGCACGTAACCAGCGGTCCGTCGTCATGCTGGCGGTCATTGCCGTGGTCATCGTCGCTATTGTGGCCGGGCTGTACTTCTACATGGATTGGCAGAACAACCGTCCCGGCACCCCACCACAGGAGATCGAGGTCACGGCCAGCGCCGGCGAATCCGGTGACGAGGTGTCGACGATGCCCTTCTCCATTTGTGAGTTCGGTCAGGAGTGCCCCGAGGGCGATGTCGCGCTGCTCCCCGTCGAGCCCGGCACCGAAAACGTCCGCGTCAGCGTGCCGAACGACGTGGCCCAACTGCAGTGGTCCCTGCTGAGCATTTACGACGACCCCGCCGCTAACACTGAGCGCACCTTCACCCCCGGTGAGGCAGACGAGGTCGATGTCCCCGTCGTCTCCGAGGATGCGAATCTCGTGGTGATCGAAATTTCTGCGCTCATGGTCGGCGCCGATGCGCAAGGTGAAGAAACCCCGGTCATGGTCACCTGGGCCTTCTCCACCGAAGCGTCATAAGCCTCATAGCGGGACTGGCTAGGCATCGAGCTCCTTGGCCACCGCGCGCAGGATCTCGGCGATCTGGCGAGCTTCTTTACGCTCCGGGTAACGGCCAGCGTCCAGGGCGGGTTGGACTTGGGTTTCCAGCATCGACATGACATCGGCGAGCATGCTGGCGAGTTCCTCGGGTTTGCGGCGGTTGACGGCGCGGCGGCGGGGAGCGTCGAGAAGCTTGACGCGCAATGCCTGCGGGCCGCGACGGCCAGCTGCGAAATCGAATTCAATGCGCTGGCCGGGGTGCAGATCCTCAACGCCGTCGGGCAGCACGTTCTTGCCCACGTAGACATCCTCGTCCCCCGGGTTGGAGACGAAGCCGAAGCCCTTCTCCGCGTCGAACCACTTCACTTTTCCTACTGGCATTAGTCATTCACCACCGTTAATCACTAGGGCTATCCATCTTAGTTACTGGCTTAGAACAACCCACCGGCAGGGCAAAACATTCCCTTTGCCGCACCCCCACTTTCGTGCCGTCCACACGTCAAGTAACTGGCACCTCATCAGCCACACGCGAACTGGGCCTTTGCGGAGCCGCTTCCGACGGCACGAAAATGCGCGTTTGCTTATGCTTTACGACGAACCCGCCACCCCGGCTAACACGCCAACACAACCCAATGTTAGATAGGTCACATTTTCAATGTTTGCGCAGGCAGCGCGGGCAAAACGTGCGCAGGTTGAGTCACATCAGTCACACTGACAACAACTTGCTTCCGGAACGTGACTGAATCGTTATAAACCGCTAGAGTTACGCTCATGCCCACAGACGGGCGTGCAATTCAAGCTACGAGCCACGTTCAATTTTGTCCGGCTCGATGCCCGATATAACTCAACAGGACAGAAGCGGGGGACCCACCCGCGCGGGAATATTTTCCGGCGCAACGCGGACCCTCACACTCGAGACCGCTAGGGGTGAAGCCGCACGCCGCGGCCAGGCGGTTAAAATCCCCTCAGCCTGAACCCGACAGCTCACCCCGCAGACGTAGAACAAGAGAGGAAAACACACCCCTATGGGACGTCACCGCAAGCAGAACTCCAAGGCCGTGTCCGCTAAGGCACTGGCTGGCGCTACCGCAGCCATCGCCACCACCGCACTTGTCGCGCCGACCGCGTCCGCAGCTCCGGACTCCGACTGGGACCGCCTGGCTCAGTGCGAGGCTGGCGGCAACTGGCACATCAACACCGGTAACGGCTACTACGGCGGTCTGCAGTTCTCCGCTTCCACCTGGCGCGCATACGGCGGCGGCGAGTTCGCACCGTACGCACACCAGGCAACCCGCGAGCAGCAGATTGCTGTCGCGGAGCGCACCCTCGCAAGCCAGGGCTGGGGCGCATGGCCGGCATGCTCCCGCAAGCTGGGCCTGAACTCCGCACCGACCCCGCGCACCGCACCGGCAGCGAAGCCGGCTCCGGCACCGAAGCCGGCCGCAGCTCCGCAGCCGAAGAAGAACAACGAGCTCGAGGTGGACAAGCTCTACAAGTCCCTCACCCGCGAGCTGAACAACCGCGGCCTGAATGTCCCGCCACAGGTTGAGGCAACATACAAGGCCAACCGCAACGACTACAACGCGTTCTACCAGGCCAACAAGGACTTGATCGACGCTCTCCTGTCTGGCGATGCACAGGCTTTCATCGCTGCTGTGAACGCTCGTCTCCCGCGCTAAGCCGGTAGCTAAACAGCACGCACAAAGGGCTTGATTCCGACGAGATCGGAATCAAGCCCTTTTCGTTTGTGCAACGGCGCTCAGCCTAGGAAGCGCCATCCTTAACGACTGTGATCTGCCAGCCAGCCTTCTGGTTCTGCACAAAGTCCTTCACGGAGTGGCCATCGTCGGCGGCCCACTGGGGAATGGATTCTGTAGCCTGCGTGCAATCGAAATCGATCACCAAGGCCTCACCGCTGTCCAGCTCAGCGATCGCGTCCTTCGCTCCAATGAGCGGGAAGGGGCACACGGCGCCGAGAGTGTCCAGCTTGTAGCGGCCGCCACCAAGTGGGAGGGCCTTACGGGCCTGCTTCGGCCTCGTCTGCACTGCCAATGCGCCGTTAGCGACCGGGAAGCTGAAAGCCGGGGTGGCCTCTTGACTGTCGTGAACAGCATCGTGACTGGAACGGACAGACTCATCGGTGGTGTACAAGTCTCCAGCGTCCTCGGGGGACACTCCCGCCTTGCTGGGCTTTAGCCAGATCTTCGCACCGATATAGACACCAGCCGCAATGAAGATGAGTGCGACCCAGCCCTGGTAGCTAAACAGGGACGTTTGAACCATGCCGTTGCCCACGGTGCAGCCGCCGGCCAGAGAGGCACCGACACCCATGCCGATTCCCCCGACGATGGCGCGCACGCTCGTGACTGCGTCCGGAACCCGAACTCGGAATTCGCCGGAGGCCTTCGCCGCAATGAACGCTCCGACGAAAAGGCCAAGCACCAGCAGGGTGCCCCAGTTAACATACTCCGCTTCGCCAGTGACAATGTAGGAGGTCACGTGGGAAGTGGGGGTGGTGATCCCCAGGCCGTCATTACGTCCAGTCGCGGCTGACAGCGGCCACGCGATAACACCGAGTACGCCAATGACGGCTCCGGCAACGTACGGGTGCAACGCCTTGCGGTACCACGGTGCGTCGAGGGTCACCTTCGGGGCAGCGGCATCCTGCTCAAGGTAAAAGTGAGCGGCATATGCGGTGGCCAGCGCCAGTGGGATGGCAAACCACCAAGCGGACACACCGAACGTTTCTGGCAGAGTGGTCCAGCCGGTATCCCATTGCTTCATCCAGTCGTTGAATCCCGACAACGCGCCGTTCTTCATTGCGGCAGCGGACAGACCGTAGAACACTAACGCGAACCAGGAGCCAACGAGCCCCTCAGCCGAGCGGTACCACGTACCCGACGCACACCCGCCTGCAAGAACAATGGATAGGCCGAAGATGAGGCCGCCCACGATCACGGCGAGCGGGGCGAAGGTGCGGTACTCCGGCGCGATGACGCCCAAGGATGTCAGAGCCGCCAAGCCGACCGCATGCACAGCGATGACGATGAAAAGGGCGACTAGACCACGGCCCTTCTTCTGTAGGAACACGTCGCGCATCATGCCCGTCACGCAGAATCTACCCCTCTGCATAACAGCGCCGAGCGCAACTCCCACCGCTAATCCGGACACAAGCATGAAAACCTCCCGATAAAAGGGAACTAGTACTGACCTGTGAAAGAATAGCCGTTCTGCACCAATCTGTCTATAAACCCACCCATTCAACTAGACCAAGCGGTATAGTCACACGTGCAAAAAAGATCCGCGCCATGCGTTTTTGCACGGTGCGGATCTATGTCAGCAGCGACTACTGCGCGATGTTGATGCGCGTCGTCGGGTGAACGTACCCGGTCTCCTCCCACGGGCGGGGCAGGATCAGGTCGTCGCCGTAGGGACTGGATGCGCCTGTGAGCTTGGAGGAAATCTCCGTCACCGGGTGACCGTTGCCCGGGGTGTGGGCGGGCCAAGCCGGGTTGATCTGGGTGATGTTGTCAACGTCTTTAGCCATGGACATCATTCTTTCACGCCGGAAGGGAAAACGCACGTAAAATCACCCCCGCAATGACTTCCTTCACCCGTTCGCTCACCGAACTCGACGACGGCGCGCTACGCCGGCTCATCTCCGCCCGCCCGGACGCGTTCTTCCCCGCGCCACCGCAGATCGCTTCGCTGGCAACTCGCCTTGCGCTTCCAGGGTCGATTGCACGAGCTTTACGACGCTTGACCGCCCCCGACCTGGCACTCCTGGAACGCCTCGCCGATGCCGGGGCAGAATTCGACCCGTACGATGCCACTGCTGAGGCGGGAGAAGGAGCACTCGATAATCTCCGCGCGCATGCGCTGGTCTTCGGTAAGGACGATGAGCTCCGCATTGCACCGGGGGTGTTGAGCGCAGTGCCCGCCGGCTGGCGCGTGACCGATCGTGCGCCGGACGACTTCGACGACCTGATGGCGGAAATCTCCGGACCAGAGCGCAAGGTGCTGGAAAGGCTCGCCACCAACGGCGGCGTGGGCACCACCAAGGCCGCCGCCCCAGACGCGGATCCGACGACGCCGATCGGCACCCTCATCGCCAAGGGCCTCCTCGTTCGCGTCGATTCAAGCAGCGTCCGGCTCCCCCGACCTGTCCGCGATGTGCTGCGCGGCCACCCGCCACGGACCTTCCCCATGACGGAACCGTCTGCCCCGAGCATCGACCAGGACAGCGTCGACACCGCCGCCACGACGCAGGGGCTCGACGCCGTGCGCCAATTGCGCCAGTTGATCACGCTACTACTCGCTGAGCCCGTCCCGCTGAACAAGGACGGCTCCGTCGGCGTGCGCGTACGAACGAACGTAGGCAAAGAACTCGGCTTCGACCCAGCGTTATTGATCACCATCGGTGAATCTGCCGGGCTGATCGGCCGCGGCAATGTGGACGACACCGATGTACTTGCTGCTACGAAGGACGCCCTGACGTGGCTGGATGCGACGTTGCCCGACCAGTGGGCGATCCTGCTCACGGGATGGGCTGCTTCCCCGTGGCGGACGGACAAGGAGGAAAAGCTCCTCTCGCCGGAGATGCACTCCCCCGACGCCCGCGGCGCACGCCTGACCATCCTGCACCACCACGGCGATCCTCAGCGACTCTTCTACTTTGCTCCCCTGGCAGCCTCCCAGTTTCCGCCGTCATTCATCGACACCACCGTCGAAGAAGCCCGTTTCGTCGGCGCCTTGGATGCAACGCCTGCCGCATCGACACCGTTGAAAGCACTCTTAGAAAACGCGGACATCGCCGCCGCCACCCGCGCGCTCGTACCGGCCCCGGTGGACATGCTTATCGCACAGGCGGACATGACGGTGCTCGCCCCCGGCCCGCTGGAACTGGAGATGGTTGCATTCCTGGAGAACATCGCGCAGCTCGAGTCGCCTGGCGTAGCCAGCGTCTGGCGCATCACCGACGCATCCGTCCGCCGCGGCCTGGACAGTGGGCTGACCGCCGACGAGATTCATTCCTGGCTGAACGACCATGTCATGGGCGAGGTCCCCCAGGGCATCACATTCCTCATCGACGACACCGCTCGGACCCACGGCTCCATCCGCGCGGGAGCCGCAATGAGCTATCTCCGCAGCGCGGACCCTGCGCTGATCACAACGGCGTCGGTGAAGCTCAGTGGAATCATCCGCCCGCTCGCGCCCACCGTCGCGGTCTCGCAGCTTCCGCTGCCGAAGCTCATGCACGCCCTGCGCAAGGCCGGTCTCCAGCCCACCGCGGAGGACGAGACCGGAGCACAGCTGAACATGGCGCCGGAGCGGGCGCTCGTTCCGGCCACCCCGTCGCGCCTACCGCGCCCGGCCACCGTCACCGACGAGCAGGCCGAACGGATCATCGCGCGACTGCGCTCGGAGGGCACCAGCGCGGAGCCCGCGCCGCCATCCGCCGGGGACACGATCGAGGTCCTCCGCGCGGCGGCGCGCGGCAAGCGCCAGGTCACGCTGGGCTACGTGGACAAGAACGGCCGCGGCCGGACGCTCACCGCCCTGCCTTTGTCGGTATCTGCCGGGCAGGTCGACGTGCACGTCGCCGCCACTGACAGGGTGGTGCGCATCGCGTTGCCGCGCATCACCAAGGTCGTGATGGCCTAGCGGCTCACCCGCTCGAGCACCTCCAGCACGTGCTCGTAGTCCTTGCCCGTCGCGGCGGTCAAACCTAGCTCGCACGTGCGGTTGGAGGAGGCGTGGCACTCGGAGTCGAATTCGGCGACTTCCTCCGCCTCACGCTTCGTGGCAGCCTGGGTCAACTCCGGGTGGAGCATGCCGCGGTCGCCGGCGTAGCCGCAGCAGTTCCACTCCGGCGGCACGTTGACCGTCTCGGCGGCGGCAGCGGCGACCTGCTTCAGATCGTCGTTAAGCGAAAGGTGCGTAGTCGAGCACGTCGGGTGCAACGTGATCGAATCGATCTTGTCAGTGACGTCGAGCTTGTCCACCACCTTGTCGCCCACGAATGCGACAGCGTCGATGACAGTGATGCCGATGGTCTCCGCCATGTCCTGGAAGCCGTGTGTGCAACTGGTGGCGTCGACGATGACAGGTAGGCGGCCGCCATCGGTGGCGGCGATGAGCTCGTCGTTGACGCGGCGCTGCATGATGTCGTGTCCGGCGGCCATGCCTTTCGACGCCCACGGAGTGCCGCAGCACATGCCGTCGATGCCTTCCGGCACGACGAGCGACAGCCCGGCGCGCTCGACCAGTTTGGCGAATGCGGCTGACGCGCCAATGCCATCGCCCTGCGGGCCGAACATGGAGTTCACGCAGGCAGGAACGAACACGCCGACGGGCTCAGCATTCGGGTCGCCGATCCGTGTGCCGAACGCCTTGGCGCGGGAAGTACCGCCCTTGGTCAGCTCCGGGCGGTACGACGGCACGGTGTCCTCGCCGACAAGCGCGCGGGCAACGCCAGTGACCTTCTCCACGAGGGAAGACGGCAGGTAGTACGCGCCGGTAAGCGCGGTGGACGCGAGCTTATTGCCCGGGCCCCATGCCTTCGCAGCGGCGGCCCAGCCGGCGGATTCGACGGCACCGGCCTGTCCGCGGCGTAGCGACTTAATGAATTTTCCGGTGTCGATGCCCACCGGGCAGGCGGTCACGCACATCGAGTCGACGGCGCAGGTATCGATGCCCTCGTACTGGTATTCGGCGTCGATGTGCGTGACCAACTCGGTATCGCCGTCCTTGATCGCTTGCGCACGGGCGCGGCGGACCACGATGCGCTGGCGCGGCGTCATGGTGAGATCGCGCGACGGGCAGACCGGCTCGCAGTAGCCGCACTCCACGCACGAGTCGATTTCGTCTTCGACCTGTGGGTTGAGCTTGAAGTTCTTCATGTGCTCGCGGTCATCATCGGTGATGATCACCCCCGGGTTCATCACCCCGCGCGGGTCGACGGCGCGCTTGAGCTCCACCATGACCTCGTAGAGTTCGTCGCCGTACTGGCGGCGCACGTACGGTGCCATAACGCGGCCGGTGCCGTGCTCAGCCTTGAGGTTTCCTCCCGCGCCGAGCACGAGATCCACCATCGCCTCGTTGAACCCGTCGTAGCGGCCCAAGTTCTCATCGCCCTCGAACCGGTCGGTGATGAGGAAGTGGATATTGCCGTCCTTGGCATGGCCAAAGATGACAGCGTCGTCGTAGGAGTATTCGTCAAACAGCCCCTGCAGCCCGCCGCAGGTGTCGGCCAGATCCTCGACCGGCACGGCAATGTCCTCCAGCAGCGCCGTCGTGCCGGACGGGCGCGCCTCCGCGACCTGGGCGTAGAGGCCCTTGCGGAAAGCCCACGCCTTCGCAGCTTGTTTCGGGTCGGTGGAGAATTCCGCAGGCGTGGCCAGATCCAGCTCGCCCAAGAGCTTCGTGCCGGCGCGCTCGTACTCGCGCAGCTGCTCTTCCTCGTTCGCGTGGTACTCGATGAGCAGCGCGGCGTGCTGGTCCAGCTCGAAGCCGGTGATCTGCTCCGGCACCGAGTCAAAACCGCGGCCGACCGCGATGGAGCGCGAATCCATCAGCTCGAGCGTCGCGGCCTTGGAATCGAACAGCGCGGGCAACGAGCGCGTCGCCGCATCGATCGTCGGGTACACCGCGATCGTGGTGGTTTTCAGCTTGGGCACCTCGACCGTGCGCAGCACCGCCTCAGCGATGAACGCCAGGGTGCCCTCCGAGGCGACCAGCAGGTGCGTGAAGATCTCCAGCGGAGACTCGTAGTCCAGGAACGCGTTGAGCGAGTAGCCCATCGTGTTCTTCAGCGCGAAGTGCTGCTCGATCTTCTTCACGGATTCAGCATTGCCGCGAACGCGACGCTTCAATTGCTCGAGCTTTTCCGCGAGCTCCGGTTCCTCCCGTGCAAACTGCGCCTCCGCATCCGCATGCGCGGTGTCGATGACGGTGCCGGACGGCAGCACGAACGTCAAGGATTCGAGCGTGTTGTAGGTGTTGTACTGCGTGCCGCACGCCATACCGGAGGAGTTATTGGAAATCACGCCGCCGAGCGTGGCCGCACCTTCGGAAGCAGGATCGGGACCGAGTTTCCGGCCGTAGGGCGCGAGGTGCGCGTTGACCTGCCGCACCGTCGAGCCGGGTTGGACGCGCACACGTTTACCGGCATCGAGGACCTCGACGCCGCGGAAGTGCTTGCGGACGTCGACAAGCATGCCCCCGCCCCCAGCCTGCCCGGACAGCGAGGTACCGCCCGCACGCAGCACGACTGGCGTGCCGGACGATGCCGATGCCCGGAAGGCCGCGGCGACATCGTTCGCGTTGCGCGCTTCCGCGACCACCTGCGGGGTGTACAGGAAGTGCGATGCATCGTGCGCGTACTTGATCCGATCGATCTGGCGGGTGGAAATCGTCTGATCGGAGCCTAATTCGCGGGCCAGATGCGCAGCAGGGGATGTGATTGTTGCAGTCATAGTTTCATGCTATCCCCATCGGGTTCACCAAACTTTTTTCCTCCAATTCGTTGACAGATTGTTGGGTTTATACAACACTTGATTGTGTGGCAGCACGAAAAGAACCGAAGAGTCCGATTTTCAATCGGGTTCGCGTACTGAGGACTGAGCGCGACATGTCGCGCAACCAACTCGCGGAACTCATCGACGTGAACCCGCAGACCATCGGCGCTTTGGAACGCGGCGACCACTCCCCCAGCCTCGATCTCGCTTTCCGCGTCTGCGAGGTCTTTGAGCTCCCGGTCGAAGCGGTTTTTTCGCGCAATGAATTCGCCCCTATGTCGAAGGAGCTCTACAAGCGATGACTTCCATATCAAGACAGAACCGAGCATCACTTCCAGGCTCTAAAAGAGTACGCAACCAGAAAGCGACGCGTGTTCTCATCGCGGTTTACTTTGCTGGCTTGATCGTTGCGGCGCTACTGTTCGGCATCTCACTGATCGCAGAACTAGATTCGTGGCCGTTCTCGCTGTCGTACATCGTGGCCATGCTCCTCTCCATGGCCGCGTGGACCTATATCCGCGGGGCTAACGACAGCAAGGACCGGTTACCAGATTCGCAGCTCGATGAATACGAGCGCGACATCTTCGCCACATGGCGTCAACGCGCGTTCAAGGCATATTCGGCGCTCACTTTCGTAGGCGGAGCTGGGTTTCTCTTGTATGCCAAGTTCATCGCCGACTCCGGCAATAGCGTCGCTTACGAAACGGCCGGCCTGTACATGGTGTTCACCTACCTGTTCGTGGCCACCCTGCCCATGATCGGCTTCGCTGCCACCATTAACCGCGACCACCCTGAAGACCAGCCAGTGGAGGAATAATGACCACGTTAGAGATAAAAGACTTGCACAAAAGCTATGGCGACGTCACTGCGCTCGACGGCATGACTTTCAATGTCGGTGACGGCGAAATTTACGGCTTCGTTGGTTCCAACGGCGCCGGCAAGTCCACCACAATGCGCATCGCGCTCGGCGTGCTCGAGGCCGATTCCGGTGAAGTCCTCCTCGACGGCACCCCGCTTGACGACGCCACGCGGCGCCGCATTGGCTACATGCCCGAAGAGCGCGGCCTGTACGGCAAGGAGAAAGTCCTCGACCAGCTGGTCTTTTTGGCTCAGCTCCACGGTGTCGACCGAGCCGCCGCGAAAAAGCGCGGCGAGGACCTGCTAGGCGAGCTCGGCCTGGGCGAGCGTGTGAACGACAAGCTTGACGATCTCTCGCTGGGCAACCAGCAGCGCGTCCAGCTCGCCGCAAGCTTGATCCACGGCCCGGACATCCTCATCCTCGACGAGCCGTTCTCCGGCCTCGACCCCGTCGCTGTGGACGTCATGAGCACCATGCTCACCGACCGCGCCCGCAATGGTGTCCCCGTCGTTTTCTCATCCCACCAGCTCGACCTCGTCCAGCGCCTGTGCGACCGCGTCGGCATCGTCACCCGCGGCCGCATGGTCGCCGAAGGCACAGTCGACGAGCTGCGCACCCACGGCCCGATCCGCTACAAGGTCGGCACCACGGCCCGCGGATGGTTCCCGGAGGGCACGACGCTTATCGACGACGCCGCGAACCACGTCATCCTCGAGACCTCTTCCACCGGCGACGACCAGCGCATCCTGCACGCTGCCCTTGCCGCCGGCGATGTCCATGAATTCACCCGTGTCGTCCCCGACCTGACCGACCTGTTCAAGGAGGTTGTGAAGTAATGACCACGAGCACCTATTCCCCGCTCCACACCGTCCTCACCACCGCTAAGCGCGAGATCCAGATTCTGTTCAGCAAGAAATCCGTGATCATCACCCTGGTCATCATGCTCGTGGCCATTCTCGCAGCCGTCGGTTTCGCGTCCTGGCAGAAGGATAAGGACCCAGAGGACAAAGCCACGCCGGTGGCGGTAGTCAACGTCGATAAGCAGACGCTCGAGGGGTCCGGCCTTGAGGCCCGCGATGTTGCCGACCGCACGGAAGCCGAGAACCTCGTGCGTGACGGTGATGTCGATGCCGCGCTCGTCGCTGAAAACGACACTTGGCAGGTCATCTCCGACGGTCTTCCCGACACTTCCGTGATGACCACCGTGGATGCCCTCGCCGAGTCCTATTCACAAGCCGCCGCGCTGGAACAGCTGGGCATTTCACCCACCGACTTCCAGTCCGCCTCCCCAGAGATCAACGTCGAAGCAGTAAACATTGCCAATATCGACGAAGGCAAAGACGATGCTGCTTCCGAACAGGACTTCGCACGCCTGCTCACCGCATTCATCTTGCTCATGCTCATCGTGTTCATGGTGATCACCTTCGCCGCGCAGGTGGGCAGCCGCGTGACGGAGGAGAAGTCCTCCCGCGTCGTCGAGCTCGTCCTCGCTGCCGTCCGTCCGCTGGACTTCCTGGCCGGGAAGATCCTGGGCAACCTCGTCTTCGGCTTCATCTCCACCGCGATCTTGCTCGGCGCTGGTTTCGCCGCGCTGCAGTTCACAGGTCTGCTGGAAGATATCAGCATCGAATGGTCCATCCTGCCCATCATGCTCGTCTCCTACCTGCTGGCCATGCTCTTCTTCGCCGGCCTCTACGCCGCTGCCGGCGCGATGGTCCAGCGCACTGAAGACCTCCAGTCCACACAGATGCCCGTCCTGCTGCTGATCATTGTCAGCGCCTACATTCCGGCATTCGGCTGGATGGCCACAGACGCCACCTGGATGCAGGTGGCCAGCTGGATCCCGCCGGTATCCATCTTCGCCGCACCACTGTCGTACGCGGCCGGCGACTTCACCGCACTTCAGCTCACGGGCTCCCTCGCCCTGGCTGCCGTAGCGACCGTGGTCGTCGTCTGGATCGCCGCGCGCATTTACCGCCGCACCATCCTCAACAACGGCCAAACCACCAAGTGGTCGGAGGCACTGCGGGGCTAGCTTCCTATCTGGATCTGTTCCGTGCGCCTTAGAGGTGCCGGGACGGGTCCATTTTTTGATGGAGCACGCGAATCACAATCACGCCTCGATCATCGAGACGATAGATGATCATGTGACTGCCTGCGGCCCGTTGACGGTACCCAGAAATCCCCGGCACTAGCTTCCCCGAAGTCGGTTGATTGGCAATCCAGGCAAATTGCCTTTCCAAAGTTCGCAAATAGCGCTCCGCCTGTGCTGGCCCCCATTGAGTTTCGGAATAGGACCAGATTCCCCGCAGGTCCTCAACGGCTTCTTCCTTAAGCCGGTATGTCATTGCCACGCTTCATTTTTTTTATGAACTTATTGAAATCAAAGTCCTCTGCGAGACCAGACTCCTCCCCCTTCTGGATCTCACGACGCAGGACCTCTAGCCGCTGCTCGTAGTCCTCAATCATGCGGAGGCCAGCGCGGATCACTTCACTGGACGTCGCATAGCGTCCACTTGCCACCATCTGAGCGATGAATTCCTCATAGTGCGGCCCAAGGGTTACGGACGTGTTCTTAGCCATGCACAAATAGTACCAATTTTAGGTATCCGCTCCGTGTCTACCGCCGGGGACCCCTAACCCTGCCAGCACTACGCTAGTACCAGGCAGGCATAATGTCCCGTATGCCTTTAGGTGACGGCCCGCTCATCGTTCAGTCCGACAAGACTGTCCTCCTCGACGTCGCGCATCCGGAAGCTGCGCAGGCGCGTGCGGCGATTGCCCCGTTCGCGGAGCTGGAGCGCGCGCCGGAGCACGTCCACACTTACCGGATTACGCCGTTGGCGCTGTGGAACGCCCGCGCCGCCGGGTTCGACGCAGAGCAGGCCGTGGACGTCCTCGAGCGTTTCTCGCGCTTCCCCGTTCCCCAAGCCTTGCTTATCGACGTCGCCGAGACGATGGCCCGCTACGGCCGCATTCGCTTGATCAAGCATCCGGCCCACGGCCTCATCCTCGAAGCCGATGAGGAAACGATCCTCACCGAGATCCAGCGCAATAAGAAGATCAAACCCATGCTGGGCGCTCCGATCGACGCTACGACGGCTCCCGTTCACCCCTCCGAACGCGGCCATATCAAGCAGGAGCTGACCAAGATCGGGTGGCCGGTCGAGGACCTTGCCGGCTACGTCGACGGCGAATCCCACCCAATCGAGCTCAACCACGACGGCTGGGAGCTGCGCGATTATCAGCAATACGCCACCGAGTCATTCTGGGAGGGCGGCTCCGGCGTCGTGGTGCTGCCCTGCGGAGCAGGCAAAACGATCGTCGGTGCGGCATCCATGGCGCAGGCGCAGACAACCACGTTAATCCTAGTCACCAACACGGTCGCTGGACGGCAGTGGCGCGATGAACTGTTGCGCCGCACCACGCTCACGCCAGAGGAGATCGGCGAGTATTCCGGCGAGCGCAAGGAGATCCGCCCTGTCACCATTGCCACATACCAGGTGGTCACACGCAAAACACAGGGCGAGTACAAGGCTTTGGAGCTGTTCGACTCTCGCGACTGGGGCCTGATCATCTACGACGAGGTCCACCTCCTCCCCGCCCCTGTCTTCCGCATGGCGGCGGATCTCCAGTCGCGCCGCAGGCTCGGCCTGACCGCCACGCTCGTGCGTGAGGACGGCCGCGAGGACGACGTGTTCTCCCTCATCGGCCCGAAGCGGTACGACGCCCCGTGGAAAGAGCTCGAGATGGCCGGCTACATTGCCACCGCCGAATGCGTCGAGGTCCGCACGGCACTCAGCTCCGAGGAAAAGATGGTGTACGCCACCGCCGAGACCCGCGAAAGGTACCGGGTGGCGGCGTGTAGTGAGGGGAAGCTGGGTGTCGTCGATAAGCTTCTTGCGCAACACGATGGCGAGCAGATCCTCATTATTGGGGCGTTCATCGAACAGCTCGAAGAGATCGCCGCACGCACAGGCGCACCGCTTATCGACGGCAAAACATCGACCACCCAACGCGAATCCTTCTTCGACGCGTTCCGGAGTGGCGAGCTGCGCACGCTGGTGGTCTCGAAGGTGGCGAACTTCTCCATCGATTTGCCGGAAGCAGCCGTGGGCATTCAAGTCTCCGGCACCTTCGGATCGCGCCAAGAAGAGGCGCAGCGGCTGGGGCGGCTGCTCCGGCCGAAAGAAGACGGCAAAGAGGCGCTGTTCTACACCATCGTCGCGCGCGACACTCTCGACGCCGAGTACGCCGCGCGCCGCCAGCGATTCCTCGCGGAACAGGGCTACGCCTACCGGCTTGTCGACGCCGCCGACCTCTGACCAGCACACATCGCGCGACCGTTTATCCTTGAAGAATGCACTTCCACTTCGACGTCGACGAGGCCTTTGCCAAGCAGCACAACGAAATGCTCCGGGACACCCGCAAGGCAGTCATCTCCGGTGTTTCACTGTTTGTCATCTGTCTTATCGCGGGCCTGCTCGTCTGGTTCTTGGTGGATCCGGCTTCGCCGTGGCGATGGGTCGGCGGACTCGGCCTGATCTTTTTCGGGTTGATGATGCTGCTCGTCGCGTTTCTGGTTCCCCGTTCTGTCGGCTCGGCCCAGGACCTGTATGACCGCTATCCGCTCGTACCGGCGGTGATCGCTGAGGTCAACCCCCGCGACAGCGTCATCATGGCGCTTGTGAACATCAACGTCGACGAGAACCAGCCACCGACGTACGCGGCGGCGCTGCGGACCGTGACCGCGATCCCTGGGATGGATACCCCCAAAAAAGGCATGAAGCTACCGGCCGTGGCTGTCGGCGGACGGCGCACGACACGCGACACGGAGCACTTCCAAGAGGTGAGCCCGATGCCGATCGCGTGGGCGACACCGGATGCGGAGGTCGTGGATAAGGCGCGCGAAGCAATCCCACAAGAACAGTGGCAGAAGCTGGAAAAGGCGCGGAAACGTTACGACGAGGCCAAGGAAACCCCATATAACCTGCTTACTCTCTGACTTCCCCGCGATAGCGCTACCCCGTCTTTCAGGAAAGCTCTAAAGTCCTGCAAGATTGTTCATTTTGAATTTAGGCTCGGGAAACCTCGGGTTAGGGCGGCATGCCCACAGTGGATAGTGACCACTCCGACAACAACATGCCGAAGGTTTTCACGTGTTCACCAAATCCAAGTATTTCAAAACCATTGCGATCGTTTCCGGTTCCGCACTGTTCATCACCGCGTGCACCGCGGAGAATGAGAACGGCGAGAACGTAGCTGAAGAAACCGCTACCGCCACCGAAACCGATGTCGAGGAAGTTGACCCGGTCTACGGTGAAAAGAACGGTCTTGACCTGATTGAACTCCAGGACGACAAGCCCGAGGTTGCAGACGTCGAGGTTGATAATGAGCCTGACCGTATTGCCATGAACCTCATGGAGGACACCTCCACTGAGATGGGCTTCAACTGGTACACCAAGGATGACCTCGATGACTCCATGCTGCTCGTCTCCGAGCAGGAGGACATGTCCGACGCCAAGGAGTTCCCCGCTGAGACCACCGAGGTGACCAACCGTTACGCCGAGCGCGATAAGGACGGCTACTACATCTACTCCGCCGTGACCTTCGACGACGAGGGCGACATGCTCGTTGACGATGAAGGTAACCCCGAGGAGGTCGAGGGCTACTTCACCGACGAGCAGATCGACCGCGAAAACACGAAGTGGACTGCTGACGGTTCGAAGCTTGCGCACCTTTCGCTTGTCGACGTCAAGGAGCACTCCAACAAGGCGACCGCCACCGGCCTTGAGCCCAACAAGACCTACTACTTCCAGGTCGGTTCCGAGTCTGAGGGGTACTCCGAGACCGGTACGTTCACCACCTCGAACCCGGATGAGGAGAGCTTCCAATTCATCCACTACACCGACACTCAGAACGCCTACTGGAACGAGCATGTGAACAACGAGGCGGCGTACGGCGCCAACACCTTGGAGAAGGCCATGGAGGTCGCTCCGGACGCCAACTTCGCGCTCCACACCGGTGACTTCGTTGAGACCGCGGCCGTCGAGGATGAGTGGGTCGATAACCTCAACGCTTCCCACGACGCCAACATTAAGCTGCCGCACGCCTACACGCCGGGTAACCACGATGAGTACAACCTGCGTTGGGAAGAGGGCGTTCACGAGACCGCCTTCAACGAGCACACCAACGTGCCCGTCAGCAATGACAAGATCGATGGCGGCTCCTACTACTCCTTCGACTACTCCGGCGCACACTTCGTGGTGATGAACACCAACGACAACAAGGAGTCTGACGACAACCCGGACGAGGGTGCAGTCGGCCGCGAGCAGATGGAGTGGGCGAAGGAGGACATCCGTAAGGCCCGCGAGAACGGTGCGAACTGGATCATCCTGGCCTACCACAAGCCGGTCTACTCCGCGTCCTACCACTCCCTGCAGGACGAGGACGTCCAGGTCACCCGTGAGGAGTTCGTCCAGATGGCTGACGAGCTCGACGTCGACCTGGTTCTCCAGGGCCACGACCACAACCTGACCCGCACGAAGTCCCTGACGTATAGCCCGGACAACTTCTCCTACGGCGAAGTCGAGGACACCGAAAAGCGTGAGATCGACGGCGTTGAGCACCACGTCAACCCGGACGGTGTCACCTACGTCATCCCGAACACCTCGGGCACCAAGACCTACGACGCGATCTACCAGAAGGGTGCAGACCACGTTCACAAGGTCCGCGAGAAGCTCGACTGGATGACTGAAGAGGACGTTGACACCTGGAACGAGCTTTTCGACGTCGCTGAGCAGCCGGAGAAGACTCCGAAGTTCGACCACAAGCACGACAACTACCGCCAGTCGACCATCCAGAGCTTCGCCGTCTACACCGTCACCGAGAAGGAATTCAAGATCGACTTCTACCAGGTCGAGGGTGACCTGCACAACGGTGAGGACCGCGAGGTCAAGCTGTACAACTCCTACGGCATCACTAAGGAGTAAATGCTCGCAGGTGGCTGATCACCCAGCCGCGTGAGACAAGAAAAGCCGGGCATAAGCCCGGCTTTTCGCATTGCTATCTGCTCACGCTTCTAGATGAACTGGCGAATGAGCGCAATGACCGCGACAACAACGATGACACCCTTGAGGAAGCGGTTGGAGACCCGCTTAGCAATGCGGGCGCCGACCAGTCCGCCAATGACACCGCCGGCCGCGAGGATGAGAACACCGAGCCATAGAACCTCAGCTCCAAAGAAGAGGTAGGCGATGAGGTACACCAGTGCCGCGACGGTGTTGACGATCATGGACAGGAAATTCTTCACCGGGTTGACGTCCTTGAACGACCTACCAGTGCCCACGCCCATGACAGCCAAGTAGATGATGCCCTGAGCCGCGGTGAAGAACCCGCCGTAGACGGATGCTAGACCCATCGCTCCGACGAGGCCAGGCTTCTTGTACGCCTCCCCCACAGGCTCGTCGCTTTCCGCCTGCACCTCGGCATTACGGGTCTCCGAATCCTTGCCCACACGCGCAAGCGTGTCGACGATCCGCTGCTGGAACACCACCAACAGCAATGCCACAACGATGAGGATCGGAATAACGAAGTCGAGCGCACGGGTCGGTGTGAACAATAACAGCAACGAGCCCGACGCCGCACCAATAATGGTCATGATGATCAGTGGACGCAGCCACGGCATCTCACGCTTCGTCTCGTGGCGGAAGCCCCACGCTGAACCAAAAGACGCGAACATTAGGCCGATCGTGTTGGTGCGTACCGCCACACCGGGTGGCACGCCCATGGCGAGAAGCACCGGGAGCGTGAGCAGCGAACCCGAACCCACAGCGGAGTTGATAATGCCCGCCATGATGCCCATGAAGAACAGCAGAATCGAGGGTAGAACGTCCACGGAAACCTCCCAGCAGGCAAACTATCAAGCCCTTGCATCGTACGTCACCAGGGAAGATGCGGCGAAATTGAGCGGCGTGATTGCGTTGGGAGGGGTTCATCCCGTATGCGGCGTTATGGCGTCTTTGGGCGTGCGAAAAGCACCCTGGGCACGGTGTGTGTCCGGGGTGCTTGTGTATTGAGTTGTTTTTGTTGTTGTTGGTCGGCGGTAACTTACTCTCCCACACCCTCCCGGGTGCAGTACCATCAGC